>CAXYVC010000137.1:0-6656 GCA_964292295.1 uncultured bacterium
TCGCGCGCCGGAAGCGCTCGGATGCACGGCGCCCGGCAGGGACGGGGCATCCCCACTTGCAACATCTGGGGTGGAAGGATGTCTTGGTACGAAGGAAGGCGCGCCCTCCCGGGCGCGCCTACCTTCATACGGACGGGAAGCAGAGCGCTACATCCGCCCGCCCAGGGCCTTGTAGAGGGTGATCTGGTTCACCTGGCGCGCCAGGCGCGTGGCCACGAAGCCCTGCTGGGCCGCGTAGAGGGCGCGCTGGGCAACCAGCACGCTCAGGTAGCCGTCGAGCCCCTCCTTGTAGCGGGCATCGGAGAGGCGGTAGCTCTCGGCCAGGGCCTCCACCAGGCTGCGCTGGGCGTCCACCTGTTCCACGAAGGCCTCGCGGCGCGCCAGCCCGTTGGCCACCTCCTGGAAGGCGGTCTGGATGGCCTTCTCGTAGGTGGCGAGGGCGATGTCGCGGTCCACCTTGGACACCTTCAGGTTCGCCAGGAGCGAACCTCCGGCGAAGATGGGCATCACGACCTTCGGCGTGAAGCTCCAGGTGCGCGTGCCTGAATCGAAGAGCCCCGAGAAGTCCGGACTCATGGTGCCGAAGCCCGCGGTGAGGCTGATGCTCGGGAAGAAGGCCGCCCGCGCCGCGCCGATGTTCCCGTAGGCCGCCTTGAGCTGGTACTCGGCCATGAGGATGTCGGGACGGCGCAGCAGCACCTCGGAGGAAAGGCCTGCGGCGAGGTCCTTCAGCTCACCGGCGGCATCCAGTCCCTTGGGCAGCAGGTCCACCGGAACGGGCGTCCCCGCCACGAGGTCGAGGGCGTGCCGGTCCACGGCCACCAGGCCGCGGAACTTCGCCACGTCGGCGCGGGCCGTCTCCATCTGGCTCTGCGCCTGGCGCAGCTCCAGATCGGAGGCGACGCCCAAGGCCCGGCTCTTGGCGATCAGGTCGTGGTAGGCCTTCTGGGCCTCGAAGGTGGCCGTGGCCAGCGTCAGGTTCTCCTGGTCCGCCGCGTAGGCCAGATAGGCCTGGGCCACGGCGGCCACGAGGGAGATCCGCGCGGAGGCCTGGGCCTGCTCGGTGGCCAGGTACTGGTTCAGGGCCCGGCTCTTCAGGCTGCGGATGCGCCCGAAGAAGTCGAGCTCCCAGGACATCAGGCCCACGTTGACGCTGTCCTGCTCCACCAGCTTGGCCGTGCCGTTGTTCATCTTCTCGGGAAGGCGGTACTTGCTGCCGTTCCCCATCACGCCGATGCCCGGCAGGAGTTCGGAGCGCTGGATGCGGTAGGCGGCCTGCATCCGCTCCACGTTCAGGGCGGCGATGCGCAGGTCGCGGTTGTGCACAAAGGCCAGCTTCACCACGGCCTGGAGGCCGGGGTTCGTGAAGTAGTCCTGCCAGCGCGCGTCCGCGGCCAGGGCGCCCTCCGCCTGGGGGGCCGCCGGCAGCTGGGCCGGCACCGGCGCCTCCGGGCGGGTGTAGCGGGGCGCCATCGTGCAGCCCGTGGCCAGCAGCAGGGTGGAAAGGGAGAGGATCGCGTGTTTCATGTCACTCCTCCACCGAGGGAAGAACCTGCACCACGGGCTCCGCCTGCTTCCGGGAGAAGAAGCGGACCACCACCACGTAGAACAGCGGGATGAAGAAGATCGCCAGGAAGGTGGCCGTGATCATGCCGCCCAGCACGCTGGTGCCGATGGCCATCTGTGCCCCGGCACCGGCGCCGGAGGCCATGGCCAGCGGCAGCACGCCGAAGCCGAAGGCGATGGAGGTCATGAGGATGGGCCGGAGGCGCAGCTTGGCCGCCTCGAGGGTGGCCTCGATGAGCCCCATGCCCTGCTCCAGGTGGCCCTTCGCGAACTGCACGATGAGGATGGCGTTCTTCGTGGTGAGGCCCAGCACCGTGAGCAGGCCGATCTGGAAATACACGTCGTTGGACATCCCCCGCAGGGAGGACGCGATCACGCCGCCGATGATGCCGAGGGGCAGCGCCATCAGGATCGTGATGGGCACGGTCCAGCTCTCGTAGAGGGCCGCCAGCACCAGGAAGATCACCAGAATCGAGAAGCCGTACAGCAGCCCCGCCTGGGATTCGGACTGGCGCTGCTGGTAGGAGAGGCCCGTCCATTCAGAAGCGGTGCCCTGAGGCAGCTTCTTCACGATCTCCTCCATGGCCAGCATGGCCTCGCCCGTGCTGTGCCCCTGGGCAGGCTCCCCCTGGATGTTCAGGGCAGGGAAGCCGTTGTAGCGCTCCAGGCGCGGCGAGCCGTAGACCCAGCGCCCCGTGGCGATGGCGGACAGGGGCACGAGCTCCCCCTTGGTGTTGCGCACGTGGATGCGGTGGAAGTCCTCGGGCGCCATGCGGAAGGGTGCGTCCGCCTGGGCATACACGCGCTTCACGCGGCCGCCCTGCACGAAGTTGTTGATGTACTGGCTGCCGAAGGCCGCGGACACGTAGCTCTGGACGCTGCTGATGGGAACCCCCAGCGCGCCGGCCTTCTCCCAGTCGATGTCCACCTTGTACTGGGGCACGTCGGCCATGCCGTTGGGGCGGACGCGCGCCAGGCGGGGATCCTGGGCGGCCATGCCCAGCAGCTGGTTCTGGACCTGGGTCAGCTTCTCGTGGCCCATGTCGCCGCGGTCCTGGAGCATGAAATCGAAGCCCGTGGCGTTGCCCAGCTCCGTCACGGCGGGGGGCGGGAAGCAGAAGATGCTCGCACCCTTGATGCGGGCGAAGGCCCCCATCGCGCGGCCCGCCACGGCCTTGGCCTTCAGCTCGGGCCGATTGCGCAGGTGCCAGTCCTTCAGCTTCACGAACATCATGGCCTGGTTCTGGCCGGTGCCAGCGAAGCTCATGCCCGCACCGCCCAGGGTGGATTCCACCGCATCCTTCTGCTCTTCCAGGAAGTGCTTCTGCACCTGCTGCACGACGGCCTCGGTCTGCTCCAGGGTGGAGCCCACGGGCAGCTGGATCATGGTCATGAGGGTGCCCTGGTCCTCGTCCGGCAGGTAGCCGGTGGGCATGCGGAGGTAGAGCAGCCCCATGGCGGCGACGAGCCCCAGGAAGATGACGCCGAAGCGCGCCTTGCGGCCCAGGATGAAGCCGACGTACTGCATGTAGAGGTCCCGCACACGGTTGAAGCTGCGGTCGAACCACAGGAAGAAGGGCCGGAAGAGCTTGAAGCCGGTCTCCGCGGCCTCGTGGCCCTTCTCCACGGGCTTCAGCAGCGTGGCGCAGAGCACGGGGGTGAGCACCAGGGCCACCACCACGGACAGCATCATGGCGGCGATGACCGTGACCGAGAACTGGCGGTAGATCACGCCCGTGGAGCCGGGGAAGAAGATCATGGGGCCGAACACGGCGGACAGCGTGAGGCCGATGCCGATGAGGGCGCTCTGGATCTCGTCCATGGACTTGCGCGTGGCCTCCCAGGGGCCCAGCCCCTCCTCGCTCATCACGCGCTCCACGTTCTCCACCACCACGATGGCGTCGTCCACCAGGAGGCCGATGGCCAGCACCATGGCGAACATCGTGAGCATGTTGATGGAGTAGCCGAAGGCCGCCATCACTCCGAAAGTGCCCAGCAGCACCACGGGCACGGCGATGGTCGGAATCAGCGTGGCCCGCAGGTTCCCCATAAAGAGGTACATCACCAGGAACACCAGGATGACGGCCTCAAAGAGGGTCTTCACGACCTCGTGGATGGCCACCCGCACGAAGGGCGTGGTGTCGTAGGGATAGACGACCTTCACGCCTTCCGGGAAGAAACGGGAAAGCTCCTTCATCTTGGCCTTCACACCTTCAGCCGTCTCCAGGGCGTTGGCCCCAGCCTCCTGGCGGATGGCGATGCCCGCCGCGGGCCTTCCGTTGTAGAGGAACTTGGTGTCGGCAGATTCGCTGGCAAGCTCCGTGCGTCCGATGTCCTTGATGCGCACGACAGAGCCGTCGGGGTTGGTGCGGATGGGGATGTTGGCAAACTCCTGGGGCGTCACGAGCATCGACTGCACCAGGATCGAGGCGTTCAGGCGCTGACCCGGCAGGGCGGGTCCGCCACCCAGCTGGCCGGCGGAGACCTCCACGTTGTAGGCCCGCACGGCCGCCGCGATGTCGTCGGAGGTCATCCCGTACTTGGTGAGCTTGTCGGGATCGAACCACACGCGCATGGAGTAGCCGGTGCCGAAGACCTGCACCTCGCCCACGCCCTTCACGCGGGCCAGGACGGACTCGATCTTGGACTTGGCGTAGTCCGTGAGATCAGCGTTGCTCATGCTGCCGTCATCCGTGGTGAGGGCCGTGATGATCAGGTAGTTCCGCGTGGACTTGCTCACGGAGACGCCCATGGTCTGCACCACGGTGGGCAGGCACGGAATGGCCAGCTGGAGCTTGTTCTGGACCTTCGACCAGGCCATGTCGGGGCCCGCGCCCGGCGCGAAGGTGAGGGTGACGTTCGCGCTCCCGGAGGAATCCGCCGTGGAGTACATGTAGAGCATCTTGTCCAGGCCCGTCATCTTCTGTTCGATCATCTGGATGACGCTGTCCTCCACCGTCTTGGCAGAGGCGCCCGGGTACGAGGCGGTGATGCTGATGGAAGGCGGCGCGATGGGCGGGTACTGGCTCACCGGCAGCAGGTAGATGGCCATGGCGCCCAGCACCATCATGGCGATGGCGATGACCCAGGCGAAGACGGGGCGGTCGAGGAAGAAGCGAGACATGCGCGTCCTCTCCTAGTTCCGGAGCGCGGAGGGAGCGGCCCCCTGCGCCTGGGGCGCGAAGGGGACGGCCTTCACGGTCATGCCGGGCTTGACCTTCTGCAGGCCCTCCACGATCAGGCGATCCCCGGCGAAGAGTCCGCCCGTGACCAGCCACTTGCTGCCCACGGCCCGGTCCACGGTGAGGACGCGCTGCTCCACCACGCCGGCGGGGTTCACCACCAGGGCGGTGGCGTTGCCCTTCACGTCGCGGGTGACGCCCTCCTGCATGGCGAGGATGGCGCGAGAATCCACGCCCTCCTCCACCACGGCCCGCACGAACATGCCGGGGAGGAGGATCTGCTTGGGGTTGGGGAAGACCATGCGCAGCGTGACGGCGCCCGTGGAGGGTTCCACGGTCACGTCGCGGAACTGGAGCTTGCCCTCCAGGGGGTAGGGCGTGCCGTCCTCCAGGAACAGCCGCACCTTCCGGGCGCCGTCGCTGCTCTTCAGCCGGCCGTTCTCGAGGCTGCGGCGCAACTTGAGCAGGTCGGAACTGCTCTGGGTCACGTCCACGTAAATGGGATCCATCTGCTGCACGGTGGCCAGGGCCGTGGCCTGGTAGGCGGTCACGAGGGCGCCCACCGTGACGCCGGAGGCCCCGATGCGCCCGGAGATGGGCGCCGTGATGGGCGTGTGGGCCAGGTTGATGCGTGCGCTCTCCACGGCCGCCTTGGCGGAGGCCACGCCGGCGAGGGCCTTCTGGTAGGCCGCCTCGGCCTCGTCCGCCTCCTGCTGCCCCACGGCGTGGATGCCCACCAGTCCCTTGGTGCGCTCGGCGCGGGAGCGGATGGAGGGGAGGCTCACTTCCGCCGCCGCCAGGGTGGCCTTGGCCTGGTCCAGCGCCGCCTTGTACGGGGCCGGATCGATCTGGTAGAGCACGCTGCCGGCGCGGACCTCGGAGCCCTCCTGGAAGAGCCGCTTCAGGATGAGCCCGTTCACCTGGGGCCGGATCTCGGCCACCAGGAAGGCCGAAGTGCGCCCGGGAAGCTCCGTCGTGAGGACGGCCCGCTCCGTGGCCAGCGTCTGGACCGAAACCTCCGGAACCATCCGGGGCGCGGGCGCCTTCCGGCAGCCCAGGGCTCCCCCCATCACTCCGACCAGACCCGCGGCAGCCAGACAGGCCGTGTTGCGTTCAAAGCGCATGGTTCACCTCGATGAAGAAAGAAAGATCCGTGAAAAGGTTCAAACGTTCCCGTCGTCCGCGGCCTGGGGTGCGCGGGCAAGGCTTCCCCTGCCCTTCGCCGTCTCCAGGACCCCCGCGATGTGGTCGCAGAGCAGCCTCAGGATGCGCGCGAGCTCGGCGCGATCCTCCCCGCTGAGGGCCCCGAGCGTGTGCTGGATGTTCTCGTGGAAGGTGTTCAGGATCCGATCGCGCATCACGTGCCCCGCCTCGCTCAGGCGCAGACGCATCAGGCGCTGGTCCCTTTCGTCCGCCCAGCGCACGATCAGCCCCTGGCGCTCCAGGCGCTGGAGCATGGCCGTGAGCGTGGCCGGCGCGAAATGGAGGTATTCGCCGAAGTCCCGCTGGGTGATGCTGTCGTGCTCGCCGAGCACGGCCAGGCATTCCGCCTGGATCGGGCTCAGCCCGAGGGTGCGCTGAAGGAGCTGGCGCTTCAGGTGGGCGTTCCGCCGGAACTGGAGCAGCACTTCCCGGGAGACGGGATCCATGCCCTCGAGGGCACTCCCACCGGAGCAGCCGGAAGAACAGGCCATGGACGGCTTCCTTTTCAAGCGGCGCCCCCGGGGCGCTCCCATTTCGCGTCCAGAACCTTAGCACACGAATCTTTCCATGGCGAAACGATTTCACGCCCCAACCGGGGGATCTCCAGAAAGCATCCATGGGTCAATACTTTGTGGCTTTTTGGACCCCAGGATCGTAGGCTGCGGGGGAACCCACGAGCGTTGCCCATGCCTCCGCTGCCCGCCG
>CAXYVC010000138.1:0-6563 GCA_964292295.1 uncultured bacterium
CCGTCGGGGGCCCGGCCGCCGCCCGGCCCCCCGGACGTCCCCCGGGCCCCCGCGTCCCCCCCCCCCGGGCCCTGGCGGCGCGGGAGGGGCGGTCGCGTTCTTCAGGCCCCTGGCCCCAGCTCCAGGCCGTGCTCCCCGGCGTCCACCAGGCTGTATAGGAGCACCACGCCGAGGATGATGCAGCCTCCCAGGAGGGCATAGGGGCCGGGACGCTCGCCGGTGCCCAGGAAGACCCACACGGGGTTGAAGACCGCCTCCAGCATGCTCGTGATGCCCGCGGCGGTGGCGGAGACGCTGCGCATGCCCTGGGCGAACAGGAAGTAGGCCAGGCCCAGCTGCACGACGCCCAGGAAGAGCAGCGCCCCCGCGTGGGCGGGCGTGGGAACGGGCCCCCGCCCGAGCAGCAGCATGGGAAGGCAGAGCAGGAAGACCGCGGCGTTCCCCAGCACCACCACCCCCACGGGGCTTTCCCCCGGGTGCGCGAGGCTGCGGCGCTTGAGCAGCAGGGAGAAGCAGGCGAGGCAGGCACCGCTGGCGAGGGCCAGCAGGTTTCCCAGCAGGTGGCCCGGCCCCAGGCGCCCCACGAAGAAGAGCCCCATGCCGCCCAGGCAGGCCAGCACGGCCCAGAGGTCCCTGCGCCGGAAGCGGGTGCCCAGCGCCCAGGGTTCCAGGACCAGCAGGTAGATGGGCGCCGTGAACTGCAGGAAGATCGCGTTCGCCGCGGTGGTGAGCTTGGTGGCCACCACGAAGAGCACGAGCACCCCCGCGTAGGCGCAGGCACCCAACAGGTTCAGGCGGTCCGGCACGAGCCGGATGCGCACCCGGAAGAGGGCCGCCAGGACCAGGATGGTCAGGCCCGCCACCAGGCTGCGCCACGCGGCGATCTGCCAGGCCGTGAGGGGCAGCACCTTGATGAAGAGCCCGCTGCTGCTCCAGAGCACGCCGGCGCAGGCCACGAAGGCCAGACCCCGGCGGCGGGCGGGAAAAGGGGACCGCGGAAGACCCTGCATCCCCCCTTTCTGGCAGCCCCGAAACAAAGGCCCCCGGGCCGAAGCCCGGGGCCCCACCCAGGGGCCTGGGGGATCAGTGCGTAGTGACGTGGGAGCCGAGACGCTCCGTGTTCCCCGGGGCGGCGGCCTTGACCTGAGCGCAGGTGTAACCATCCCACTCGGAGGGCGCATAGGTGGCGTTCGGCGTACGGATGCTGCCCTTGCGCACGAAGCTCCTGTCCTTGCCCCAGTCCGTGCCGTCCTGGAGCCCGATCATGTCCAGGCGCTGGGTCCAGCCCGTTCCCAGGGCATTGGAGGTGGAGAGGGCCACGACATCGTTCCCGTTGAAGGAGCAGGCACCGCTGGTGGCAAGCTGCTTGGCATAGTCAGGATCCGTACTGCCGTCCTGCATGAACAGGATCGACTGGCCCGGCTCCAGGGTCCCCGTGAGCGCCGTGGCACTGGGCGTCTTGGTGTCGCAGCCGTTCCCCGTCGTGGCATTGGGGTTGGAGTAGAGCAGGAGGTAGATCTGGGGCGCAGCGAGGTTCATGGCGGCATCCCCCACGTTCGTCAGCTCCACGAAGCGGCTCGCGGTGGTATCGCCCTCGTAGTACTGGCTGATGATGAGCTGCCCGCTTCCCGACCCGCTCGTGATGTTGAAGGGGATGGTCTTGGTGGTCGTGGCGTTGTCCCCATCCTTCACGGTCAGGGTCAGGGTCAGGCTGCCCGTGGCGCCGGCGGCGGGCACGATGTGGAGGGTGCGGCTCGCGCCCGTTCCCGTGATGCTGAGGCCACTGTTGGGTACCTTGCTCTCATCGCTGGAGCTGGCCGCAAGCACCAGGCTGCCCACGTCGGTGCTGTCGTCCGCCACCGTGAAGGCCAGGTCCTTGGCGGTGTCCACCAGCGTGCTGGCGGCGGCGGGAAGCCCGGTGACGGTGGGGGCGCTGTTGCCGCCCGTCACTTCCACCGTGCGCGTGATCTGGGTGCTCTGGCCGCCCTCCGTGGTGGCGGTGAAGGTCACGGTGTAGGTGCCGTTGCTGGCGTAGGCGTGGGAGGCCTCCAGGCCGGAAGCGCTGGCGCCATCCCCGAAGTCCCAAGCGGTGCTGGAAATGCGGCCCGAAGAGACCGTGGCGGCCCCCTTGAAGGTGAAGCTGGCGTTGACGCCCAGGGGCGCGGCATCCCAGCTGGGCGCCACCATGTGGACGTTGGGCTTGCTGTCGGTGCGCGCAAAGGGAGCGCCCCAGTTCCGCACGTCCACCTCGGCCTTGAAGGCGGCGATCTCCGCCGCGGTCCCGGCAAGGGACGGATAGAGGTTCAAGCCCGTCAGTTCCTCGATGCGGGCCACGGAGGTGACGTACTTCCAGATGTCGGCGTAGGCCGGCGTGGGCTCGTGGGGTGTGAGGATCGCCAACGCCTTGGGCTTGCCAGCCACCTCCTTGACCATGACCTTGTAGAAGCCGTCGGGGATGGCCATGCCCTTGCCGGTGTCCCCCACCGTGCGGCGCAGCGTGCCGCTGGTGAAGACGGGGCCCGTGGTGATCCACAGGCGGTTCGTAGCACCCACCAGACCCGGCTTGGTCCATGCACTTCCAGACCATACGCCGGACACCTCCTGCTCCAGGTAGTTCCACAGGTTGTTGTTGTGGTCCATCGCCTGAGGGCAGAGGTTCGTGGTGGTGCAGCTGGCTAGGGCCGCGGGGCTGCCGTAGCGGCGTCCCAGGTCCGCCTGCACGGACATGTGGCCGCGGCTGTAGCCAGTGCGCGTGAAATCACCATCCCCCACCTGGGTGGTGGTGCGGGGGTCGGCAACGTAGTTGTCCTTGTTGTCGAAGCTGAGGGGCGTCTCGATGCGGTAGGTGCAGTAGGCGGACCACAGGGGGTCCATCAGGGTTTCGTCGTAGGCGAGGCGGAAGGCCCCGCAGCTGGAATAGAAGGCGGCATATTCCAGGGTCTTCAGGTCCGTGCGGGTCGGCACCGCCTCAGGATCCCCCGCGTAGCAGGGGTCCGGCTGCTGCACCGTGAGGGTCGCGGTGCGGCTCTGCACCTCGCTGCCGCAGGTCACCTTCACCGTGTAGGTGTAGCTGTTCTTAGCGGGATCCAGGAAGGTCGCGGGCGTGGTGTAGCTGGGCCCCGTGGCCCCGGCGATGAGGGTCAGATTCTGCCCTTCGCCCTCATACCAGGCGTAGCTGAGGCCGGTACCTGTGGCTGTCACCGTGAAGGTCGCCGCGTCGGGCACGGTCACCGTGGCTGGCTGCGGGTCCACGGTGATGGCGAAGCTTCCAGCGGCGTTGACCGTCAGGACGACCGCAGAGCTGGTGGCCGTGCGGGTGGCGCCGTTCTTGGCGTTCGTGGCCACCACGGTGTAGCTGCCCGCATCGGACAGCGCCACGGAGCTGAAGGCGAGGGTGGGATCGGTCTTGCCGGGCAGGTCCGCGCCGCCCTTCTGCCACTGGTAGCTGAGGGTGCCGTTGCCCGTGGCCAGGGCCGTCAGGGTCACGCTGGCCCCTTCCGTCACGGTCTGGGGCAGGGGCGAGGTGGTGAAAACGGGTGCTGTCGGCGCCTCGTTCACCGTAAGGGTCGCGGCCGAACTGGTGGCGGTGGCCGTGGTGCCATTCAAGGTGTTGGTCACCACCACGGTGTAGCTGCCTGCGTCCGACAGCGCCACGGCGCCGAAGCCCAGCGTGGCGGTGGTCTTCCCGGACAGGTCCTGGCCATCCTTCTTCCACTGGTAGCTCAGGGTGCCGTTGGCCGTGGCCGACACCCTGAGATTGACGGAAGCCCCCTCCAGCACGGTCTGGCCCTGGGGCCCCGTCAACTGGGGCGTGCTGGGGGTCTTGGGCGCGCCGTTCCCTCCTCCACCGCCCCCGCAGGAGAGGGCCAGGACCGCGAGCGGAAGGACTGCCAGGCGCGCCATCGGGCGCACGAAGAGGCCGAAGGTCAGTCGGAACGCCGACCAAGCATGCATGGAACTCCAGGTTGGGGTGAGGTCATCCTTGCGGCCGGCGATGCACCCGCCCGGCCAACCGTCTGTGGTACGCCATCCGGGCTCCGGAGACAACGCCTTTTTTGTGACATTCCAGGAACGGACGGTTTTTCCCCATCCCTATCCGACGCCGCCGTGCCTTCCGCTCCGAATGCACGAAAAGGCCCGGACGGGCCGGGCCTTTCGGGAGTCTGGATCGGAAGCCTAGGCCAGTGCGTTGGCCTTGAGGGTCAGCCGGCTCTTGTAGCGGTTGGCGGCGTTCTTGTGCAGCACGCCCTTGCGGCAGGCCTTGTCCACCATGCCAAGGGTCGTGGGCAGCAGGGACTGGGCCTCGGCCTTGTTCCCCGTGGCGACCGCGGACAGGAAGCGCTTCAGGGCGGTGCGCATGGAGGAGCGGTTGGACCGGTTGCGGAGCCGGGCCTCGGCATCGCGACGGGCTTTCTTGGCAGCGGACTTGTGGTTGGCCATTCAGGGACTCCTGCTTCCAGTGGAACCCGGGAAGCGCGAGTGATCATCTTACCTCGCACCCCTGGAACGTCAAGGGAAAAAGCGGCGCGTGAAGCGCCTTTTGGGCCTTCCCAGGAGGGGGTGGCGTCCCCCATGCTAGTCCAAGGCCCCGCGCCCGGCCAAGGAATCCCCATGCAGCAGTTCAAGGACCAGTTCAGCTCGTCCCTGGCGGAGGCGTTGCCAGGCCAGGCCATCACCCTCGAGCGCCCGAAGAACGGCGCGCTGGGGGACCTCGCCTTCCCCTGCTTCCGCGCCGCCAAGGCCCTCGGGCGCAACCCCGCCCAGCTGGCCCAGGAACTCGCCTCCAGCCTCGCCCTCGAAGGCGCGGAACTCGTCGCCGCGGGTCCCTACCTGAACCTGCGCCTTCTGCCCGAGACCCGCGCCCGGGTGCTCCTGGAGGCCCTCCTGGGGGAGACGCCCTACGGCAGCGCCCCGCAGACGGGCCAGACGGTGCTGGTGGAGTACAGCTCCCCCAACATCGCCAAGCTCTTCACCATCGGCCACCTGCGCTCCACGATGATCGGCCACGCCCTGGCCCAGGTGAACCGCTACCTGGGCGCCTCCGTGCAGCGCCTGAACCATCTGGGCGACTGGGGCACCCAGTTCGGCACCCTGCTGGCGGCCTACAAGCGCTGGGCGGAAGGCTCGAACCCGAAGCTGGACCACGACTTCGACTGGGCCGAGGAGATTCCCGAGAAGCGCCGCAGCCCCCTCTTCCGCCTCTTCCAGCTCTACGTGCGCTTCCACGCCGAGGAGGAGAGCGCCCCCGCCATGCGGGACGAGGCGCGCGCCTGGTTCCGACGCCTCGAGGAGGGCGACGCGGAGGCCCGCCGCCTCTGGTCCTGGTTCCGGGAGATCAGCCTCGCGGAGTTCGCGCGCATCTACGCGCGCCTCGGCGTGGGCTTCGACGCCATGGACGGCGAGGCCTTCTACGAAGACAAGCTCCCGGCCGCCATCCAGGCGCTCCGGGACGCCGGCGTCCTGGGGGCGGGCGAGGGCGGCGCCCAGATCGTGCGCCTGGAGGACGCGGGCATCCAGACGCCCTGCATCATGCTGAAGGCCGACGGCACCAGCATCTACGCCACCCGTGACCTGGCGGCGGCCCTCTACCGGAAGGAGACCTACGCCTTCGACCACTGCTACTACGTGGTGGGCGCGGACCAGGTGCTGCACTTCCAGCAGCTCTTCGCCGTGCTCGCCAAGGTGGACCCCTGGTTCCAGGGGCGCATGACCCACACGCCCTTCGGCATGATCAAGCTCCCCGACGGCAAGATGAGCACCCGCAAGGGCAACGTGGTCTTCCTGGAGGACGTGCTCGATGAAGCCGTCGCCCGCGTGCTGGCCATCATCGCGGAGAAGAACCCCGAGCTGCCCGGCAAGGAGGACGTGGCCGAGATGCTGGGCATGGGGGCCGTGGTCTTCTTCGACGCCCTCAACGACCGCGTGAAGCCCATCACCTTCACCTGGGACCGGGTCATCGCCCTGGACGGCGACACGGGCCCCTACGTGCAGTACGCCCACGCCCGCATCCTGAGCGTGCTCCGCAAGGCGGGCGCCGACTGGGCCGACCGCGCCAGGCCCGCCACGGCACCCGACCCGGAGAGCCCCTTCGTCGCCTTCCCCGCCGTGCCCCTTCCGGTGTCCATGGAAGGCCTGGAGGACGCCGCGGCCCAGGCCCTGCTCTTCGAGCTGGCCGGCCTGCCGGACGCCCTGCGCGCCGTGCAGCGCGAGGCCATGGCCACGCCCCTGGCGCGGCAGCTCCTGGCCGTCGCCAAGGCCTTCTCGGGCTTCTACACCCACTGCCCCGTGCTCTGGCCCGAGAACAGCCCCGCGGTGCGCGAGGCGCGCTTGGCCCTGTGCGTGGCCACGGCCCGCGCCCTCCGCCAGGGCCTCTTCCTCATGGGCATCCGGGCCCCCGAAGAGATGTAGCTTCCGCACCTTTCCAGACCGCACACATCCAGACCGCTTTTCCGATTCCAGGCCGGCTTGTTCCTTTGGGGGTGATGGAGATGGTCAAATTCGTGTTTGTCACCGGCGGCCTGCTCAGCTCGCTCGGCAAGGGCATCGCGGCAGCCTCCCTGGGG
>CAXYVC010000139.1:0-6529 GCA_964292295.1 uncultured bacterium
AGCACCAGCATGCGGGCGCACCCCAGGCGCGCCCAGCCAAGGGAGCCCCGGGATCCCAGGCCCTCCTCCTGGTTGGTGCCGTGCACGTAGATCCACCGCGCCAGGCTGTCGCAGCCCGGCCCCCGGTTCACGCCCTCCTCCAGGCCCTCCAGGGTGAGGATGCGGGTGAGGATCAGGTCCTCCTCCCGCGGCTCGCCGCTCCAGCGCTCCCCCGTGGGCACCTGGGCCCGGAAGACGGCGCCCGCGGGCTCCCCCTCGCCGATGCGGCGGTGGATGCGGTGCCAGCCCACGGGCGTGCGGTAGGAATCCTGCGCGCAGCCGAGCCCCCTGGCCGCGGTGGAGACGGGGTACTCCGCCGCCAGCACGCCCTCCTCCAGAAGGCCGATCCGCTGCCGGACGGCATCCACCACCAGCAGCCGCGGGGGCAGCTCCCGGAAGGGCGAAGCCTCCCGGGCGAGGGCGCCGAGGCCAAGGGCGCGGTACCGGGCGGCAAGCACAGGGTCGAGCATGGTTTCAGGATAGCGGTGCCGGCGGAGGAAGAAGCCTCGGCAGAGCACCTTGGGTTATCAATCCGCGATACTGATTTGTACCCCTGGAGCCACCATGGCGCTTCACCCGGAATTCCCAGCATCCCCCTACGCCCCGCTTCTGCCAGAACACCGCTGGTTCCCCGCAGATGAAGCCCTGCGGGATACTGCCTACGAGAAGCTCCTGCCCCCACTCGTTGCCAAGCTCCGCCAGGAGGTCCACGCCTGGCGCGCCAGCGGATACGCCGGTGCCTCGGCCACCACACAAGCCCTGCTTCATTGGTGGTTCGATGCAGAGCATCTGCTGGAGCAATCGGATGGCACGCTTGCGCCATTCAGGTATTACTTTGCGCAGCGCGAGGCCGTCGAAACCGCCATCTGGCTCCACGAGGTCCGGCGTGCACGGGATCGTTTCGACCTCCTGCGCTTTGACGCCTCTGGCGCCGTTTCCAGTGGCATGTTCGACGAGGCCTGGCCCCGGTACGTTCTCAAGCTGGCCACGGGTGCGGGCAAGACCAAGGTGCTCTCCCTTCTTCTCGCCTGGAGTTTCTTCCACAAGTTGTATGAGCCCGATTCCACCCTCGCCCGCAACTTCCTGGTCATCGCGCCCAACATCATCGTGCTGGATCGCCTGCGCGCCGACTTCGACGGTCTGAAGATCTTCTTCAACGACCCCATCCTGCCTGACAACGGCTACGAGGGCCGCAACTGGCATGACGATTTCCAGCTCACCCTGCACATCCAGGACGACGTGCGCGTGGTGCGTGAGGTGGGGAACATCTTTCTCACCAACATCCACCGCGTGTTTCTGGGCGACACGGCGGAACCGAGCCTGGAAGACGATGATCTGCGGGACTACTTCCTGGATCCATTCGGCCCCAAACCCGTGGGGAAGACCACGGACAGCAGGACCGATCTGGGCGAGATCATCCGGGAGGTTGGGGAATTGGCCGTCTTCAACGACGAGGCCCACCACATTCACGATCCTCGCATGGCCTGGTTCAAGTCCATCCAGGACATCCACCACCGTCTGCTCCAGAAGGATCGCCAGCTTTCCATTCAGATCGATGTCACCGCCACGCCGCGCCACGACAACGGCGCCATCTTCGTCCAGACCGTCTCGGACTACCCGCTGGTGGAAGCCATCGCCCAGAACGTGGTCAAGCACCCCGTGCTGCCCGACGCCGCCAGCCGCGCTCGCCTGGAGGAACGCCAGAGTGCGCTTTTCTCCGAGAGATACGAAGACTACCTCCGGCTCGGCATCGAGGAGTGGAAGAAGAGCTATGCGGAACATGAAGCCCTCGGCAAGAAGGCCGTGCTTTTCGTGATGGTGGACGACACCAAGAACTGTGACGAAGTGGGCGCCTACCTCGCCAAAACCTGCCCCGAATTGCATGGGGAGGGCTCCGTGCTGGTGATCCACACCAAGAACAACGGCGACATCTCCGAAAGCGCCACAGGCAAGAACAAGGACGAACTGGAGAAGCTCCGCAAGCAGTCCAACGAGATCGATTCCTGGAAATCCCCCTGCAAGGCCATCGTCTCGGTGCTCATGCTGAAGGAAGGCTGGGACGTGCGGAACGTCACCACCATCGTGGGCCTGCGTTCCTATACCTCCAAGTCCAACATCCTGCCCGAGCAGACCCTGGGCCGGGGGCTGCGAAGGATGTACTTCGGCACCAACACCCGGGAAACCGTTTCCGTCATGGGAACGCCCGCCTTCATGGATTTTGTGGAAACGATCCAGAGCGAGGGCGTCACCTTCGAGCACGTTCCCATGGGTGTGGGCACAACGAAGCAGGATTCCCTGGTGGTCGAAGTCGAACGTGGCAACCCCGACAAGGACCTGGACACTCTCGACATCGCCCTCCCCCGCATGAGCCGCCGCTACCAGCGCGAATACAGGGATCTGGACGAACTGGACCCCGCCTCCATTCCCGGCGAACGCCTTCCTCTCAAGATCTTCAGCCCCGAGGAAACCCGCGAGATCGTCTTCAAACGGATGCTGGATTCGGAAGTAGATCACACCATCCAGTTGGACGGCACAGGAGCTGGCGACTACCGCTCCGCAGTGGCCTTCTTCGCCCGGCAGCTCATGAGAGAGCTCCGCCTTGTGGGCGGCTACGACATCCTCTACGGCAAGGTGAAGACCTTCATCCGCGCGCACCTCTTCGAGCCATCCCCCGTGGATCTGGAGAGCGCCCAGCTTCTGCGGAACCTGTCCGAGCCCGAAGCCGGGAAGCGGCTCTTCGAAGGTTTCAAGGCGGCCGTCAACGCCCTGACCCTCCAGGAAACCGGCACGAGCCGGATCGAGGCCATGATCCGCCTGCGGGACACGCGCCCCTTCCGCACCGAGCACCGCCCTTTTCTGGCCGCCTCCAAGTCTGTCTTCAACCGCATCGTGGGTGAACCCAACGCGGGCGGCTTCGAGTTGAGCTTCGCCGCCTTCCTGCAGGGCGCCGAAGACGTGGCCGCCTTCGCCAAGAACTACCTGGCCGTGGGCTTCAAGCTCGACTACGTGAAGACCGACGGCGACCTTTCCACCTACACCCCCGATTTCCTGGTGAAGACCGGAGATGGCCACGTCTGGATCGTCGAGACCAAGGGACGCGAGGAACTGGACCTCCCCCGCAAGATGGCGCGCCTGCGCCAGTGGTGCCTGGACGCCACCGAGGCCAGCAAGGAGGACGGGGGCACGGTCTACCGATTCGTGTACGTGGACCAGGAGGGGTTTGAAAAACACACGCCGAAAACCTTTGCGGCGCTGGCAGCCAGCTTCACGGAATACCAGGAGACCGTGAAATGAGCGCAGAGCATTCGAACCCCGAACACCGCATTGCCCTCTTCCAGAAGAAGGAGGTTCGCCGCGCCCTCCATGCCGATGAATGGTGGTTTGTCATCACGGATGTGATCGCCGCATTGACGGATTCGGTGAATCCTTCCGACTACCTCAAGAAGCTCCGGAAACGTGACCCTTCGCTCTCTGAAGCCTTCCAAGGGGGGGGACAACTTGCCCCCCCCCCTGGGTTGCGATTCGAGACGCCGGGAGGACCCCAGGCTCTCCAATGCTGGAACACGGAAGGCATCTTCCGCCTCATCCAGTCCATCCCCAGCCCCAAGGCCGAGCCCTTCAAGCGCTGGCTGGCCAAGGTGGGCTACGAGCGGGTGCAGGAGATCGAGAACCCCGAGCTGGCAAGCAAGCGCACGCGGGCCATCTACAAGGCCAAGGGCTACCCGGACGACTGGATCGAGAAGCGCATGCGCGCCATCGCCATCCGGGACGAACTGACGGACGAATGGAAGAAGCGAGGCGTCAAGGAACAACGCGAATACGCCATCCTCACCGCCGAGATCTCCCAGGCCACCTTTGGCCTCACCCCCAGCCAGTACACGGCGCTGAAGGGCCTGGGGCGCGAGAACCTGCGGGACCACATGAACGACCTGGAGTTGATCTTCTCCATGCTGGGCGAGGCTGCCACCACCGAGATCGCCCGGAATGTGGATGCCAAAGGCTTTCCCGAGAACAAGCAAGCCGCCCGCGACGGCGGCAACGTCGCCGGAAACGCACGGCGCGAACTGGAGAAGAAAAGTGGCCGGAAAGTGGTCACCCACGAAAACTACCTGGGCCTCACCCAGGCCGAAGAGAAGGCCAAGACGCTGGAAGACGGCCCTTCTTCAGCCACAAAGACCACCAAGAAACCCCGATCAAGGAAACCCTGACCATGGCTCGCCCCCCACAAGAATCCCAACGCTACGAACTCAGCGATGCCGAAAAGCGCGATCTCATCGCATTGATCCAGGCGGGCAAGCCCCTGCCGGAGAAGTACCGCTTCCTGCTCTTCGCCGACAAGCGCGAGGTGGAGCTGGTATGGAACGGCAAGACCCGGGACGTGTGCACAGCCATCCTGCCCTTCCAGACCCTGGAGCACATCGACGAGCCACGGAAGGAGCGCTACGAGGAGGGCCTGCTCCAGGGCCTCGACAGCACAGGGCGCCAGGCCAAGGGCTGGACCAACAAGCTCATCTGGGGCGACAACAAGCTGATCCTCTCCAGCCTCAAGTCCGGCGCCCTGCGCCGCCAGATCGAGGAGGCGGGCGGGCTCAAGCTCATCTACATCGACCCGCCCTTCGACGTGGGCGCCGACTTCAGCATGGACATCGAGATCGGCGGCGAGACCTTCCACAAGGAGCCCAACCTCCTGGAACAGATCGCCTACCGGGATACTTGGGGGCGTGGAGCGGATAGCTTTATCGCCATGATCTATGAACGAATTGAAATAATGCGTGATCTGCTTGCAGAAGACGGTAGTTTTTTTCTTCACTGCGATTGGAGAGTCTCACCATATCTTCGATTAGTCCTAGATGAAACTTTTGGGCGAGAAAATTTCAGAAATGAAATTTACTGGTATTACTACAACAAAATGCCTGATACACGGAAAGGCGTTTTCCCTCGTTCAACAGACACCATTCTTTGGTATGTGAAGGATCGAAATCGCGGCTATTGCTTTCATCCGCTAGAAGAGCCGCGAGAAAAGGCTGTTAAACAACTTCAACGTGTAAAAGTGAATGGCAAGATGATCAATGCCAGAGATGAGGATGGGAACGTTCTTTACTCAGATCGCACAGAAAGGGTTGTAGATAATGTCTGGCGACTTTCAATGCTTCAACCCGCTGATAAAACCGAAAATCTCTTTTATCCAACCCAGAAGCCGGAATCGCTCCTTGATCGGATTCTCAAAGCAACAACCAACCCCGGTGATCTCATCGCCGATTTCTTCTGCGGCTCCGGCACCACGGCCGCCGTGGCTGAAAAACTGGGACGAAAGTGGATCGCGACGGACCTTGGCAAGTTCGGGATCCACACCACGCGGAAGCGGCTCATCCAGGTGCAGCGGGATCTGAAGTCTGCAGGCCAGGAGTTCCGGGCCTTCGAGGTGCTGAACCTGGGGCGCTACGAGCGCCAGGCCTACCTGAACGTGGGCGGCAACCTCAGCAAGAAGCGGAAGGAAGAGGCCCTGGCCCGCAAGGAGGCCGAGTTCCGCGAGCTGATCCTGCGCGCTTACAAGGCCCAGGCGCTCGACGGCGAGGCCTTCTTCCATGGGCGGAACGCGGGGCGGCTCGTGGTGGTGGGCCCCATCAACCTGCCCGTGGGCCGCCTCTTCGTGGAGGAGGTCATCACCGAATGCCGCAAGCGCGGCGCCACCCGCGTGGATGTGCTGGCCTTCGAGTTCGAGATGGGCCTCTTCCCGGCCGTGCTGGAGGAGGCCAAGGCCAAGGGCATCGACATCGCGCCCAAGACCATCCCGCCCGAGGTCTTCGACAAGCGCGCCGTGGACAAGGGCCAGGTGCGCTTCGCGGACATCAGCTACGTGGAGGCCACGCCGCGCTTTGACGCCAAGGACAAGCTGCGCCTCCGCGTCGAGCTCACGGACTTCTCGGTCTACCACAGCCAGGGCCTGGCGGATTCGCTGGCCAAGGAGCTGAAGGAAGGCAAGAGCGAGGTCATCTGCGACGGTGGCCAGCTCGTCAAGGTGAGCAAGGACAAGCAGGGCGTCGTCACCCGTGACGTGCTCACCAAGCATTGGACCGACTGGGTGGACTACTGGGCCGTGGACTTCGACTACGAAAGCCGCAAGGAAGTCATCAAGGTTCCCGTGAGCCTCGGCCTGGACGTGAACGAGGGCGGCATGCGCCCGCTGGAAGGCGTGGAGCTGGATTACGAGGAACGCTGGACCGGGGCCTACATCTTCGAGAACGAGTGGCAGAGCTTCCGCACTCGCCGGAACCGCGAGCTGGAGCGCATCTCGGCCTCCCACGCCTACCCAGCCCCCGGGCGCTACATCATCGCCGTGAAGGTGGTGGACATCTTCGGCAACGACACCATGAGCCTGCTGCCCATCCACGTCGACTGACGGGGCGATCGGGGGGTTGTGGCGTCAACTCCCCGACGCACGCAGGCCCCGCGTACGCGGGGCCTGCCGGCAGGGACGCGAGGCTCCTAC
>CAXYVC010000140.1:0-6282 GCA_964292295.1 uncultured bacterium
GGACGACAGTCCGGCGTAGCGCGCAAGCCCGGTGCCCGCGCCGGCGCCCGCCACGCAGCCGGCCCAGGCGGCCCCCCGCCCCGTGGCCGTGCTGCGCAGCGCCTTCGCGCCCGGCGACCGCGCCCTGGGTCGGCGGCTCCTCCTGGGCGTGCTGGCGCGGTTGCCCGAAGGAACCCCCTGGCTGCTGCTGGCCCACGAGGCCTGCACCCTGCTGGAGGACCCTGCCGCGCGGGAGGTCTTCCAGGGCCTGGAGGCCCGGGGCATCCCGGTGCAGGTTTCCCGGGTGAGCCTGCGCTGGACGGGGCTTTCCGCGCCCGGCCACGAGGCGGTGGAGGACGGCCCCTGGCAGGCGGAACTGGCCGGAGGAAGGCTGCTGCTCCTGTAGAATGGAGCTTCCGGAACGGAAGCCATGAACCTGCCGAACGCCCTCACCCTCCTCCGCATCATCCTGGTCCCCGTCCTCGTGGTCGTGCTCATGACCCGGGCGCCGCACCACCAGATCATCGGATCCGTGGTGTTCTGGATCGCCTCCATCACGGACTTCTACGACGGCTACCTGGCCCGCAAGTACCGCCAGGTGACGGTGCTGGGCAAGCTCCTGGATCCGCTGGCGGACAAGCTGCTGATCTCCGCGGCCCTCATCTCCCTCATCGAGCTGGGCAAGACCCCCGCCTGGATGGCCTTCATCATCCTTGCCCGGGAGATGGCCATCACGGGCCTGCGGGGCCTGGCCAGCGAGGAGGGCATCACCATCGCCGCGGACCGCATGGGCAAGTGGAAGCTGGGCGCCCAGATCGCCGCCGTCTCCTGTCTGCTCTTCGGCCCCGTGCTCGACGGCTGGCTGCACCTCTGGACCGGCGTGGGCCTCTTCCGGGAATGGAGCGTGGCCACCTTCTTCCGGGGTGCCCTGCACGCCACGGAGCCCTGGGGCCTCTTCGTGGGACTGGGCCAGATCCTCATGTGGATCTCGCTGGTCCTCGCCATCTGGAGCGCGGTGCTCTACTTCCGCAGCTTCTGGCTCCGCATCGGGGAGCGCCTCCTGTCCGGCAACGGACGCCTGGCTGGTGACGGCGGGGAAGAGGCGGAAGGCGTAGAAGGCAGAGAAGCCCCGTGATCCGGCGCTACCTCCTCGCGGGGCTCTTCACGCTGCTGCCCCTGGTGGTCACGGTGTGGCTGCTGAAGGTCATCTTCACGGGGCTCGTGGAGCTCACGCGCCCGCCCCTCACCTGGGCCTCCCAGCGCCTGGGCCTTCCCGTGCCCCCCTTCTGGGAGCTGGCGGTCCTCTCGGCCCTGGCCACCCTGCTGCTGCTCTTCCTGGTGGGCGTGCTGGTGGGCAACATCCTGGGCCGCCAGCTGCTGGCCTGGATGGACGAACTGATGCTGCACATCCCGGTGGTGAAGGGCATCTACGGCGCCACCAAGCAGCTGATGGGCGCCCTGCAGAACGGCCAGGGCGGCAGCTTCAAGGAGGTGGTGCTGGTGGAATGGCCGCACCCGGGCGCCCTCACCCTGGGCTTCGTGGCCCGGCGGGGCTGCTCCTGGATCGGCGGCGACGGCGAAAGGCGCGTGGCCGTCTACATCCCCACCGCCCCCAACCCCACCAGCGGCTACGTGGTGATGCTGGACGCGGCGCGCCTGAAGCCTCTGGATGTGAGCCCCGAGCAGGCCTTCACCTGGGCGGTCTCGGGCGGCGTCGTCGCCCCCGAGGTGAAGCCGGGCGCCTGAAGAAGACGCGCAGCCCAGGACGGGAAAGGGGCGGAGACCCGCGTCTCCGCCCCTTTCCGGCTTCCACCCTGGCTTCAGGCCCTGGCGTAGACGTCCATCACCGCGTGCAGCAGCTGGATGGCCTCGGCCTTCGGGCGCTGGAAGGCGTTGCGGCCCATGATCGAGCCGAAGCCGCCGCCCGCGGCGATCTCCTGCACCTCGGCCAGCACGGCCTCGGTGCCCTTGGCCTCGCCGCCGCTGAAGATCACGATGCGCCGGCCGTTGAAGGCGCTGCGCACCACCTCGGCAATGCGGTCCTTCAGGGTACCGGTGGGGAGCTGGTGCTTCTCGTAGGTCTTCGCCGCCTCGGGCACGAAGAGGTCGGCCTTGGGGGGCTTCACCTTCACGATGTGCGCCCCCAGCTGGCAGGCGATCTGGGCGGCATAGGCCACCACGTCCGCCGCGGTCTCGCCGATCTTGGAGAGACCCGCACCGCGGGGATAGGCCCACACCACGGTGGGCAGCCCCACGGCCTTGGCCTCGAGGATCAGCTCGCGCAGGGCCTCATACTGGATGTTGCGGTCGTCGGAACCGGGGTAGATGGTGTAGCCGATGGCGGCGCAGCCCAGGCGCAGCGCGTCCTCCACGCTGCCCGTCACGGCGCTGCAGGGCTCGATCTTGCTCAGGCCGTCGCTGTTGTTCAGCTTCAGGATGAGGGGCAGCTCGCCGGCGTAGTCGGAGGCGATGGCCTCCAGGAAGCCCAGGGGCGCCGCATAGGCGTTGCAGCCGGCCTCGATGGCCAGCTCCGCGTGGTAGCGGGGGTCGTAGGCGGGCGGGTTCGGCGCGAAGCTGCGCGCGGGCCCGTGCTCGAAGCCCTGGTCCACGGGCAGGATCACGAACTTGCCCGTGCCCGCAAGGCGTCCGGTGTTCATGAGGCGGGCGAGATTGGCCTTCACCCCGGGGTTGTCGCTGGCGTACCAGGACAGGATCTCTTTCACGCGTGCGGTGGACATGGCGGCCTCCAGGACGTGGGACGGATGATGTGCCCCATTGATGCGCCTTCCCGCAAAGGCATGCAAGCCGAAGGGCATTCGGTCACAGACCGCCGGTGCCGCCGGCGCATGGGCCCTTGCCGCCGCGCGGTGTATCGTGGTTTTTGGTGCAGTTCGCGCGGGAGGCCAGCATGACCGACGATCCGTCCGCCCCGGGCGCGGGGTCCGCGGAGGAAGCCTTCCGGCGCTTCGGCGTGGACGAAGACCTGGTCCGGCGCGCCATGGCGGCGGCGCTTTCCCGGGGGGGCGAGGCCTGCGACCTCTTCTTCCAGCACACCGTGGGGACCGCCATCGTCCTGCGGGACCGGGAGGTCAACCAGGCTTCCACCCGCGTCAGCCTGGGCGTCGGCATTCGCGTCCTCCTGGGCGACCAGGTGGGTTTCTCCTTCTGCGAGGACCTGGACGAGGCAGCCATCCTCCGGGCCGCACGCACCGCCGCGGCCATCGCCTCCGGCGGCGGGGGGCAGGCCCCGGCCGCCTTCCGCCCCGTGCCCCATCCGGACCACCACGCCCTTCAGGTCCCCTGGGAGACCGTCCCCGCGGACCGCAAGGTGGCCCTGCTCCGGGACCTCGACGCACGGGTCTTCGCCTCCGACCCGCGCATCCTCAAGGCGAGCGTCCGCTACAGCGACGAGACCACCCACGTGCTGATCGCCACCTCCGAGGGGCGTGTCGCCTGGGACACGCGTCCCCTGTGCAGCCTCGGCGCCTCCGCCCGGGGGGGGCCGGGCGGGCGCCGGGAGGATGCAAGCTGGGCCTACAGCGCCCGGGACGGCTTCGCCTGCCTAAGGCCCGAGCGCCTGGCGCGGATCGCGCGGGAGATCGGCCTGCGCATCGCGCGGGGTTTCGAGGCGGTGAAGCCCGCCGGCGGGGAGATGGAGGTGGTGCTCGCCCCGGGCGGCGCGGGCATCCTGCTGCACGAAGCCATCGGTCATGGTCTCGAGGCCGACTTCAACCGCAAGCGCACTTCCGTCTTCGCAGACCAGCTCGGCCAGGCGGTGGCGGCCCCCTTCGTGAGCATCGTGGACGACGCCACCTTGCCCCACGCCCGCGGCTCCCTGAACGTCGACGACGAGGCGAACCCCACCCAGTGCACCCCACTGGTCGAGAAGGGCCGCCTCGCGGGCTACCTGCACGACCGCATCAGCGCGGCCTTCTACAAGGTTGCTCCCACGGGCAACGGACGGCGCCAGAGCTACCGCTTCGCGCCCCTCCCCCGCATGCGGAGCACCTACATGCTGCCCGGCCCCCACGACCCCGAGGAGATCCTTCGCAGCGTGAAGAAGGGAATCTACGCCGAGGACTTCACCAATGGAGAGGTGCAGATCGGCGCGGGCGACTTCACCTTCTACGTGAAGTCCGGCTTCCTGATCGAGGGGGGCCGCCTCACGCGCCCCATCAAGGACGTGAACATCATCGGTAACGGGCCCGAGGTGCTCCGGAACATCACCATGGTCGGCCACGACCTGGAGCTCTCCGAGGCCACCTGGACCTGCGGCAAGGACGGCCAGGGGGTGCCCGTGAGCCAGGGCCTTCCCACCTGCAAGGTCTCCTCCCTCACCGTCGGCGGGGTGAACGCATGATGACTCGGGACGCACGCCTCGACCTGGCGGAAGACGTGATGAGGCTGGCCGGAAGGGCCGGCGCCCAGGCCTGCTCCGTGGCCATCAGCAGCCGCCGCGCCGTGGAGGTGGCCTTCCGGGAGGGCCAGCTCGACCGCCTCCAGGAGTCCCTGGCGCGAAGCCTCACCCTGGAGCTCTTCCTGGACGGGCGCTACTCCGTGCACGCCACCCAGAAGCTGGACCGCACCTCCCTGGAAGCCTTCGTGGGGGACGCCGCCGCCCTCACCCGTTTCCTGGCACCAGACCCGCACCGGTGCCTGCCGGAGCCCGAGCTCTCCCGCCTCCACCCCCACGGCGAGCTCCAGCTCGTGGATCCCGCCCACGACGCCCTGGAGACGCCGACCCGCATCGCCTGGGCCCGGGAGGCGGAGGAGGCCGCCCGGGAAGCGGCGGGCGCCGCGCGCCTGAGCACCAGCACCTCCTGGTACGACGTCCACGCCCAGCTGTCCCTCCTCAACAGCGCCGGCTTCCACGGGGAGCACGAGGCCACCACCTGCAGCCTTTCGGCCTCCGCCACCGTGCGGGACGGGGACCGGGGCCGCCCCGAGGAGGACGCCTACGCCGCCGCCTGCCACCTGGCGGACCTGCCCCGGCCCGGATCCCTCGGGACGGAAGCCGCGGAGCGCGCGCTGGCCAGGATCGGCCAGGCCAAGCTGCCCAGCGGATGCTACGACGTGGTGGTGGAGAACCGCGTGGCGGGGCGCCTCCTGGAGGGCCTCCTGGAGCCCATGACCGCCGCAGCGCTCCAGCAGAAGAGCTCCTGGCTCGAGGGGCGCCTGGGCCAGGCTGTCGGCTCGACCGCCCTGACCCTCGTGGACGACCCCTTCCTACCGCGGGGCCTGGGTTCCGGCCCCTTCGACGGGGAGGGCCTCGCCCTCCAACGGCGCGCCCTGGTGGAGGGCGGCCTCCTGAAGGCCTACCTGGTGGACAACCACTTCGGCCGCAAGCTCGGCCTGAGGCCCACCGGAGGCGGCACCTCGAACCTGTGCCTCGAGGGGGGCCGCGGCAGCCTGGAGGACCTGCTCCGGGGCATGACGCGGGGCATCCTCGTCCAGGGTTTCATCGGTGGCAACCACAACGGCACCACCGGGGACTTCTCCTACGGCATCACCGGCCAGCTGGTGGAGGACGGGCGCCCCGTGCGGCCCGTGAACGAGATGAACCTGAGCGGGACCATGCTGGATCTCTGGACGCGCCTGGAGGGCGCCGCCGGCGATCCCGACACCTCCAGCAGCTGGCGCATCCCCAGCCTCCGCTTCCGCGGCCTTGCCTTCAGCGGGAGCTGACGGGAACGTGACCGCACAGACGGCCGGGAAATGCTACTCTTGGCCGTTCCTTGAGAGCCCCTTGAAGGAGGCGCCATGTCCATGGCCGACGAGCTCCAGAAGCTGCAGGCACTCCACGACGCCGGCACCCTCTCCGAGGAGGAGTTCCGCCAGGCCAAGGAGCAGCTCCTCGCCCACCGTCCGGAGGCTTGGCGCCCCGACCTGGAACGCGAAGCACGCCAGTGGGGTCTCTTCCTGCACCTCTCCCAGTTCGCGGGCTTCGTGGTCCCCATCGCGGGGCTCATCGCGCCCATCATCCTGTGGCAGGTCAAGAAGGACGAACTCCCGGGCATCGACGCCCACGGCAAGGTCGTCCTGAACTGGATCCTCAGCGAACTCATCTACGCGCTGGTCTGCATCCCCCTCGCCTTCATCCTCATCGGCATCCCCATGCTCCTGGCGGTGATGGTCCTCGCCATCGTCTTCCCCATCGTGGGGGGCCTGAAGGCCAACGAGGGCACCGTGTGGCCCTACCCCCTGAGCATCCCCTTCTTCAAGTAGGACCTCGCCTTCTCAGCCAGAAGCCCCTCCCGGCCCGGGGGGGGTTCTGGGCGTGGGGCCCCTGGGCTACAGGGCCGG
>CAXYVC010000141.1:0-6200 GCA_964292295.1 uncultured bacterium
CCAGCACGGCGCGATAGTCCGCCGCCGCCTTTTGCCGATCCTCCGGCGCTGTGCCCCCCAGCTTGCCCAGCGGCAGCGCGCGCGGCAGACCGCAGGCGAGGCGATACCAGGCCAGCGTGGCGCGCGGCGGGGCGCCCGCCGGTTCGGCTCCGACGCCACTGCCCCGTGGGGGGCGGAGGACGGGGGGAGGGCCCCCAGGGTCTGCCGCTTCACGGTGCAGGGCGTGCCCTTCCGGCTGCCCGTGCCGGGCCGCCACAACGTGGAAAACGCCCTGGCGGCCATCGCCTCCTGCCGGGCCCTCGGCGTGCCCCTGGACGCCATGCCCGCGCCCCTCGCCGCCTATGCGGGCGTGCACCGGCGCTTCCAGGTGCTGGGCGCGCGCCGGGGCGTCACGGTGGTGGACGACTTCGGCCACAACCCCGCCAAGGTCGCCGCCAGCCTGCGCACGGCCAAGGCCCGCGCGCCGCGGGTGCTCGCCGTCTTCCAGCCCCACGGCTACGGCCCCCTGCGCTTCCTGCGGGAGGACTTCGTGGCCGCCTTCCGTGCGGAGCTGCGGCCCCAGGACCGCCTCTGGTTCCTGCCGGTCTTCTACGCGGGCGGCACGGTGACGCCGAGTCCCACCAGCGCGGAGGTGGTGGCCGACTTCCAGAGCCCCGCCGTGGCCAGCGTCCCCGATCGCTCCGCCCTGGTGGCCGCCCTGGCGGCGGAGGCCCGGGAGGGCGACCTGGTGCTGGTGATGGGCGCCCGGGACCCCAGCCTCACCGAGCTGGCCGGGGAGGTCCTGGAGGCCCTGGCCTGAACCTGAAGGATGCGAGGGCGGCCCGGCCGTTTGCGGAACCAACGCCGTGGAGCGGCCTTGGACCAAGGGGGCCCATCGGCCGGTTCAACCCGGATGATGCGGTTCCGGCCAGCCTCCCTCGGTAGAGGGAGGCGTGGAGCGTGTCCGGGCCAGACCGTCCCGGGGACGGAGCATCCCCAGTTGCAACATCTGGGTTCAAGCGCAATCGGTTGGCTCAGGCCTTGGGATAGACGCGCACGGCCTTCCAGGTCTTGAGGATCACCTTGCCGGCCGGGAAGCCCCGGGGCTTGCTCACGTCGGCCACGCGGCACCAGTGCACCTCGACCTTGCCGCCGTCCCGGGCCTTGCTGTAGAAGGCGGCGAGCTCCGCGGCGCGCTCCAGCACGGGGCGGGGGGGCTCGCTGATGCGGTCGGGGTTGCGGATGACCACGTGGCTGCCGGGCACGCCCGCCACGTGCAGCCAGAAGTCGAGGGGGCTGGCCACCTTGAAGGTGAGCGCGTCGTTGTCCGCGTCCCCCTTGCCGATGAGCACCTCCATGCCCTCGATCATCAGGCTGCGGTGGGCCTTGCCCTTGCCGTCCGCGCGCCGGTCCTGGCGTTCCTCCTTCATGGGCTTCCTCTTGGTCGGGTGGGGGGTTTTGCGGGGCGGGGCGGGGGCTTCCGCGGGGGTCTCCAGGCGGGCCTGAAGCTCCAGGAGCTGGCGCTCCCGCTCCCGCTCCAGCAGGGCCACCCGGGCGAGGCCGCGCTCCGCCTTCTTGGCGGCGGCGAACCAGCGCTGGACGGTCTCCTCGGCGCGCTGGCCCTCGGGCAGCGCGAGCGCGCTTCCGTCTTCGAGCAGCAGCGTGCCGGTGCGGCCCTTCAGGCGCCACAGCTCGGCGCCCAGCTTCGCCGCGGGCTCCTTCAGGGCCAGGTGGCGGAGGTGGCGTGCGCGGTCCTCGGCCAGGGCGGCGCCGTAGCGCTCCAGCCGCTTCCGCTCCTCGAGCAGCCTGCGGTCCACCGCGGCGGCCTTGGGGGCGAGGATCAGCTTCTCGGCCCGGGCGCGGGACCAGGCCAGGTGGCGTTCCAGCAGGGAACCTTCGCCCTCCAGCACCGCGTCGCACGCGCCCCGCAGGGCGGCCTCCCAGGCCTCGCCCAGGCGCTCGCGGAAGCGGCGGAAGGGGGGCGTGTCGGGTTCCGGCTCCGGGGGCTCCGGGGCGAAGGGGCAGCCCAGGCCGATGCGCGTGGCGTTCAGGTCCAGGCCGTCCAGGCGGAGGCCCGCCCGGCCGGGGATGGCCTGGAAGGCCAGGCGCGTGGCCTCGATGCGGCCCGTGACGGCCCGGCGGCGGAAGGTGAGGGCCAGGCGGCGCTCCCGGGGGTCGCCCTCCGCCTCCACCAGGCGGGCGCCCTTCAGCTCCAGGCCCCAGCGCCGGGTCAGTTCGTGCCTGGCCTCCGCCTTCAGGAAGGCATGGGCGGGGTCGCCTTCCTTCAGCAGCCACAGCTCCGGGCTGGGGCTGAGGAGCAGCACCCACACGTGGCCCGGGCCCAGGCCCGCCCTGCGCTCCGGGGCCCACTGCAGCGCCAGCGCTCGGGGCGAGACCCAGAGGCTCTGGGCCGAGACCTCGCCCAGGCGGCAGAAGCCGCGGGCCAGGGCGAGGAGCAGGGGCGCATCCATGCCCCCAGTGTACCGGCCTCGCGCCGCCGCTCCGCTCCGCCCAGAATGGGGCCATGCGCCTCCTCGACATCAGCGCCCCCCTCGGCCCCGGCCTGGCGACCTGGCCCGGGGACGCGCCCTTCGTGCGCAGCCTCCAGGCGAGCTTCGCGGCGGGGGATCCGGTGGAGCTCTCGAGCATGGCCTGCACCCTGCACGCCGGGACCCACGCGGACGCGCCCAGCCACGTGCTGGAAGGCGCTCCCGCCATCGACGCGGTGGACCTGGCGCCCTACCTCGGCCCCTGCCAGGTGGTGCGCGTGGCGCTGCCGCCGGGCGCGCGGATCCTGCCCGGGCACCTGGGCCCCGTGACGGCGCCCCGCGTGCTCTTCCGCACGGACAGCTTCCCGGAGGACGGGCGCTTCCACGAGGGCTTCAACGGCCTCAGCCCGGAGCTGGTGGCACACCTCGCGGCCAAGGGGGTGTGCCTGGTGGGGCTGGACACGCCCAGCGTGGATCCCTTCCATGCGCCGCTGGAGAGCCACCGCGCGCTCTTCCGCGCGGGGATGCGCTGCCTGGAGAACCTGCGCCTCGCCCACGTGGAGCCGGGGTCCTACACCCTCTGCGCCCTGCCGCTGAAGATCGAAGGCGGCGACGGAAGCCCCGTGCGCGCCGTGCTGATGGCGGAGGGATAAGCTGGGGGCATCCATCCGGAGCCGCCATGACCGAGCCGCCCCCTGCGCCCCAGGAGATCCTCGACCGCCTCGCCAAGCTGGAGGCCCAGGTGGCCTGGCTGGTGCAGCGGGCGCAGGGCGCTTCCTCCCCGGAACCCGCCGGGCCGGCTCCGGTGCCGAGGCCCCCGCTCCCACGGCCGGTGGCGCCGCCGCGCATGCCCGTGCCCCCGGTGGCGGCGCCCAAGCCTCCCAACCCCATCGTGTGGATCGCCGGAGCCGGTGCGGCGCTGTTCCTGGTGGGCGCGGCCTTCTTCCTCCACTGGTCCATCCAGCGAGGCTGGCTGGGGCCGGAGCTGCGCTTCCTGATGGGCCTCGCGGGCGGAGGCGCGCTGACGGCCCTGGCCGCCCGGCTCATGCTCCGGGACAGCCGGAACCTGGGGGTGGCCCTGCTGCTGGCCGGGCTGGGAACCCTCACCTTCGCCTTCCGGTGGGGCGCCTTCACCGCCCATTTCTTCCCGCCCCTCCTCGGGTTCGTGGCCACCTTCGCGTGCGTGCTCCTGGCCGGGGGGCTGGGCGCGCGGGCCCGCTGCGGCGGCGCCCTCACGGTGGCGGTGGCGACGGGGCTGGCCGCTCCGCTGGTCTTCAGTCAGGGGGGGGACCATCAGGTGGCCCTGGCGGTCTACCTCCTGGTGCTCCTGGGGGCCGCCACGGTGGTGCCCTACGCCGCCCGTCTCGGCGCGCGCTGGCATGGCGCACGCTGGGTGGCCGTGGCCGGGACCTGGGCCTTGCTGGCCTCGGCCTGCTTCACGGTGACCGCGGGGGATGCCGGCATCCTGCTGGGGCTCCTGGTCCTGCACCTGCTCGCGGCGGGGATCTGGATCTGGCTGCCGGGGCAGGGGGAGGCGGCGCCCAGCGCACCCACGACGCTTTGGTTCGGCGCCTGCATGGCCTTCACGGGGCTCGCGGCCTACCTCTGGCGCTCGGAGCTGCACTGGATGCCGGAGGCCTACGCCCTTCCGGTCCTGGGCCTGGCCGCCCTGAACCTCGCCCTGGTGAAGCCATTGCGCGTGCGGATGGGTTCACGGCAGGCGGACCTCGGCCTCCTGGCCCTGGCGGCGGGACACCTCGCCCTGGCCGTGCCCATCGCCCTGGCCTGGCGCTGGGTGGGCCCGCTCTGGGCCTGCTTCGCCCTGGCGCTCGCCTGGGCTGCGGACTACGGGGAGCATCGGACCGCGTGGGACGCGGACGAGATCGCGGCCCTGCGGCGCCTCGCCGCGGCCCTGGCCACCGCGGCCGCCCTGCGCTGGCTGGTCCACGGGGTGGAGGTGTGGGATTTCGGATTCCTGGGATCCCGGGGGAGTTCCCTTCTGCCCTTCCTCAACAGCCGCTTCGCGGAAGGGGCCATGGCCGCCGCGGCCTGGGCCCTGATCGCCCGGGGCGGTGGGGGCTGGCGGGTGCTGGGCTTTCTTGGCCTCCAGGGCATCGGGGGCCTGACCCTTTCGCTGGAGCTGGCGCACCTCGTGCGCTACGCCGGCGGTACGGTGCGCAGTGCGAGCATCGCGCTCACCCTGGCCTGGGCGCTCCTGGGCGCCCTGCAGTGGTTGACGGGGCTTCGGGACCGGGACGACGCGAGGGCCTTCGCGGCGGCGGGCTACGCCTGGCTTGGCCTGGCCAGCTTCAAGGTCGTCTTCCTCGACCTCTCCGGTGCCGACACGCCGCTCAAGGCCCTCGCCTTCCTGGGTGTGGGCGGCATCTTCCTCGCCGCGGCCCTGGTGGGCAACCGCGTGCGCGGCCGTCGGGAAGGCGGTGGGGCGTGAGGCGGCTGTTCCTGCTGTCCCTCGGCCTGCTGCTGGCCTGCGGGCCGCGCCCGGTGGAGCACCGCGAAACCCTGCGCCGCCAGCCCCTGGCACGCGCCCAGGCCTCCGGATGGGCGCGGGTGGTTCTGGACGCCGAAGCCCAGCGCGGTTTCCCCGGGCTCTGGATCGGCGACGCCGAGGGGCGGAGCGTCCCCTTTCTCGTGGAGCGGGACGGCCTGTGGCAGCCCCGGGAACTGACCCTGGCGAAGCGGCTGCTGGGGCGGGACGCTGCGGGCCGGCCCGTGGCGGACTTCACCCTGAAGCTGCCCGAGGGCTGGCAGGTGCGGGAGCGGGAGCATCTGCGCATCCGCCTCGACCTCGCGGGCACCGCCCCCTGGGTCTGCCGGGTGGGCGTAGTCCGCTTCGCCGGAGCGGGCGAGGGCGTGGCGCTGGAAGGCGATCCGCCGCGCCACGTGTTCGATCTGGGGGAGGGGCGCCACGCCGACGTGGTGGTGCCCTGGGATGCCACCCGCTACCGCCTGACCCTGGAGGCTGCGCAGGGCGTGGCGCCCCGGATCGAGGGCCTCAGCGTGGTGGCCGCCACCGAGCCGGGCGCCCGGGCCGAGGATCTGATCCTGACCCCGCGGATGACCGAGGCTGCGGACGGCTCCTGGCTTCTGGAGGTCGACGCCCCGGACCGCATCGTGGGGGCCGAGGTGGACCTGGTTCCGCCTGTGGCGCCGGTGGCTCCCGGCTTCAGCCTTCCCGCGGGGGCGGCGGGGGAGGAAGGAAGAGCGCCCGCCGAGTGTCCCGTGCCCTCCGTCGGCATGCTGTGGAAGCTGCCCGCCCTGGGGCCTGGGCACAGCCGCGTGGCCTTCGGTCCCGTGACCACGGACCGGCTTCGGATGCGGCTTCCCGAGGGGGCGCGTCCGGCCGCGGCGAGGCTGCTGGTGCGCCGGGATGCGCTGGTCTTCCCGGCGGAGGCGGGCCGGACGTATTTCCTGCATACCGGCGGGCGCGTGAAGGCCGCCCCCGGCAACCTGGCGGCCCTGCCGGACTCCAGCCGCACCCTCTTCCAGCGTGCGCCGCTGGCCCTGGGTCCCGGCGACGCGGATCCCCAGGGCCTGCCAAAGGCGATCCCCCAGCCGAACCCCGCCGTGCGGTGGCTGCCCTGGGTGGCCGGAACCGCCGTGCTGGGGCTGGGGCTCGTGGGCTTCCGCCTGCTGCGGGAGCGCTGAGCCTGGATGAAGCGGTTGCGGCCAGCCTTTCGCGGTAGCGAAAGGCGTGGAGCGGACGTGGGCCAG
>CAXYVC010000142.1:0-6145 GCA_964292295.1 uncultured bacterium
CCCCTGGGGGCGTACCATGGCCGCTTGCCTTCACGAAGGGGCGCGCATGAACGATGAAATGATTGGACGTGGCAAGGGCACGGTCTTCGTGCGGGTTGAGGTTTGCAAGGGCTGCAGCTACTGCGTGGACTTCTGCCCCACCCACGCCCTCGACTTCTCCCGGGAATACAACCCCAAGGGCTACCACTACCCGGTGCTGGCCCGCCCCGAGGCCTGCACGGGCTGCGACACCTGCGGCCTGATGTGTCCCGACTTCGCCATTTTCGGCATCCGATGGAAGGACCTCGAGGCGCGCCGGCAGGCCGCCCAGGCCAAGGACTGAAGGAACTTCGGAGGACACCTTGAACGCTGATCCCAAGGGCGTGCTGACGGGCGTGCACTTCATCGACGGCGACCACGCGGCCTGCGAGGGCGCGATCGCCGCGGGCTGCCGCTTCGTTGCGGGCTACCCCATCACGCCATCCACCGAGATCGTCGAGCGCTTCGCCCAGCGCATCCCCACCGTGGGCGGCGTCTTCATCCAGATGGAGGACGAACTCGCCTCCTCCATCGCCATCCAGGGCGCCGTGTGGAGCGGCCGGAAGGTCATGAACGTGACCTCGGGCCCGGGCCTCAGCCTGATGATGGAGCACCTGGGCTACGCCTTCATCACCGAGACCCCCTGCGTGTGGGTGGACGTGCAGCGCGGCGGCCCCTCCACGGGCCTTCCCACCCTGCCCGCCCAGGCGGACATGATGCAGATCAAGTGGGGAAGCCACGGCGACTACGAGGTGATCGCCCTCGCCCCCAACAGCCCCCAGGAGTGCTTCGACCTCATGATCAAGGCCTTCAACCTGTCCGAGACGTGGCGGGTGCCGGTCTTCCTCATGATGGACGAGGTCGTGGGCCACATGACCGAGCGGGTGGAGATCCCCAAGGCCGAGGACATCGACATCGTCGAGCGCAAGTGGACGAGGAAGAAGCCCGGAGAATACAAGCTGTACGCGACCACGCCCGGCGACATGGTGCCCGAGATGGTCAAGGCCGGAGACGGCTACCGCGTGCACGTCACGGGCCTCACCCACGACGAGCGCGGCTACCCGAAGATGGATCCCCCCACCCAGGATCAGCTGGTGCGGCGCCTGGTGGACAAGATCCGCCTGAACGCGGACCGGATCGTGGACGTGCGCGAGGACGGCGTGGAAGGCGCCGACGTGGTGGTGGTCTCCTTCGGCATCACCAGCCGCGTGGCCATGGCCGCCGTGGAGCAGGCCCGGGCCAAGGGCCTCAAGGTCGGCTACCTGCGCCTGGTCATCACCTGGCCCTTCCCCGCCTCCTGCATCGCCCGGCTCATCGACCAGGGCGTGAAGGCCTTCGTGGTGCCCGAGCTGAACCTGGGCCAGATGGCCCGCGAGGTGGAGCGCGCGGCCGGCGGCCGCGCCCGGGTGCGCGGCGTGACCCACGCGGGCGGCACGGTGCACGAACCCGGCGTCATCCTCGACGCGATCCTGGAGGCGGCGCGATGAGCCTGGAGAACACCTGCAAGCTCCCCTTCGACGCGGAATCCGGCACGGACAACCCGGTGCTGCCCTTCCTGCGCCAGGACCGCATCCCCCACATCTGGTGCCCCGGCTGCGGCATCGGCAGCTCGGTCAACGCCTTCTGCCGCGCGCTCGCCGAGAGCGGCCTGGACCTGGACAAGGTGGCCATCGTCTCCGGCATCGGCTGCACCGGCCGCACGGCGGGCTACCTGAACCTGGACAGCTTCCACACCACCCACGGGCGGGCCATCCCCTTCGCGACGGGCCTGAAGCTCGGCAACCCGGAGCTGAACGTGGTGGTCTACTCCGGTGACGGCGACCTCTTCGCCATCGGCGGCAACCACTTCTTCCACGCCGCCCGGCGCAACATGGACCTGCTGGTCGTCTGCGTGAACAACTTCACCTACGGCATGACCGGCGGCCAGGTGGCTCCCACCACGCCCCTGGGCCCCACCCAGACGACCATGCCCTTCGGCAACTTCGAGCAGCCCTTCAACCTGCCCTTCATCGCGGATGCCTGCGGCGCCGTGTACGTGGCCCGCTGGACCGTCTTCCACGTGCGCCAGCTCGCCAAGGCCATGAAGGAGGCCCTCGGCAAGAAGGGGTTCCGCTTCATCGAGGTGATGAGCCCCTGCCCCACGCTCTACAGCCGCCGCAACAAGCTGGGGGACGGCGTGGACCAGGTGAAGTATTTCAAGGAGAAGAGCGTCATCCGCAACGGCGCCGACACCAAGGAGGCCGCCCTCGGCTTCCAGAGCGACATCGTGGTGGGCACCTTCGTGGACCGGGAGCGCCCCACGTGGCTCGACGCCATGAACGGGCACTTCTCGTCGGTGCTCGGGGAGCGCTTCCAGCCTTACGGAGTGCAGCATGGCTAAGACCGAACTCCGCGTGGGCGGCCTCGGGGGCCAGGGGGTGATCCTCTGCGCCTCCATCATCGGCAAGGCCGCCGCGCTCTACGGCGGCAAGCACGCCACCCTCATCCAGGCCTTCGGCCCTGAGGCCCGGGGCAGCGCCTGCAGCGCCCAGGTCACGGTCGCGGACGCCCCCATCGGCTACCCCTACGTGAAGCAGCCGGACATCCTGGTGGTCATGAGCCAGGACGCCTTCAACCAGTTCGTCCCCGCCCTGAAGCCCGGCGGGCTGGTGCTCTACGAGGAGGAGCTGGTCCAGGTGGACGGGCGCCTGCCCGAAGGCGTGCGAGGCTTTGCCATCCCCGCCACCCGCTTCGCGGAGGAGCTGGGCCGCCGCCTGGTGCTGAACATCGTGATGGTGGGCTTCTTCGCCGGCATCACGGGGCTGCTCTCCTTCGAGGCCGTAGAGCGCGCGGTGAAGGACTCGGTGCCCAAGGGCACGGAGGATCTGAATCTGAAGGCCCTGCGCCGGGGCTTCGAGCACGGGCGCGCGCTCGCGCAGTAGCCCTTTCAGGCCAGCAGGCGGTCCACCGCCCGGCCCAGGCCGCTTCCATAGGGGCTTCGCGCCAGGCTCTTGGCCACCGCCGCCAGCAGGGAACTGCGGGTCTCCGCCGCGAGCCCGGGCGCCAGATCCGCGGCCGCGGCCACGGCCAGCAGCTGGGCGCCGTGGCCGGGCTGGGGGTCCGCGGTGCTGGCGGCCTCCGCGAGGACGGCCAGCGCCGCCTCCCAGCCCCGGGCGGCCTCCAGCAGGGGCACCGCCGCCATCGCCGCCTCGGCCTCGCCGTCCAGGAGCGCATCCAGCAGCGCCTGCGCGGGGTCGGCGCTAGGGGCCGGCGCGCGGGGCACCATGCGGTCCTCCGGCTCCTCGGAGGGGAAGAAGTTGATGAGGGCCGCGGCCTGGGCCCACACCGCGGGCACGGCGACGGCCATGCGGTCCGCCGCGGCCAGGTAGACCAGGAGCCAGGCCGTGCGCCCCTCCAGCTCCGGGCGGGCGTCCACCATGCGCGCCGTGGCGGCGCGCGCAAGGGCGTCGCGCAGGCGCTCCGGGCCTTCTCCCGCCCGCAGACACCCGCACACGGCATCCAGCGCCTCCAGGTGGCTTCCGTCGCACACGGCGCGGGCGAGGTCGCCCCCAGGCGCCGGGCCTTCCCCGGCCTCGAGGCGGCGGACGACGCGCGCGTGCCAGCTGCGGTCCCGGGGCTCCGCCTCCGCCAGCCAGGCGGTCAGGTCCAGAAGGACGGGGAGCCCCCCGCCCAGGGCGCGTTCCAGGTCCTGAAGCTGACAGGCCACCACGCCCTTGTGCCCCACGTTCACCATGTCCGGCGCACAGAGGCGCAGCACGGCCTCGAAATCCGCCTCCGCCGGGGCCCAGGGCGGCAGGCCGTCCCGGCGCCGGGCCTCGCCCGCGAAGGCGTGAAGCTGGGTGGCGAGGGGCCGCAGGGAGGAGACTTCGGCCAGGTGCGGGCGCAGGCGGGAGGCCGCCCCGAGCCCCAGGGGGCCCCGCGGGACGAGCGGCAGGGCGGCCTCCCAGGCCACCGCCGGGACCAGCCGCTCCACCGCCGTGCGCACGGCCGCCTCCGCGCCAACCTCCCGCACCCGCTGCACGAAGGCCTCGAAGAAGGCCGCGCTGGGGGCCTGCAGCTCCCCTTCCCAGGTTCCCTCCGCCATGTTCACTCCGGGATGCGCCACGCCTCGCACAGCGCGCGGTTCCAATGGTGCTCCCAGGCCCGCTTCCACACCGGTCCCCCCTCGGGGATGCCGGCCTCGGCCAGGCGGGCCCGCAGTTCCGCCCGCCGCGCCTCGGCTCCCGGCCCGAGGGCCTGCTCGGCCAGGGCCATGAGCGCCCGGAAGGCCTGGCGCTGGGCGTCGAAGTGGTCCAGGAAGGCCGGGCTGTCCGGGGCGGGGGCCGAAGCCTGGAGGCGGCGCCAGGCCTCCAAGGCCGCCCCCGCCTCCAGGCTGCTCCGCAGGGGCTCCGAGATGCCTTCCCACCCGGCGGGAGCGGGGCCGTCGTCCCCCGCGCGTTTGAGCGCCTCGCGCAGCCGGGTGGCCTTCCGCACGTCCCGCTCCAGGTGGGAAAGGGCCACGAAGCTCCGGGGCCGCGCCCGCTTCGCCCGGCGCTCGAAGTAGGCGCCCATGGCCGCCACCAAGGCCTCGGCGGGCACCCCCTCCCGCGCCCAGGCCTCCGCCTGGAGGAAGTCCTCCCGGCTCAGGAAGGCGCTCCGTCCGTGCAGATGGAAGGCCCACTCGGCCTCGATCCAGTCCAGCTCCTCGCGGCTGTAGGCCATGCAGAGGATCAGGGCCGACGCTTGGGCGTCATCAGGGTCCCGTCGCTGAGCACCAGCGCCTCGCCGTTCCAGCCCTTGAAGTCCTCGGGCGGCAGCTCGGCGCGGGCGGTGCCGCGCAGCACGAAGACCCCCTCCGCCAGCAGCGCGCCGCTGCGGTCGTCGAAGACCTTCATGGCCCAGCCCTCGTCCTTCTTGCCCTGGTCCAGGATGAACACGCCCGCCTTCCGGTCGCCCGCCCAGAAGGCCTCCGCGGGCACCTGGGCCGGGCGCTTCGGGGCCCGGGGCTTGCAACCCGCCAGGGAGGCGGCGAGACAGACGGCGATCGGCAGGGCGGTCCAGCGCATGGGGCACTCCTCCGGCGGGATTGTACCCCGCGCGCTAGACTGGCTGGGAGGGAGCACTGGCGTGGCCTACCGCGAACACATCCGCTACAAGAGCCGCAAGGAGATCGAGAAGCTGCGCGAGGCGGGCCGCCTGGCCGCCAACGCGCTGCGGGTGGCCGCCCGGGGCGCGAAGGCCGGCGTGAGCCTGCTGGAGGTCGACAAGCTCGCCGAGCACTACATCCGCAAGCAGGGCGGCACGCCGAACTTCAAGGGCTACCACGGCTTCCCCGCCACCCTCTGCCTTTCGGTCAACGACCGGGTGGTGCACGGCATCCCCAACGACTACCGCCTGCAGGAGGGCGACGTGCTCGCCATCGACTGCGGCGCCAAGCTGGACGGCTTCCACGGCGACACCTGCCTGACCGTGGGCGTGGGCCAGGTGGGCGAGGAGGCCCTGCGCCTCATGCGGGACTGCCGGGAGGGCATGCTGCTGGGCGTCGGCCACTGCCGGCCGGGCCTGCGCCTGGGCGACATGGCCAGCGCCGTGCAGGACTTCGCGGAGTCGCGGGGCTACAGCGTGGTGCGCGAGTACATCGGCCACGGCATCGGGAGGGACCTTCACGAGGACCCCCAGGTGGTCTTCGCGGACCAGCGCCCGGGCACCGGCTTCCGCATGGAACCCGGCATGGTCATCACCATCGAGCCCATCTTCAACCTGGGCACCCACCGCTGCCTGGTGGAGAGCGACGGCTGGACCGTGCGCACCGCGGACGGCCGGATCAGCGCCCAGTTCGAGCACACCGTCGCCGTCACCAAGGACGGCCCGGACATCCTGAGCCTCCCCGACCCCGAGTTCGTCATGGACTTCGAGGCCTAGGGGCGTGCGCGCCGAGGCCCATGCCAAGCTGAACCGCTTCCTGGCCGTCCTGGGGCGCCGGGAGGACGGCTTCCACGCCTTGGAGCTCGTCACCACCGTGCTCGAGGGCGCCCCGGGTCTGGTGGACATCCTGGAGGCGGAGCCCGCCGCCGCGCTCAGCCTGGAGCTCCGCGGCCCCATGGCCCCGGGCCTGGACGCGGGGGAGGACAACGTCGTGTGCAGGGCC
>CAXYVC010000143.1:0-6031 GCA_964292295.1 uncultured bacterium
GAGCGGGGCCGTCCAAGAGGCTGCGGAGGGGGGGGGCAACCCAACCACCAGCAGAGGCCCCCGGCACCGCCGGGCCCTTCTGTTGCGTCCGGGGCTTTTCAGCCCCGCGCGATGGTGCCGCGGCCGCGCTCGGTGAGGACGTAGGTGTTCCCGCCCTCGCAGCGCAGGAGGCCCAGATCAAGCAGATGGTCCAGGCTCCCCTTCCCCAAGGGAAGGGGATCGAAACCGTCCTGGGCCACGATCTCCAGCAGCCCCGTGGGCGGGTCGGACAGTACGATGCAGCCGTTCCGGCTGGCGGCGGCGCGGTGCAGCGCCTCGATCTCGGTACGGTTCAGGCTCATGGGGCCTCCCGCGGGCTGGATGGGGTTCCGACGCCCATCGTAGCGGAAGCCCTTGCGCGACGTCAGCGGCTGTAGCGCCGGAGCATCCGCATGTTCCGGCGGTAGGCCGCGCCGCGCGTGAAGTTGACGGCCACGGGCTTGGGAAAGCGGGTGATGGAGCTCGCCAGGGTGATGAAGGTGCGCACGGTGGTGGCCGCCTGCCGCCCCTGCCGCGCGGCGTTGTCGTAGTAGACCATCAGGGCCGTGCGCATGAGGCTCTTGGGCAGGTTGAAGAGGCCGTACGACTCGAGCACGTCGTGGTTGATGCGCCGGGTCCCGTCCTGCTCGGTGACGATCAGGTCCTCCGGCTTGATCTCCTGGCGCATGTGCAACTCCTGGTACTGCCCCTTTATCGTCTGGACGGACGATTTCTTCAAGCGTTCTTCCCGCAGGGGAGCCCCCTCGGGGCTACTTCGGCGGATGTTCCAGGAAGCGGAGGCCCGGGCACTTCTCGGCGGTGGTGCGCCGCTGCCAGTCGTTCTCGAAGAGGATGGCGGGGTTGGCCTCGCTGTCCTCCACCAGCTCGCCCCAGAAGCGGCTGGCCTCGGGCCATCCGCCCTCCAGCCAGCGCGCCATCTGGAAGCCCCGGGGCTCCAGGAGCACCGGGCAGGCGTATTCGTCCCGCAGGCGGTGCTGGAGCACCTCGAACTGCAGGCGTCCCACGGCCCCCAGGATGGGCAGCGGCGCGCCGCCCTTCGGCCAGAAGACCTGCACCACGCCCTCCTCCGCGATCTGCTGCAGGCCCTTCAGGAATCCCTTGCGGGCGCCGGGATCGGCCAGGCGCACGCTCGTGAACTGCTCGGGGCTGAAGCGCGGCACGGCATGGAACTCCAGCGGGCCCGCCGCCGAGAGCACGTCGCCGATGCGGAAGAGGCCGGGGTTGATGAGGCCGAGGATGTCGCCCGGGAAGGCCTCGTCCACGATCTCCCGTTCCCGCCCGAAGAACATGTGGGGGTAGTTCAGCTTCAGGCTCTTCTTCTCGCGCACGTGCAGGGCGTCCATCCCGCGCTCGAAGTGCCCGGAGACGATGCGGGCGAAGGCCACCCGGTCCCGGTGCGCCTTGTTCATGTTGGCCTGCACCTTGAAGATGAAGGCCGTGAAGGGCTGGTCCGGCGCCACCTCGCCCTCGGGCACCAGGGGGCGCGGCCCCGGGGCGGGCGCCAGGTCCAGGAATTCGTCCAGGAACTCGGCCACGCCGAAGTTGTTGATGGCGCTCCCGAAGAAGAGGGGGGACTGCTCCCCGCGCAGGAAGGCCTCCCGGTCGAAGGCGGGCAGCACCGCCTCCATCAGCTCCACGTCGTCCTTCAGGCGCTGCAGTTCCTCGGGCGTGAGCAGCTCCCGGACCTCGGGATCGTCCAGGCTCCCCTGCCCCGCCACCGTGGCCTTGCGGCCGCCCTTGGCGCGCTCGAAGACCTGGATCTGCCCCGTGGCGCGGACAAAGACGCCCTTGAAGTCGGGCCCGGAGCCGATCGGCCAAGTCATGGGCACCGCGTGCAGGCCGAAGAGCTCCTCCACCTCGTCGATGAGCCCCACGGGCTCGCGCCCGGGGCGGTCCAGCTTGTTGACGAAGGTGAAGATGGGAAGCCGGCGCTCCCGGGCCACGCGGAAGAGCTTCTTGGTCTGTTCCTCCACGCCCTTCGCGCAGTCCAAGAGCATCACCACGCTGTCCGCGGCGGTGAGCGCCCGGTAGGTGTCCTCGCTGAAGTCCTGGTGGCCCGGCGTGTCCAGCAGGTTGATGGCGAAGCCCTTGTAGTCGAACTGCATGGCCGCGCTGGTCACGGAAATGCCGCGCTCCTGCTCGATGCTCATCCAGTCGGAGGCGGCGTGGGCACCGCCCTCGCGCCCCTTCACGGAGCCCGCCCGGTCCAGGGCACCCCCGTACAGCAGCAGCTTTTCCGTGAGCGTGGTCTTGCCCGCGTCCGGGTGGCTGATGATGGCGAAGGTTCGGCGGCGCTGGATCTCGGTCTGGAGGCTCATGGGCGGCAACACAAAAAGGAGCGGCCCGAGGCCGCCCGTCGAAGGACTCAAGTCTACCGCGGAAGCCGGACGTCCCGCCACGCCGCGGCATCCAAGGCCCACCGGAGGCGACCATGGAACCCTTGCACGGCAGGCGTGTGGTGGTGGCGGGCGGCACGGGCCTGGTGGGGCGCGCCCTGGTTCCCGCCCTGGCCTCGGCCGGGGCCGGCGTGGTGCTCCTGGAGCGCCGCCCCACCGGGTTCGTCTGGCCCGCGGGCGTGCAGGCCTGGCCCTGGGAGCGCGCCGCGGAGGCCCTGGAGGGGGCCTCCGGCCTCGTGAACCTCGCGGGGGCCGGCATCGCGGACCAGCGCTGGACCGAGGCCCGCAAGGCGCTGCTCTGGGACAGCCGCATCCTCGTCACGCGGAGCCTGGTGCAGACCCTGGCGGGCCTGGCGCGGCGCCCGGAGGTCCTGGTCAACGCCAGCGCCATCGGCTACTACGGCGCAAGGGGAGAGGAACGCCTGGACGAGGAGGCCCCGGCGGGCTCGGGCTTCCTGCCGGAGCTGTGCCGGGCCTGGGAGGCCGAGGCCCTTCAGGCGACCGCCTCAGGGATGCGGGTGGTCTGCCTGCGCACCGGCCCCGTGCTCGCCCGGGAGGGCGGCGCCCTGCCCCGCATGGCGCTCCCCGTGCGCTGGTTCCTGGGCGCGAAGGCGGGATCCGGTTCCCAGGTCATCAGCTGGATTCACGTGCAGGATCTCGTGCATCTGCTGGTGGCCATGCTCGGGCACCCGAACGCCCGCGGGCCCATCAACGCCACGGCCCCCGGGCCGTGTTCGAACAGGATCTTCATGCAGCACCTCGCGAGAACCCTGCACAGGCCGCTCTGGCCGGTTCCGGCCCCTGCAACCCGCCTGGCGCTGAAGTTCGCCTGGGGGGAAATGGCCGAAGCCATGCTTCTGTCCGGGGCGCACGTCATGCCCCGGAAAGCCCTGGAGATGGGCTTCTCCTTCCGCTTCCCCCAGATCGAGGGAGCTTTGCGGGATCTGTTCCTGGCTACTTGAGGGTGGATGTAAGGCGCCACGGGTTTGGCGCGGACTGTTCGGGGGTTTGGCGCACGCCAAAAGGCTGTAGTGGGATGTTCCAACCTCGTGGCGGTCCAACGGTCTAGGAGCCCTCCGCTCGGTTGTCGCCTACTCCTGGATCATCGATCTATTTTGAACGCAACTTGGCACGAATGAGCAATTACCACCAGGGGGCACAAAAAAACGGAGCGCGGGGCTCCGTTCAAGATGGCTGCTGGTGGCTGGGCCCGGATTCGAACCGGGGACCTAAGGATTATGAGACCTTCGCTCTAACCAACTGAGCTACCCAGCCGCGAAGGGACATCTTAGCGCGGCGCTGCGCCGAGGTCCACGGTCGTTTTGCGGACGGACAGCGCCTGCGCGTAGAGGGCTTCGTACGCGTCGATGACGGGGCCCTCGGCGAAGGTGCCAAGGGCGCGGGTGCGCGCGGCCTGGCCCATGGCGCGGCGCGCCTGGGGATCCCGCAGGAGGGAAGCCACGCGGGCGGCCATGGCCTCCACGTCCCCCACGGGCTCCAGGAAGCCGTCCACGCCGTGGCGCACCACCTCGGGCAGGCCGCCCACGCGGCTGGCCACCACGGGCACGCCGTGGGCCATGGCCTCCAGCGCCGCGAGGCCGAAGCTCTCGGTGCCGCTGGGCAGCAGGAAGAGGTCGGCGCAGGCCAGCACGGCGCCGATGTCGAGCTGCTTGCCCGTGAAGCGCACCGCGTCGGCGAGGCCGTGCTCCCGGGCGAAGGCCTCGGCCTCGGCCCGGTCGGGGCCGTCGCCCACCAGCACGAGGCGGCAGGGCTGCGCCGTCCGCACCCGCTGGAAGACCCGCATCACGTCCATCACGCGCTTCACGGGGCGGAAGTTCGACACGTGGGCGAGCAGGGGGAGCGCATCGGGGGCGAGCCAGCCGCGGCAGTCCTGGGCCCGCTCGGCGGGCGGCGTCACGAAGTTGGGGATGACCTCGATGGGGCGCTCCACCCCGAAGGTGTGCAGGGTCTGGTCCCGCAGGAAGGCGGAGACGGCGCTCACCGCGTCGCTCTCCCGGATGGCCAGGCGCACCATGCTCAGGTAGCTGGGATCCGCGCCCACGAGGGTCACGTCGGTGCCGTGGAGGGTGGTGACGACCTTCAGGCGCCCCTCCAGGGCCATGCGGGCGAGCAGGGCGGCGCTGGCGTGGGGGATGGCGTAGTGGGCGTGCATGAGCTCCAGGCCGTGGTGGGCGGCCACGTCGGCCATGCGGCTGGCCAGGGCGATGGAGAAGGGCTCCGCCTCGAAGAGGGGGTAGGGGCTGGCGCTCACCTCGTGGAACCACACGCGGTGCTCGCAGCCCTGCAGGCGGGGCGGCACGCTGGGGCTGAGGAGGTGCACCTCGTGGCCCCGGGCGGCGAGGGCCTTGCCGACCTCCGTCGCCACCACGCCGGAGCCGCCGAAGGTGCTGTAGCAGGAAATCCCGATGCGCATGGAGGCTCCAGGGCGGGCGATGCCCTATGATGGTGCCCTCGGATTCTGCCATGCCTCTGCTCGTCCCTCTCGCCTTCTGGGTCATCGACATCCTCATCACGCTGCTGGTCGTCTCCAGCGTGATGAGCTGGTTCCGTCCGGATCCGCGCAACGCCTTCGTGCGCCTGGTCCACGGCATCGTGGACCCCCTCCTGCAGCCGGTGCGGGCGCTCCTGCCCTCCACGGGGCCCCTGGACCTGAGCCCGCTGCTGGTCTGCCTCCTGCTCTACGTCCTGCGCTCCCTGCTCGAGCGCAGCTTCCTCGCCTGAGGTGCCCATGAAATACACGCCCCTGGACATCCAGCGCCGCGAGTTCGAGCGGGCCTTCCGGGGCCTGGAGGAGGGCGAGGTGCGCGCCTTCCTCCACGAGGTGGCGGGGGAGTGGGAGGAGCTGCTCCACGAGAACCAGAAGCTGCGGGACGAGGTGGTGGACCTGCGGGAGCGGCTCCAGCAGTACCAGGAGCAGGACCGGATCTTCCGGGAGACGCTGCTCCACGCCCAGCGCACCAAGGAGGAGCTGCTGGACGCGGCCAACCGCGAGAAGGCGCTGATCCTCAAGGAGGCCGACTTCAAGGCGGACGAGCTGGTGCGGGACGCCCAGACCCGCGTGGCCGAGCAGGAGGCCTACCTGCGCAGCCTGAAGCTGGCGCGGGTGCGCCTGCTGCAGGAGATCGACGCGCTGGTGGGCCGCACCCGGCGCTTCCTGCAGGAGGAGGCCCCCGAGATGTTCCCGCCGGCGGAGGCCACGCGGAAGCTGGACGACGGCGGGGCCGCGCGCATCGGCGGGGGCGCGGCCTCGGCGGCCCCCTTCCCGCCGGCGGGTTGCGGATGGTTGGACGCCCCGGCACCGGGTCTCGACACGCCCGTCCGGCGGTGTGGCCGATCGGGTTCGGCGGCACCCGGATTCGACCGGCCGGCGGTTCCGGTGTGTTCCCGGACGGCGCCGGCCGGCGCCTGGGCGCTCACCTCGGCGACCCCGAGATGTTCGGCCCGCAGCCGTTCCGCCAGCCGGACGGCCAGCCCCACCCGCAGCGGAACGGTCTCGGCGTCCACCACGACCGTGGGGGCGCCGGGGCCGGCGACGAGGTCGGCGACCCGTTGCAGGCGGGCCGCGCGGGCCGGCC
>CAXYVC010000144.1:0-5913 GCA_964292295.1 uncultured bacterium
GCGGCGGGGTGGCTGCTGGTAGCGGTGGCCCCACGCGGCCAGGAAGCCCTGCAGGGTGCCGTCGCCCGGATCGGCCACCGGGGTGGGGTCGGGCTTCAGACTGAGGGTCTCCAGGTCGAGCTTCTCGGTGCGCGCGCGCTGCTCCAGGTTCAGCCAGGCCTCGTCCACGGGCACCTGGGCGGCGGACTGGGTCAGCAGCTTCTGGATCAGGAGCTGGCGGTGGAGGTCCACCTCGAGCTCCTTCAGGCTGGTGGGGTTGTCCATCTGGCGGAGGATCTGGTTCAGTTCGGCGGCGGGCTTCAGGCTGCCGTCCGCCTGGACGAACTCCGGCTGGCGCTTCAGCATCCCCGTGAGGGCCTGGGCCAGCTCCTGCTCGGTCACTACCACGCCGTGGCGCTCCGCCAGTTCCTCCATGAGCTTGCTCTGCACGAGCTGGCTCAGGGCCTGGGACTGCAGGAAGGGCAGCATGCGCTCCAGGTCGGCACCCTTGCCCACGCGGCGGGCCATGTTGCCCACGAGGGTCTGCACGTCGCGGTTCAGGATGTCGTGGCCGTACACCCGCGCGGCCACGTTGTCCGGGGCCTCCGGGTGCCCCGTGGAGGGCGCGAGGTAGGCCACCATGCCCAGGAGCACGACCAGCATGACCACGGTCATGGGCATCTGGTTGCCTTTGAACACCTGTCGGAAGTTGCGGATCATGCGTGCTCCGGAGTGCGGATGGAACCACGGACGGCGAAGGGCGCGGAAGGGGCTCGGGTGCCGGATCTGCCGTGGGCTTCGAACCTCCTAGGGTATCAAAGGCCGTGGAGCCGTACTACACTGAAAGACCGAGGATTCCATGGCCGCACGACCCGTCCTGACCTGGGGCGACCCCCGACTGAAGCAGAACAGCGCCGACATTGGTGAATGGACGCCCGAGCTGGAGACCCTCGTGGCGGACATGTTCGAGACCATGGCCGTGGAGGAGGGCGTAGGCCTCGCGGCGCCCCAGGTGGGCGTGAACCTGAACCTGGTGGTGATCGACGTGAGCGCCGGGCAGGACCTGGCCCAGCGCCTGGTCCTCATCAACCCGGAGATCCTGCGCAGCGAGGGCAGCCAGGTCGGGCCCGAGGGGTGCCTTTCCGTGCCGGGCATCCAGGAGCTGGTGGAGCGCCCCCAGAAGGTCTGGGTGAGGAACCGGCGCCGGGACGGCTCCTGGGAGGAGCTGGAAGGGGAGGACCTGCTGGCGCGGGCCTTCTGCCACGAGATCGACCATCTCCGGGGGCGCCTCTTCGTTGAGCTCTTCGGTCCCGTGAAGCGCCAGCTCATCCAGCGGAAGTACCAGAAGCAGCGCCGAGGCTAGGTCCATGGCGCGCATCGCCTTCCTGGGAACCCCCGCCGTGGCGGTGCCCGTGCTGCGCACCCTGGCGGAGCTGCGCCCCGTCGCGGCCGTCTTCTGCAATCCGGACCGTCCCGCCGGGCGCGGGCGCCACCTGGAGGCGCCTCCGGTCAAGCAGGCCGCTCTGGAGCTGGGCCTTCCGCTGCATCAGCCCATCAGCTGGAGGGCGCCGGAGACCCGGGCCCTCTGGGAAGGGCTCGGCATCGACCTGGCGGTGGTGGTGGCCTACGGCCACCTGCTGCCGCCCTGGATGCTCGACAGCCTGCCGCTGGGCGCCTGGAACCTGCACTTCTCCCTGCTGCCCCGCTGGCGCGGCGCGGCCCCCGTGAACCACGCGATCCTCGCGGGCGACGCAGAGACGGGCGTGAGCCTCATGCGCATCACGCCGGGTCTGGATGCCGGCCCCGTGCTGGCCGCCGCCCGCCGCCCCATCGGGCCGGAGGACACCGCGGAGGGCCTGCTGGCCGCGTTGGCGGGAGACGCCGCCGCCCTGCTGGAGGCCCACCTGGGCGTGATCGAGGCGGGCCAGGCCGCGCCCCGGCCCCAGGACGAGGCGGGCGTTACCCTCGCCTCCAAGCTGGACCGCGGCCTCGCGCCCCTGGATTTGCATAGGCCCGCCGCCGCGCTCCATCGCCAGGTGCGGGCCCTGCAGCCCTGGCCGGGCAGCGAGCTCGCCTTCGAGGGCGCCGCGCTGAAAGTCTGCGGGGTGGGGGGCCTGAAGGCGGGCGAGGCACCGGGCACGCTCCGCTGGGGGCGCGAGGGCGTATGGCTCAGCGCGGGCGACGGGCAGGCACTGGAACTGACGCGGCTCCAGCGCCCCGGCAAGCCCGTGCAGCCGGCCCTCCAGGCCCTCCAGCCCTGGGGGCCCCAGGGCTGGCGGAACCTGCTGGACTAAGCTCCTACAGCTTCCGGGCCACGTCCCGGTATTCGGGGTCCAGGGCCTGGACCTGCCGGAAGGCTTCCCGGGCCTCTTCGGGGCGTCCCATCTGGAGGAGGATTTCCCCCAGGTCGTACTGGAGGCCGATGGCGTCCTCCGGCGGGAAGCCAGGGGCCTCGATGCCCTGGTGCAGCCAGGCGACCGCGGCCTCCAGGTTGCCCTGGCTCTGCTCGCAGATGCTGAGCATGGAGCAGCACTCCAGGGTGCGCTCGGGGTCCCGCATGGCCTTCTTGAACTCCTCCATGGCGGGCTCGATGAGCATCATCTCCTTGTAGGCGATGCCCAGGTTGTAGTGGGTGTCGAAGTCGTCCCCGCGGACCTGCTGCTCCACCCCGTCCCGGAAGGCGCTGAAGAGCTCCTCCACGCTCTGGATCTTCTCCACCACGTTGGTGGCGTCGTGCATCTCCTCGCCCTCGCCTTCGCTCTCGCCCAGGGCGCCGCCGAGGACGTCCGTGAGGTCGAAGAAGGTGTGGGAGAAGTCCTGGTCCTCCGCAGCCGCCGCCGGGCGGGCCTGGTGGCCCAGCTGGCGCAGGCGCTGCTCCGCCCGCTCCATGCGCTCCCGGAGCTCGGGGTGCTCCGGCCAGCGGTTCAGGGCGTTCTCGAGCTCGATCTTGGCTTCCTCGGCGCTCCCGTAGTCGAGCTGGAAGTCGATGTCCGACAGCAGGGAGGCCAGCTCCTCGTCCAGGGGCGCCGGTGCGGGAGGCGGGGGCAGGGGGATGGGGGTGGGAAGCGGGCTTCCGAGGGGGGCGGGGATGGCGGCCGGGACCACGGGGGCCTTGCCCTCCGCGAAGGGCAGGGGTTCCAGCTCCAGGGGCTCCAGCTCGGGCAGCTCGGCGCCGCCGAGATCCTCCACGCCCAGCTCCGCGGCCCCCAGCTCGCCGGCATCCAGGGCCAGGGGGATCGTGGGCAGGGCCGCCGGAAGTGGGGGCGGAGGCGGGGGAAGGGGGCGCTGGGCCGAGGTGCCCGCGGCGGTCTCGTCCAGGGCGATGAGGATGTCCAGGTCGTCCAGGCCCTCGGGCAGCTCGGCGGCGGGGACGGGCAGGGGCACCGCAGGGGGGGGCGGGACCGGGAGGCCTGCGCCGAGAGGGATGACGGGGATGCGCTCCTCCGCGGCGGGCATGGGCGCGGGGGCCGCGGGGCGGGGGGCGCCCGCGTCCGGAAGGCCCCACATGCGGCGGTGCATCCGTGTGGAGCCGGGGAAGAGCCTTTCCGCCTGGTCCAGCAGGGCGCTGGCCAGGTCGCCCCGGTTCAGCTGGACGAGCTTTTCGGCGTGCTTGAGGTAGTGCTGCTGGACGGCGGCCAGGCGGCCGCTGGCCTTGATGATTTCGGCCATGCGCTCCAGGGCGTCCATGGCGTAGGGATCCTCTTCGAGGATCTGCTGGTAGATCTCGCTGGCCCGGTCGGGGAAGCGGCTGCGCTCGTAGTCCTCGGCCTGCTTGCGCATCTGGTCGAGGCGGAAGCGCCGGTGCAGGTCCACGTCCGTGGCTTCGGTGCGAGGCGGGGGCGCCGGCGTGGGGGCGGGAACGTCCGTGGCCCGGAAGCGCTCCTCCGTCACGCCCAGGGCGTTCAGGATGCGCCCGATCTCGGAGACCTGGGCCTCGTCGTCGGCGTCCTGGGCCAGTGCGAAGGCCTGCTGGAGGGCCTGGATGCGCTCCTCCTTCTGGCCGCTCTGGTGGGCCATCTCGGCCATGAGCAGCCACCCCTCCAGGGTGGGGGCCAGCAGGAGCACCGTGCGCAGGGCCTGGCCGGCGCGCTCGCCGGCGCCGCGCCGGGCGAAGTCCTGGGCGATGGGCCGGAAGAGGCGCAGGGCATCCGCCGCGCGCGACGCCCGCACCAGCTCCTTCATGGCCCGTTCGCAGACGGCGAGGGCCTTCTCGGGGAGCTGGGGCACCTGGCCCAGGGCCTCCAGGGCCTGGTCGGGCTGGTGGCGCTGGATCTCCACCTCCGCCAGGGCCTCCAGGAGCTCGGGGCTGCGGGGGTTGGCCTCCCCGCCCTCCCGCAGCACGCGGGCGGCCTCGTCCAGGTTCTTCTGCACCACGCAGAGGCGCGACCAGGTGAGGAAGACCTGGGGGGTGCTGGTCATGGCGCGGGCCCGCTCCATGACCTGGGTGGCCTCGGCGTGCATGCCCTCCATGGCCAGGGTTTCCGCCACCTCCAGGTAGATGGCGGCGGCCTTGTCCTTCATGCCCTCCTTGTTGTAGAGGTCCGCGAGCTTGACCTTGTTCTTCAGGTTCTTCGGGTCCAGCTCCACCACCTTGCCGAACTCGGTCAGGGCGCGCTTGAGGAGGCCCTTCTTCGTGAAGGCGTCCGCCATCTGGATGTGGATCTGCATCGCCTCCTTGATGAGGTTCGTCTGGCGGTACAGTTCGGCCAGGCGGGTGGCGGCATCCTCGTCCTCGGGGGCGTGGCGGTGCGCCTTCTTGAAGACGGCCGCGGCGCGGCTGCTGAAGCCCTCGCGCTCGTAGCCAGCGGCCGCGCGCTTGAACATGTCGACCGCCTCGGGCACCCGCTGGATCTGCAGGTAGGCGTCCCCGATGCGGTTCATCATGGCGTGGTCGCGGGGGTTGTCCTCGAGGAGCTTCAGCAGCTCGTCGATGGCGCGCTCCACCTTGCCGGCGGCCATGTGGGCATCGGCTTGTCTCTGGATCTTGCTGCGGTCGATGGCCATGCTTGCCTCGGGAAGATGCCGCGGGATCGGGATGTCGATGCTTCAGGGCCGGGGCAGGAAGTCCCGGCCGGTGAAGGCGTGGGGTAGGAGCGCCTCCATGTGGTGCAGGGCCCTCCCGTGGCGGTTGGCGAGGAGGACGGGGGCCTGCTCGGCGAACTCGGCGATCACCTGACGGCAGGCGCCGCAGGGGGGCGTGAGCTTTTCGGCTTCCGTGACCACCACCAGGGCCACCAGGTCGCCGGGCTTCATGCCCGAGGCCACGGCGGAGCCGGTGGCGGGGCGCTCGGCGCAGAGGGGGAGGGGGTAGGAGGCGTTCTCGTTGTTGCAGCCCGCCACCACGGCCCCGTCCCGGCGCAGCAGGGCCGCGCCCACGCGGAAGCCGGAGTAGGGCGCGTAGGCGTTGTCCCGGGCGGCCCAGGCGGCTGCGAGCAGGGGGGCCCAGTCGGGCGAATCGGGTCGGGTGAAGTCCATGTCTGCCTCGTGCGTGGTCCTAGTCTATTGCATCCTCCGGCGGGGGCGAGCCGCCGGAGAAATCCACCCGCTCCGCCGCCCCTTCGGCCTTCGCCAGGGCCAGCGCCTGCCAGCAGGCGGCGGGCCCCTCCCAGGCGCGGCTGCCCCCGCGGCCCTGCAGTTCCAGGACCACGGGGCTCCTGCGCAGCCGTGCTTGCATCACCTGGCCGCTGAGGCGCTCCAGGGCGCGCTCGAAGGCCGGCCCCTCCTGCCAGTCCCGCAGGTCCAGGCCCAGGCGCAGGCCCTCGGCGCGGTCGTCCTCGAAGGTGCGCACCCACGGGAGGCCGCGCTGGGCGGTGCGCTTCCAGTGCACCCGGGTCACCGGGTCGCCGGGGCGGAAGGGGCGGGCGCCCACCGGGGCCTCGTCGCCCGGACGGGTGTGGCGGCGCTGCCCTTCCGGAAGCCCGGCGGGGAAGGGGG
>CAXYVC010000145.1:0-5535 GCA_964292295.1 uncultured bacterium
GACCCCTACCATACCCCCGCCTCAGCGGGGTCGCCCCCCCCGAAAAAAGCGGGAGCCTTGGCTCGGCTTTTTTGCGTGGGGGGATAAGGGGCGGCTGGCCTAGAAGAGGGGATCCCCGGGCTTGCGACGCCAAGCTTCCACGCGGTTCTTGCCCTCGGCCTTGGGCTTGGCGTCCTGGGCGCTGGCGAGCGTCTGGAGCAGGGTGCCTCCGAGACGCACCGCCGCCGTGCGGGCCGCCACGGGGGTGGGGCTGATCAGGGGTTCGGTGGGTGTCGTCGGAGCCGGAGCGGCGGCGGCCGCGCTCTGCTCCTTCAGGCGCTTGGCGTACCAGGCCTTCCGCTTGGGGTCCACGGGGCGGGCCTTGAGCCGAGCGGGCGTCTGGGGCTTCGGCTTGCTCTCCTTGCGGTCTTCCCGCAGCGCGGATTCAGGGTTGGCGGCTTCCTCGAGGATCTTCGCCAGGTCGGCCAGGCTTCCAAGGCCACGCTTGCTCATACGGGATCGTTTCTCCTTGCGGCGGTTCCATTCTGGATCCAGCCCCCAAGGGTAGCGCGCAGAAGGGCGCCGTCCAAGCGGCAGATGCGGGAAGGGGGGCATCTGTGACCTGCGGCGCTGCTCCTGGAGGAATCCGCTTCCTGGCATCCGTTTTACAAGCAGCCCATGGGGCCTCTACACTGACCAGATCCTTCGCCGATGGTTCCGCCGATGCCCCGACCCCTGATGCCGCTCCTGTGCTGCCTTTTGGCGGTCCTCTGCCTGCAGGCCGTCGCGCCAGTCAGCGGGGGGCCCAGGGGCGAGCTCTCCTTCCGCGCCTACGGGGCGGAACAGGGCCTGAAGGGGCAGGGGGTGTGGGCGCTCGCCCAGGACAGCACTGGGTTCCTGTGGGCGGGGACGGAGGAGGGGCTGTACCGCTACGACGGGCGCGCCTGGAAGGCCTTCGGCATCCGGGACGGCCTGCCCAGCAGCTTCGTGGAGGGCCTGCAGGTGGATGACCGCGGCGACCTGTGGGCGGCAACCTACCACGGCCTGGCACGGCTGGACCGCGGGCGCTTCCGGACCGTGGAACCGTCCCAGGGCCTGCCTGCCCAGCCCGTCACGGCGCTGGCCTCGGGTGCCGGTTTCCCGCTCTGGGTGGGCACCCAGGAGGGGCCCTTCCGTCTGGAGGCGGATGGGCGCTTCCATCGGGCTTCCGGCTGGCCCGGGGGCGCGGTGACGGCTCTGTGGACGCGGCCCGGTGTGCCCTTCCTCTACGCCGCCGCGCGCCTGGAGGGGCGCACCCGCCTCTTCCGCTTCGAGGGGGCGCGCTGGGCGGCGGTGGCCGCGGCGCCCCGGATGGCGGGCGAGAAGATCGACGCCCTGGCCGTGGATGGCCGGGGGGGCGTCTGGGCCCGGAGTGCGGGAACCCTGTTCCGCAGGCTCCCGGGAGAGGGCTGCCTGGCCGCCGTGCCGGCGCCGCCCATGGGCCAGAAGGGGCACCTGTACGTGGATGGCTCGGGCCGCCTGTGGGTGCCCTCGGTGGAGGGGCTCCTGCGCCAGGGGAATGGCGGGCTCGAACGCATGGGGGTGCGCGAAGGCTTTCCCGCCGCGCTGCTCCGCGCGGTGTTCGAAGACCGCGAGGGCTCCCTGTGGGTGGCCGGGGAGGGGCTCTACCGTCAGCAGGGCGGAGGGGCGCTGAAGGGCTACACCACGCGCCAGGGACTGCCGGACAACGCCGTGTGGACGATCCACCGCGACCGGCGCGGGCGCCTTCTGGTGGGAACCGGCAACGGGCTGGCGGAGGCCGCAGGGGCGGGATGGAGGCTGGTGCCCGGGACGCGGCACGTCCCGGTGCGCACGATCAGCGAGGGGCCGGACGGGGGCCTGTTCCTGGCGGGTGGCGCGGAGATCCTGCGCCTCGCGCCTTCCGGGGCCCTTCAGCGCTTCGGCCCCGCCCAGGGTGTGCTGACGGCCGGACGCATCTACCGTCTGCTCTTCGACGCGGAGGGCATCCTGTGGGCGGCCACCGATGGCGGCGGGCTGTTGCGGGGAGAGGGACGCGGCGCCCGCTGGACCTTCCGCCGGGAGGAAATCCCCGGCGGGGACGCCCACGAGCGCTTCGAGGGGCTGGCCATGGATGCCGCTGGCCGTCTGTGGGCCGCGGGCAGCCGGGGCTTGGCTCTCCGGGACGGGGGGCATTGGCAGCGCTTCACCTCTCGGCATGGGCTCCGGGCGGATCACGTGAGCTACGTGAGGCCCCTGCGCAGCGGGGAGATGCTGCTCGCCTATTACGATCCCCTGGGGGTCTGCCGCCTGCGCTATGAACAGGGGGGGCTCCAGGTGCTCGGGCACCTCGATGGGCTCCTGTCCCCGGACCTTTCGGTGTACCTCATGGGAGAGGATGCCTCCGGACGCGTGTGGATCGGCTCCGGCGGTGGCCTGGAGGTGGTCGGGCGCGACGGGCGCACGGAACACTTCGGGCGCAGCGAGGGGATGCCCAGCGAGAACACCAACGCCATGGCCTTCCTGGCGGAGCCCGGTGGGGATGTCTGGATCGGCACCGCGGGCGGCCTGGTGCGCTACGACGCCTCGGCACGCCGGGCCGCCGCACTGCCCCCCGCCACTGTGTTGATGGAGGTCCGCCTGGGGGGCAAGGCCTACGATCCCCAGGAACCGGCCCCCCTGCAGGTGCCCCGTCGCGCCAACACCCTGGAGGTCCGCTACGCCAGCCCGAGTTACCTCCATGAGCGCGACATTCAGCACGAGACGCGCCTCCTGGGGCTGGAATCCGCTTGGCACCGGCGGGAGGGCGCCGAGGAACGCTACGCGGCCCTGCCCCCGGGGCGCTACCGCCTGGAGGTCCGCAGCCGTGCGGCGGGGGGCCCCTGGGGGCCCACGGCCAGCCTGGACTTCGTCATCCGGCCCGCCTGGTGGGAGACCTGGTGGGCCCGGGGCCTGATGGGCATCGCCGCGGTCGCGGCTCTCCTGGCACTCCTCCGCCTGCGCTTGGCGGCGCTGCATCACCGCACCCGGGTGCTCGAGGGCATGGTGGCTGCGCGCACCCGGGAGGTGGAGGCCAAGGCGCGGGAATTGGAAGCGGCCAACGGAGCGCTGCGGAACCAGAGCCTGACGGATACGCTGACGGGCCTGCGCAACCGGAGCTACCTGGGCGTCTGCATGCCGGAGGACGTGGCCCAGGTGACGCGCCTCCACCGCAGTGCCGCCCCGGGACGCCTGGAGCGCCTGGCGCTGAACATCGACATGGTCTTCCTCATGATCGACGTGGACCATTTCAAGATGGTGAACGACCGCTTCGGCCACGCCGGCGGCGACCTCGTGCTCCAGCAGGTGGCGGAGCTGATCCGGGGCGCGACCCGGGATACGGACACGGTGGTCCGCTGGGGGGGCGAGGAGTTCCTCGTGGTGGCCCGCAATGCCGCGCGCCAGGATGCCGCCGTGCTGGCCGAGCGCATCCGCGCCGCGGTGTCCGCCCATCCCTTCGACGTGGGGGAGCGGGAGCCCCTGCATCGGACCTGCAGTCTGGGTTTTGCTTGCTTCCCCCTGGTACCCGAGCAGCCTGCCCTCCTGGGCTGGGAACAGGTGGTGGATCTGGCGGACCACTGCCTCTATGCCGCCAAGCGCTCCGGGCGCGATGCGTGGGTCGGCGTGCTCGCCGCGGAGGGGGGCGATCCCCAGGCCATCTGGCGGGGCGTTCCCAACGGGATTCCCGCCCTCCTGGCGGAGGGGCACCTGGAGGCCTGCGTGAGCCCGGGTGTGGTCGGTGACCTCGACTGGAGCCTGGGGGGCTGAAGCCTCTTCCACGCCAATTGGGTGCTTCATGGATGGCCGCATTCTGGTCTATCCTTGATGGCACTTTCATGGAAGAGGTGGGATGAGGGCGATGCGGGTGTGGCTCGCGTGGGCGCTGGCGGGATGCATCCCCATCCTGGGCTTCGCCTTGCCCGCCCCCGAAGGGCAGTGGGCCTTCCGCAGCTACGGTACCGCGCAAGGGTTGGACAACTCCGCAGTCTGGGCCCTGGCCCAGGACCGCACGGGCTTCCTTTGGATCGGGACGGAGGACGGCGTGTTCCGCTTCGACGGCAGGCGCTTCCGGGCCTTCCGTCTGCGGGACGGCCTGCCCAGCACCTCCATCCAGGCGCTCCATGCCACTCTGGACGGGGGGCTCTGGGTGGGGACCCAGCGCGGCCTGGCCCGGCGGGTCGGCGGCCGCTTCGAGGCCGTCCCCGCCAGCCTGGGGCTGCCCGAAGGGCCCGTGGCCTGCCTCGCCTCGGGGCCCCAGGGCGAGCTTTGGGTCGGCACCCCGGGCGGCCCCTTCCGGCAGGCGTCCTCCGGGCGCTTCCACCCTGTGGAGGGGTGGCCCGGGGGGGCGGCAACGGCCCTGGCCTTCGGGCCGGAGGGCCGGGAGGCCTGGGCGGCGGTTCCGGCCGGCGCGGGCAGCCGCATCCTGCGCTTCGCGGCGGGCCATTGGCGGATGGTCGATGCCGCACCGGCCATGGGCGAGGAGCGCATCCACGCCCTGCAGGCGGACGCCTCGGGGCGCGTGTGGGCGCGGGGCGCGGAGTCCCTCTTTCTCCTGGAGCCCGGGCGCGGCTATTTCCGGGCGCTGGATCCCGGCCCAGGAAAGGCGGGCAGCCGGGGCTTCCTGGCCGGAGACGGCGCGGGGAGCCTGTGGACCACGGCCGGCCAGGGGATCGCCCGCCTCCGGGACGGACGCTGGCAGCACCTCGGCCTGCCCCAGGGCCTTCGTTCGGGACCGGCCAGGGCCGTGCTGGTGGACCGGGAGGGCGGCCTGTGGATCGGCAGCGGTTCGGGCCTCTACCGCCTGCTCTGCGGCGGGGCCTGGCAGGCCTTTCCCGCCGGGGCGCTGCTGCCGGAGGGCTACGTGTGGGGCGTCTTCCGCGACCTGGAGGGCCGCCTGCTCGCGGGCAGCGACGCGGGGCTCCTGCGCTGGCAGGCGGAGGGCTGGAGGCTCGTGCGCGGAACGGAGGGCTTCCAGGTCCGCAGCCTCGCCCGGGACGGGGACGGGACGCTTCTCGTGGGCGGGGGGCCCCAGGTGCTGCGCGTGGATCCCCGGGGCGGGGTGCTGCAGCGCTTCGGGGCCACCCAGGGGCTGAATCCGGACGGGCGCGTGCTGCGCCTCTGCCTGGAGGGGGACACCCTGTGGGTGGCCACGGAGGGCGCAGGCCTCTTCCGGGGCCAGCGGAAGGGGAAGGGCTGGAACTTCCGCCCGGAACCCCTGCCGGGAGCCTCCGGGCGCAGCCGCGTGAACGACCTCCAGCGGGATGGCGCGGGACGCCTGTGGGTGGCCGGGGAACGCGGCCTCTACCTGAGGGAGGGGGAGGGTTGGCGGCGCTTCGGGCGCGAGGAGGGCCTGCGGGATGTCCACGTGGCCTGCCTCTGTCCCACCCGCGATGGCGGCCTCGTCCTGGCCTACTTCGAGCCCCACGGTCTCTGCCGGGCACGCCTCGAGGGCGGCCGCCTCCGGGTGCTGGGGCGCCTGGCCCCCTTCTTCCGGGCGGCGGAGATCGGCTACATGCTCGC
>CAXYVC010000146.1:0-5501 GCA_964292295.1 uncultured bacterium
CACTCCGCCGCCTTCCGCCTGCCAGCGCGCCAGGAGCGGCAGGAGATCCTCGCGCTGCCAGAGGGGCAGGCTCCAGGCGGCCCCCATGGAGACACGCACGCTGCGCCGCGCGAAGGGCTGGGGCCCGCGGCCCACCAGCACGCCGTCCACGCCCAGCGCTGCGGCCGAGCGCATCAGCAGGCCCAGGTTCTCCACGTTGTCCACGTGGGGCAGCACCAGCAGGCGGCGGCAGGCCGTCGGGCCCTCCCCCGGCGGCCCCTCCGGCCGCCGCACGCAGCAGAGGAGGCCCCGGTGGAAGGCGAAGCCCAGCAGGCCGCTCAACTCGGCCTCCTCCGCCGCCAAGGCCGCCACCCCTTCGGGCAGGTCCAGGGCTGCCAGGGCCCTAGGCGTGCCCAGCACGCTGAGGACGCGCAGGCGCCCCTCGCGGTGGGCCCCCAGGGCGGAGCCCACCAGGAAGCGCCCCTCGCACACGAAGCAGGGGCCGGCCTCCGGATGCACATGCTCCGTGGCGCCGTGGAGGTGGAGATAAGGCTGGAGTTCGGGGCTCTGGTGATCCATCGCGCCTTCATCCTAGCGGGTAAAGTGGGGGGGGCCTTTCCCCAAGGAGTTCCATGTTTCCGGTCCTGCTTCCGGCTTTGTGCTGCCCCTGCACCCGAAACGCCCGATCTGGCGGCTCGCGTGGACCAGCTCGTCAAGGAGGGACGCGCCCTGCTTGGGAAGGGCAAGGCGAATGAGGCCGCCCGGAAATACCAGGAGGCCATGGCGGTGGACCCCAAGAGCTCCTGGCCCGTCTCGGCGATGGCGGATCTCTACCACCGGGCCTCGGAAGCTACCCGGCCCGAGCACGTCGAGGAATACCGGCAGCAGGCCGAGGCCTATGCCAACCGGGCCATCGACCTGAACGACCTGAACGACCTGGACTACGAGGCGAGCCGCGTTCTGGGAGACCTGCGGGGGAACCCGCGGCACTCGCGGTATGCGCCTTCCGCCGAGGCGCGGCAGGCCTTCGAGGCGGCAGAGGGGCACTTCGGCGCAGGGGAATACGATGCGGCCCGCGAGGCCTACCAGAAGGCGCTGGCCAAGGATCCCGGGTACACCGATGCGGCGCTGTACCTCGGGGATTGCTACTTTGCGCAGCGGCGTTTCCTGGAGGCCGAGCCGTTTTTCCGCAAGGCCGTCGGGTTGGAGCCCACCTACGGGCGTGCGTGGCGTTTCCTGTTCGACTGCCTGTACCGGCTCGAGCGCTGGGAAGACTTGGACCGGGCCGCGCTCGACGCCATCTCCGCCGAGCCGGATGACCATGCCGCCTGGGGGCGGCTCCGGCAGGCGAGGGAGGCCAAGGGCCTCTCCGGCCTCACCCGTTTCCATTGGCCCACCGTCGGGCGTGTGATGCCCAAACCGGGCGGGAAGGGGGTGGAGATCCAGGTGCGCTCCATCCGGGAGGGGCAGGACAGCCTGGATGGGGCCCTGGAACTGGCGGTGCTGCTGGTTCGAACCGCATGCCTCGGGGATGACCTGAACGCGAGGAAAGCCCTTCAGCTCGAGGGGGCGCGCCCCTCCCAGCAGGAGTTGAAGGCCTGGTCATCGGCCCTGGCCGTGCTGAGGGAGCACAGCCAGGGAGGGAAGGAACCCAAGGTGGATGCCGCGTGGAAGCAGGTGCTGGACTTCGATCGGGTGGGCCACCTGGAGACGGCGCTCTTCCTGCTGGCCTTCCGGTCGGACTACCGGAGGGACTTCGAGGCCTGGAAGCGCCAGAACCCCAAGGCCATCGGGATATTCATCGCACGCTTCGGCCTGCGTCCCTAAGCCTGCGCTCCCAGCAGGCTGCGGGCGTGGCTGAGGGCCTCGGGGCGGTCGGGGTGGCCGGAGAGGAGGCGCGCCAGTTCCCGCACGCGCCCCTCGCCGTCCAGCCAGTCCAGGTGGCTGCGGGTGCGGCCCGCCTGGGTCTGCTTGCTGAGGTGGCCGTGCTGGCCGGCGCGGCTGGCCACCTGGGCCAGGTGGGTGACGGCGAGCACCTGGTGGCGCTTCCCCAGGCCGTGGATGGCCTCGCCCACCGCCAGGGCCGTTTCGCCGCCGAGGCCGGCGTCGACCTCGTCCAGCACCAGCGTGAGGGCTTCGGTGTCCTGCTTTCCCAGGGCCATGCCCGCCCCCATGAGGGCGAGCATGAGGCGGCTCAGCTCGCCGCCGCTGGCGATCCTGGCGAGGGGCCGGAATCCCTCGCCGACGTTGGGCTCGATCCACAGCGCCAGGGCGCTGAAGCCTGAAGGGGAGAGCCGCACGGGGCGGCCCTGGTGGAACACGGGGCTGGTGGCGTCCTCCGCCAGGGCCAGGCGCATCTGCAGGCGGGCGCCCTTCATGCCCAGGCGGGCGAGGCGCGCATGGACCTCCTGCTCCAGGCCGGGGATGGCTTCCATGCGCCGGGCGTGGAGCTGCTCCGCCACCAGGCGGTAGCCTTCCGCCGCCCGGGCGGGGGCCTGCCCCCGCCCGGCCAGGCTGGAGGCACCGCCCAGGAGTTGGGCCTGCTCAGCCTGGAGTTCCCGGCGCCGGGCGGGGAGCTCTTCGGGCTCGCAGCGGTGGCGGCGGGCGAGGCGCTCGAAGCGGGCGAGGCGCTCCTCCACCTGCTCCAGCCGTTCCACGCCCATGCGGCTCCAGTGCAGGGCCTGGTCCCGGGTGCTGGCCAGAAGGTCCTCCAGTTCCAGGAGGGCGCTGCGCAGGCGGTCGGCCTCGCCCTGGGCGTCGGGCAGCACGGTGACCGCCCGGGCCAGGGCGCGCTGGGCGCGCTCGGTGGCGGGCACGGCCTCTCCCAGACCCTCCGCCCCCTCCCGGAAGGCCTGCTCCAGCTGGGCCGCGTGGCGCAGGGGCTCGCGCTCGGCGCGGAGCTGGGTCCATTCGCCCTCCTTCGGGTCCAGCTTCTCCAGTTCGGCAAGCTGCTCCGCCAGCCAGAGCAGGCGCTCCTCCCGCTCGGATTCGCTGCGCTTCCGCGCCTTCAGGCGGCCCTCCGCGTCCCGCACGGCGCCCGCCTCGGCCGAGAGGTCCGGCTGGAGGCCCAGGAGCTCGTCCAGCAGGCCCAGGTGGCGCTCCTCCGCCAGGAGGGACTGGTGGTCGTGCTGGCTGGTGAGGCGCATCCAGATGCGGCCCGCCTCCTTCAGGTCGGCCAGGGGGCAGTTCGCGCCGTTGATCCAGGCGCGGCTGCGGCCCGAGGCGCCCACCTCGCGGCGCAGCACCACGGGCTGCTCCCCCGGCAGGCCGCGGGCCTCCAGGAAGGCGGTCCAGGCCTCGAAGCGGTCCTCCACCACGCCTTCCACCACGGCGCGGTCGGCGCCCTGGCGCACCAGATCCTGGTCCCCCCGGGCGCCCACCAGCAGGCTGAGGGCGTCCACCAGCAGGCTCTTGCCGGCGCCCGTCTCCCCGGTGAGCACCGTGAAGCCCGGCCCCAGCTCCACGGCGAGGTCCTCCACCAGGGCGAGGTTCTGGATGCGAAGGGAACTGAGCATGAAGTGGATGCTGCCCGGACGGCGGGCCGCCGTCCAGGGTGGGCTCCGCATTCACAGAGGCCCGGCGAGCATCCGATAGGATGCAGGGTTTCCCCCGGAGCCCGCGTGATCCGAGCGCTTCAGACACCCCGCCCCCTGCGCAGCTACCTGATCGGGTGGCTGGGGGGCCTGCTGCTGCTGGTGGGTGGGCTTTCCTACGCGCTCCAGCGCTACGGCGTGAGCCAGGTGGAGGTGATGGCGGAAGCCCAGGTGCGGGCCCTGAGCCGCACCCGGGCCGAGCAGGGGCTGCTCCAGTCCCTGCTGGAGGAGGAGGCCGCCCTGCGGGGCATGGTCGCCCTGGGGGAGCGCCGGGATGTGGAGCGCTACCGCCGCGGGCAGCAGGAGGGCGTGGAGGCGCTGCGCGACCTGGACGCGAACATCGGGGAGGAGGACCGATCCCTGGCGCAGCCCCTGGTGGACCGCCTGGAGGCGGAGCTGGAGGCCTGGCACGCGCTCGTGGCCGAGCGCCTGCTGGAAGCCGACGCCTGGCGCGATGTCCAGAGCCAGCGTCGGGCCTTCCAGGAGATCCAGGGCCGCCTGGAGGGCATCCGCCTGCTCGCGGGAAGGCTGGGGGGAGAGCTGGACGGTCGGGACAATGCCCGCCTGACCAAGCTGGAACGCCAGCTGCGGGTCGCCCGGAGCCTGAGCGCCCTGCTCTTCCTGGGGCTGGCGGCGGTCGCGATCCTGGGGGGACGGCGCATCCTGCACCTGATGGCGGATCCCCTGGTGGAACTTTCGGAATACGCCCGGGGGGGCCTGGGCTTCCCCCAGCCCGACGAGGGCCAGGCCATCCGGGAGGTGGACATCCTGCACCGCGCCCTCTGGGAGCTGGACACCGCCGCCCGGGAGCGGGAGGAGGGCCTGCGGCAGCGGGGCGAAGAGGCCCAGGCGGTGCGTGCCTTCACGGAACTGGTCCAGCAGGTGCGCAGCGAGGCGGAGCTGTGCGGGACGCTGGAGCGCACGCTGGTGCGTCTGTTGGCAGCCGAACGCTGCCGGGTGCTGATCAAGCCCACGGTGGGCGATAGCTTGGCGGAGGAGGGAGAAGCGCCGGCCTTCCAGGAAGCCTTGAATTGTCGGGCCTTCCGTGCCGCCGGGCCGGTGCAGCTGGGGGTGGAGGCCCCCACCGCCTGTGACTGTGCCCTGGGCGTTCCGGACCAGGGCGCCTACCTGTGCCTTCCCCTGGTGGCGGCGGGCCAGATCCTGGGCGTGGTCAACCTCCAGGCGCGCCGGGCGAACCACTGGGACGAGCACCGGCGCCGCCTCGCGGAGAGCTGCGCCAGCGTGGCCGCCGCGTCCCTCCAGGTGCTGCGCGCCCTTGCCCTCGCCCGGGACCGCGCCGTGCGGGACGATCTCACGGGCGTCCTGAACCGGCGCTTCCTGGGGGAGGTTCTCCCGAAGTTCGTGGGGCAGGCCCTGCGCGCCGAGCAGCCGCTGTCTGTGGTCATGGCGGACGTGGACCACTTCAAGCGCGTGAACGACCAGCTGGGCCACGCCGCCGGGGACCGGGTGCTCCGCACGGTGGCCCAGGCCCTGCGCGCCCGCCTGCGGGAGGGCGACCTGGTGCTGCGGTACGGCGGGGAGGAGTTCGTCCTGCTGCTTCCCCAGACGCCCCTGGACCAGGCCATGCACCTGGCCGAGCGCCTCCGCCACGGCCTCGAGCACCTCGACTGGGAGGAGGCGGGCCTGCCCCAGGGCATGCGGATCACCTCCAGCTTCGGCGTGGCGACGCTGCCGCAGCACACCCGGGAGGGGGAACGCCTCCTGGCCGTGGCCGACCAGGCCCTCTACGCGGCCAAGGAGCAGGGCCGCAACCGGGTCGTGGCGGCGGGCTAGCCTTCTAGCGGATGTCCACCGCCATGCGGTTCAGGCGCGCGATGCGGGCCGCGATGGGCGGGTGGGTGGAGAAGAGGGACATGAGGCCGCCGCCGGTCAGCGGGGTCACGATCATCATGTGGGCGGTGCTGGGGT
>CAXYVC010000147.1:0-5453 GCA_964292295.1 uncultured bacterium
GCCAACACCAAACCCGCTATCGTACCCACGCTCCGTGCGCAGGAGCGGGTGGCCGCAGGGCGGCCGGGCACCCATCCGCCGGCAGCGGCGGCCAGCAAATAGGTTCGATGCGGGAAAGACCCGGAGCTTTCCGGTGACCCAGAGCAGGCCCCGGGTGACGGTCAGCGGGGCCCCCGTCGCCACGACGGTCCCGCCGATGAGGGCGGCCAGGCGGGGGTGGGCGTCGGCCCACTTGCCGATGCGGTCCAGCAGGCCGTTCGCCTTCTCCAGCAGGGGGATCAGCACGGGCTTCAGCTTGTCGGCCCAGCGGTCGGCCGCGTTGGAGGCCGATCCTCCCACCGCCTCCCACTTGGCGGCCAGGGTGTCCGTCACCCGGGCCAGGCGCGCCTCGATGGCCTCCTGCTGCTGGAGCGCCTGGGACACCGCCGTCCACTTGGCCGGGTCCACCAGGCTCATGCGCTCCCCCTCCTGCCCGAAGAGGCTGGACATGACGAGCTTCCGCTCCTGCTGGCTGAGGCCCTTGAGCTTCTCCAGCTGGGCCACGGCGTTGGGCAGCCCCTGGAAGCGGCCGGCCCGGTCGAAGAAGTCCATGTGGATGCCCTTCTTCTCCAGCACCCCGAAGGCTTCCTGGTTCACGCCCCCGCGCAGGTGCCTGGAGCGGGCGTCGACGGTGGCCGCGCGGTCCAGGAAGGACCCGAAGGCGGTGCCGATCATGCTGCCTTCCAGGTTGCTCTGCTTGAGCACGCCCATGACGATGGCGGTCTGGCGGGCCGCGTCCAGGCCGCGGATGTCGTAGGCCGCCAGCTTGGACCCGATGTAGGGCGCCGCCGTGCTGATCTCCTGCAGGCTCATGCCGGTGGCGTATTTCTGGCGCTGGAGGAGGTCGGCGAAGGCGCTGGCGTCCTTGCCCTCGACCCCATAGGCCTTCATGAGGGCCCCCATCTGCTGGCCCGCGTCCGAGGGCGCCAGGTCGAAGAGCACCTTCAGGGCCGCCGCCCCCTTGAAGGCCCCCTTCTCGATGACCTCCGTGGCCATGCCCGTCTCTTTCAGGGCCGTGGCCAGCTGCAGGTAGTCCCCGGTGGTGCCGGGGAAGACGTTGCCGTACGCGACGGCCTGGCGGTTGATCTCCGCCCAGTTCCCGTCCAGGCCGTTCACCGTGGAGAAGGCGTTCTGGGCCGAGGCCCGAGCCTTCTCCTGCTCCATGCTGGCCCGGAGGGCGAGGGCGCTGGCGGCCGTGATGGCCGCCCCCGCCATGGCCCCTTTCTGGCCCACCCGCTCCATCTGGTCCGCCCAGTTGCGCGTGTGGCGGGCTGCGCGCTCCACCTGATCAGAGGCCCGCCCGGTCCGTTCGATGGCCCGGGCCATCTTCTCGGCCTTTTCCGTGGCCCGTTCCGCCGCGCTCGCGGTGAGCAGGATGGCCGCCGAGGACTGTTTGCTGGCCGTGACCCAGGAGGCCCCGGAGGTTGCCGCCGCCTTGGTGGCCGAGCTGCCCATGGCCTTCTGGCGGGCATCCACCTTCTCCAGCACCCTCGAGGCCCGGTCTTGGGCCTCGAGGATGAGCTGGAGCTTCAGGTCGTGCATGCGGTTCCTAGGGGTGGTAGAGGTCCTGGATCAAGTCCCTCGCCTCCCGGACCCAGGCGTGGAAGTCGCGGACTTCCATGCGCCGGATCTCGGAGAGGGACCAGCCGGTGGCGTGGGCTAGGGCAAGGGCATCCCGGCGCCAGGTGCGGGCGTAGGCGCCGATGCGAAAAAACCCGCCTTCTCGCGCTCCGCAAAGACCGCGAGGGTGTCCTCCAGGGGCCACTTCAGGACCTCCTCCATGGGGATGAAGGCGCCGTCCTCACGGAAGGTCAGCAGGCTCGCCTCGGCGGCCATGCTGCGCCCCTTGCCGGCCTTGTCCCCCGCCAGGCTGGCGATGAGGTCCAGGTCCCCGGTGAGCATTCGATACTTGGCGATGAGGACGACGGTGCCGCTCACGGGCAGGGTGAGGGGGACCTTCTCGCAGTCCTTCGGGTGTTCGGGCTGGATGTGCATGGGGGCTCCTATTCGCCTTCAAAGAGGGTGTTGCCGTTGATGACGGTCCGACCGGAGAGCAGATCCACGTCCCACAGCTCGGTCCCGGCCGCCACCAGGCGGTAGGACATGAGGTGGAAGGCGTATTGCCCTCCCTGGGTCTCCTGCTGGCCCCGCACCGTGCCGGGGTTGATCTCCTCGGCCCAACCGCGCACGAAGGCGACCACCTCGCCTCCCCTGCTGATGCCCAGAGGACCAAGGTCCGTGAGGTCGGCCCGGATCTGCAGGTTGACGAAGACCGTCGGGTCGCAGATCAGCGCCACCAGGGCCGGGTCGAAGCTCCCCTTGATGGTCGTGCGCAGCTCCTCCAGGGAGAGGGGCGCCTTCACCTTGCCGTGGAGGGCCAGGTTCCGGAGCTCCATGGAGGCCCACTTCAGGACCGGGATGTCCACTTCGTCGCACTGGCCGCTGAAGCCCCAGCCATCGACGTAGAGGCGCGCGTTGGTGAGTCGGACCAGGTTCATGCGGTCACCTCACTGCTCAGGTTGTTGTAGAGGTCGATGTCGAAATCCGACTCGAAGGTGATGCGCTCCAGGGGCGTGGTGATGGCCCAGTGGAGGCGGAAGGTTCCGTGCCCCTGCGCCAGTTCCGTGGCCGGGTTGCTGCTGGCATCCCACAGGACCTTCGACCCCTTCACGGCGGCGCCCCTGGCCACCGCGTCGGCCAGGTAGGCGTTCCCGGCCTCGCAGATGGCGTCCATGCGGGGCGTGGTGAGGTTCCGATCGTTCCACTTCAGGCCGAAGCGCACCAGGGCGCGTCCCGTGGCCTTCTCGAAGCGCTGCACGTTGATGAAACTGCGCGGGTGGGTCTCGGCGGGGAAGCTGGCATTGCGCCCGCCCCAGCTGTGATAGCCCTGGCCGTAGCCCGAACGCACCGTGGTGATGCCCTTGGCGTTCAGGAGGTTGGTCTCGCAGGTGGGGTCATCGGCCGCAAAGGAGAGCGCCGTCTCCAGCCCCAGCACGGTGCGGAGCGGCCAGTTGCTGGGGCTCTCCCACACTCCCTTGGCCGTGTCCGTCCGGGCCATGACGCCCGCCAGCACCTGGCTGTAGGGCACCAGGCGCAGACCGCCCGTGAGGGGGTCGGTCACCTGGACCCGGGGGTAGCAGAGGATGGCCGCGTTGCTGCTGGCGGCAAAGGAGGCCCCGCTGCCGGCCATCCGGGAGGCCAGGGCCTGCTGGAACGTGGTCCCCACCGGGGCATCCAGCAGGGCGGCCGCGCCAAAGCGCTCGGCCTTGGCGACCATCTCGGCGGCCACCGTGGGCAGCTCGCTGAAGCCGGGCGCCAGGAGCACGGCGGGCCAGAGGTCCAGGGCGGGCACGTCCGCCACCAGCTGCAGGCCGGTGCGCACGCCCGAGGGGCTCACGGCCCCGAGGACGTCTGCGGCCTGGACCTTGGAGGGATCCGCCCACTCGCTGGCCACCGAGAGCGTGGCGCCCGCCGCGATCGCCCCGGCGCTGAGGCGCGTGATCTTCGCCAGAGCCTTGTCCAGCAGGTAGTCCGTGCCTTCCACGTAGGTGGTGCTCTTGGCCTGGTTCTTCACGACGGCGCTGACAAGCGCCTTGTGGGCGAGGGTGGCCGTGCCGTCCGCCCCGAGGGTGACGGCCTCGTCGGCGGTGGCGGTCTTGTGGGTGGCCGGGTCCAGCACGTTCACGGCCACGATGAGGCCAGGGCCCTCGTCCAGGATGGACGTGGCGGCGTTGGGCCCCGTGAAGCCGGGCAGGTCGGGGCCCAGCTTGCCGGCCACGTCGGCAGGAGAGGTGATCACGAGCAGCTTGTTCACCTGGCCAGAGGCCAGGTGCACCGGCGCCGTGCAGATCAGCAGGGTGGCCGTGGTGCCTTCCAGGGCGACGGATCCAGGGCGGCTGTCCTTGATCTTGAATTCCGTGCCATGCAGATACGTCGTCATGCCTTGCCTCCTTCAGGGACATCAGGGGTGGGAGTGGCGCGCGTGGACAGGTGAACCAGCAGGCCCCGCTCCAGGAGGCTCAGGGTCCAGGGGTGGTCGGGGGGGAGCTTCACCTCCCTCCCTGGGTGCAGCTGGACCTCCCGGTCCGGCAGGCCTCCCCCCGAGGGGGGGCCGGTGTAGCGGGAGCGCTGGTCAGCCATGGGGGGCTCCATCAAGGGGTTTGCAGGGTGTGGTCCCGCGCGCCGGGGGGCGCGGCGGGCGGGGCCTGGAGGGGCGCCACGCGCGTGGGGCAGGCCAGGGTCAGGACGTACTGGTAGACGCCGTCTTCGGCGCCCCGGAAGGCCTCCCGGGTGGGATAGGCGGCCAGGCACCCCGGAGCCTCCCAGCCGGTGAAGCCGACGCGCAGGTGCTCCAGCACCTCGTAGGCGCCCTGGTGCTTGGCCAGGTTGCGGATCTGGAGCACGAAATCGAGCTTCATGAGGCGGGCCTGGGCGCCGCCCGCGCCGGGCGCGCCGTAGTCGGAGCCGGAATAGGCCAACAGCAGCGCGCCCTTCGGGTGGCTGAGACGGTAGGCCTCGGGGCGGCCCGGGAAGTCCTCCACCGCCAGCTCGGGGAGGACGGCGCCCGCACGGGTGAGTAGCGCGGTGGCGCGCGCCGTGGCGGCCTGCATCAGCGCCTGGATCATGGGGCCTCCAGGTAGTCCCGGACCACCTGCAGCAGCAGGGCGGCGTCCCGGTCACCCAGGGCCCCGGTCCGGGGGTCGGCGGTGAGCAGGCCCCGGCGGGCCATCCTGCGGGTGCCGTACTCGTGGTAGACCGCGTGGGGCAGGCCGAAGCCGACCCGACCCGATTCCGCGTCCGCCTCGCTGGAGAGGCTGGTGCGCAGCCCAGGGGTGTGGGCCACCAGGAGGCGGCCGGGCAGCAGGCCCTTCCGGGCCCGGGCCTTCACCGTGGCGGGCTTCCAGGCGGCCCAGGCCACCCCGGTGGGGTCCTGGGAGGTCTCGAAGCGCTGGTCCACCCGCGCCAGCAGGCCATCGGCCAGCTCCTGGTGCAGGGCGGTCCGGTTCCGCAGGCGGCCGACAAGGGTCCGCAACGCGGCCCCAGCCCCGGCATCCCGCAGGATGAGGCGCAGCCCGACGTCAGCAGTCACGGAGCGCTCCCCGGGTGAAGAGGCGCGGGCTGGCGGTGAGGCGAACCAGCCCGCCCGGGGTGGGGGCGGGGGTCTCCAGGCCCGTCAGCACGGCCTTGCCACTGGCCAGGTCCTTCAGCCAGGCCAGCGCCGCCTCGGAACGCTCCTTGGCGTCCTCCAGGGATCCCAGGGGGCGCAGGCGCATGAGGCGGTAGATGGCGAGGTCGGCGCAGCACTCCACCAGCACGGCGGGGATGGTGGCCAGCGGCAGGGTATACCGCCGGGCCAGGTAGCTGTCCATGACGCCGGAGGCGTCCTTCAGGGCCTCCTCGAGGACGTCAGCGTT
>CAXYVC010000148.1:0-5439 GCA_964292295.1 uncultured bacterium
TCTGGTTCAAAGACCCCTTCAGCGGGGTGGGAAGAACATACATGCACAATGCGGGATCAGCCTTCCAGCATGGCGGCCACGCGGCCGGGTTCCAGCTCCTCCAGGCACTGCAGGCGCTGGCAGCGCCGCTCCCGGCAGGGGGAGCAGGCGATGCCCGTGCGCAGCACCGCGCCCGCACCCTCCGGAAGGCCCGAGACCACCGGATCGCTGCTGCCGAAGAGGGCCAGCACCGGCGTGCCCAGCAGCACGGAGAGGTGCAGCAGGCCCGTATCCGGCGTGACCACCCGGTCCGCCTGGCGCAGGGCGGCCGCCAGCTCCCAGAGGCCCATGGAGGGCAGCGCGGGCACGCCGGAAGCCTCGGGCAGCCAGGCGCGCAGGGCCACCTCCTCGGGGCCGAGGGACCAGCGCAGCTCGCAGCGGTCCTTCAGCATCCCGGCCAGCTCCAGCCAGTGGCGCAGCGGCCAGCGCTTGATGGCGCCGCGCCGCGAGGCGCCGGGCACCAGCACGACCCGTGGGCGCCCGGACCTGGACCAGAGTTCCCCGGGATCCGGCAGCGGGACCTCCTTGAGCACGGGGCGGAAGCGCCCCAGGCCCGCCAGGCCGCGGCTCGCCCCGAAGGCCTCCGCCAGGCGCAGGGCCTGGCCGTAGCGGCTCTGGGGCAGGAAGGGCAGCGGGTGCGTCTGCAGGCGGGAGGCCCCCTCCCGCGTGGCCCCGTCCCCCCAGCGCTCGGGGATGCGCGCCAGACACGCCGGCAGGGCGCTCTTCAGGATGCCGTGGAAATCCAGGCTCGCGTCCGCGCCCTCGATCCGCGCCGCCACGCGCCGCAGCTCGGCCAGGGCCGTCCAGGGCAGTCCCAGCCTCCGGCGGGCCACCACCACGGGCTCCAGCCAGGGGAAGGGCTGCAGCAGGAAGGCGTGGCGGTCCTCCACCACCGCCTGGAGCTTCGCCTCGGGCCAGGCCGCGTGCAGGTTCGCCCAGGCGGGCAGCACGCGGAGGATGTCGCCCAGGGCAGAGAGGCGGAGCAGGGCAAGGCGCATGCAGCCATCCTACCCGGCCCTCCCGGGCCTTCGCCGGTCCCCGGCGGCCTCTGGCCGAAGGGAAGCCCCCCGTGCACGCCGCGCGGGATACCGTAGGGACGCTCTTCCCGGAGGTCTGCCATGTCCGAGGCGCTGGACGCCTACCTCGCCGGTCTGGATCCGGTCCTCGTCCCGGCGGCGCGGGCGCGGATCCACGCCGAACAGGCTCGCCTGGCCTGGGAGGAACCCGGGCTCGGGGCGGAAGAGGCCCTGCGCCGCGCCCTGGCCTGCCTGGACCTGCCGGAACGTCGCGCGCAGGCAGCACCCGCCCCCGCACCTCCACCCGAGCCGGAGCTGCGCCTCCCCTGGCCCACCTTCCTGGGCATCCTGCGGGAGCCCAGGGCCTATGCAGGCATGGTGTACCTGCTGTTCTGCCCCTTCCTGGGCCTCGCCTACACCACCTGGATCCTGACGGGCCTGGGTCTCGCCCTCAGCCTCCTGGTCCTCCTGGTGGGCTTTCCCCTGCTCCTGGGGCTGTTCCTGTCCGTGCGGGCCCTGGGGCGCCTGGAAGCCCGCCTGGTGACGGTGCTCCTGGGGGTGCCCGTGCCCTGTCGGGCCCCCCTGCTGCCGCAGGGCCGCGGCTGGTGGCAACGCCTGGGACGCCTCTTCCGGGAGCCCTCCACCTGGAAGAGCCTGCTCTATCTGCTGATCCAGGCCGTCCCGGGAAGCCTTTGCGCGGCACTCCTGACCGGGGCCCTCACCCTGGCCTTCGCCCTCCTGGCACTCCCCTTTCTGTCCCACCTGGGGACGGGGCTGGTCTCCCTCGACGGATACACCTTCGACCCGGCCCTCTGGCAGCGCCTCCTGGCGGGCACCCTCGGCGCCCTGGGCCTGGTGGGCTGCTTCCACCTGGCCTGGGCGCTGGGACGCCTGTACGGGCGCTTTGCCCGGGCGCTGCTGGGGGAGCTCAGTCCCCGAAGCTGATGCCGATGTCCCGGGCCGTCTTCACGGTGTCGCAGTCCACGGGAACCGCCTTCATGCGGCCCGCCACCTCTTCCAGGGGCACGTAGTTCACGCCCGGGTGCGCCAGGGCCACCATGACGCCGCTCTGGCCCTCCTCCAGGGCGCGCACGGCCGCCGCGCCGAAGCGCAGGGCCGCCAGGCGGTCGAAGGTGGTGGGGCTGCCCCCGCGCAGGAGGTGGCCCAGCACGACCAGGCGGGATTCCTTGCCCGTGAGCTCCTGGAGTTCCCGGGCCACGCGCTCGCCGACGCCCCCCAGGCGCTCCTGGTGGCCGACCTCCGCCGCCTCCTGCACGGTGCGCCCGCCCTGGAGGGCCTGGGCGCCTTCCGCCACGACGACCAGGGAGTACATCCGGCCCTGGTTGTCCCGGGCCCGGATGTGGGAGGCCACCTTCTGCAGATCGAAGGGGATCTCGGGGATCAGGACGGCGTGGGCGCCTCCGGCGATGCCCGCGTTCAGGGCGATCCAGCCCGCGTAGCGGCCCATCACCTCGACCACCATGACGCGCTGGTGGCTCTCGGCGGTGCTGTGCAGGCGGTCCAGGCACTCCGTGGCAAAGGCCACCGCGGTGTCGAAGCCGAAGGTGGTGAAGGTCTTGTCCAGGTCGTTGTCGATGGTCTTGGGAACCCCCACGACGCGCAGCCCCTTCTGGCACAGCACGTGGGCGAGGGTCAGGGAGCCGTCCCCGCCGATGGAGATCAGGGCATCCAGTTCGCGCTTGGCGAAGAACTCGAGGATCTCGTCCGTGCGGTCCACCTCGCGGATGCTGCCGTCGGGCATGCGCAGGGGGAAGCAGCGCGGGTTCCCGCGGTTCGTGGTGCCGAGGATGGTGCCGCCCAGGTGGGCGATGCCGCGCACGTGCTCCTGGGTCAGGCGGAAGACGCCGCCGTTGGGATAGCGCTCGGGGAAGAGGATGCCGTTGAAGCCGTCCCGGATGCCGTAGCACTCCCATCCCCGGTTCGCAGCGCCAAGCACCGCCGCGCGGATCACGGCGTTGAGCCCCGGGGCATCCCCTCCGCCGGTGCAAATGGCGATGCGACGGATGGAGTGGCTGGACATGAAGCCTCCTTGGGAATGGCGGGAGGAAAGCATAGCGCCTCTGCGTGAAAGGTGCGGCCCCGGGGCGTAGGCTGGTGCCATGGCCACCTTCCGCAAGCCCGCCTCCTCCCGCTCCCGCCGCAGCGGGCGCGACTCCGACGCCCGCCCCTCCCGGCGCGCTGCCGCCCCGGGGGCCAGCCTGCCCTTCCGCCCCTTCGAGACCTTCGAGGCCACCTTCCTGGGGCACCCGGAGGGCAGCCTGGGCTTCCTGCGCCCCGCGGGCCTCCCCAAGGGCGCGGGCCTTGACCTCCTGGTGGACTGGCGGGACGCAGCCGGCGCCATCCACGGGGACCGGGTGCAGGCGGAGGTGGCGGGCGAGAGCCGGGACGGGCGCCTGCGGGGCCGGGTGCTCAAGGTGCTCTCCCGCAGCACCGATCCCCTTCCCGCACTGCTGCAGAAGCAGCCCTGGGGCTGGAGGGCCCAGCCGCTGGAGCCGCGCCTGACCCAGGTCATCAGCGTGCCGCCCAGCGATCTGGCCAGCGAGGGGGATCTGGTGAGCGTGCGCCTGGACCCCGATCCCTCCCTCCCGCAGCTGCGGGGCACCGTCCTCGCCCGCCTGGGCCGCCCCGCCGACCTGAAGATCGAGAACCGCCTCACGGCCGCCCTCTACAAGCTCCGCACCGAGTTCCCCGAGGCGGTGATGCAGGAGCTGGCCCCCTTCCCCACGGAGATCCCCGCCGCCTGGATCGCGGGCCGGGAGGATCTGCGCGGGCTCCCCACCGTCACCGTGGATCCGCCCTCCGCCAAGGACTTCGACGACGCCATCAGCCTGGAGCGGCTCCCCGCCGGGGAGGGCGGAGGCTGGCTGCTGGGCGTGCACATCGCGGACGTGAGCCACTATGTGGCCGAAGGGGGGCCGCTGGACGCGGAAGCCCGCCTGCGCGGCACCTCCGTGTACTTCCCGGACGAGTGCATCCCCATGCTTCCCGAGCGCCTCTCGGGCGAGCTGTGCAGCCTCCGGGAGGGCGTGGACCGCCTGACCCTGAGCGCCTGGATCACCCTCGCGCCAAGCCTGGAGGTTCTGGAGACCCGCTTCTCCGAGAGCGTCATCCGTTCCCGACGCCGCCTCACCTACGACCAGGTGAAGGCCGCCTGCATCGACCAGGGCGCCCGGGAGCGGGAGGAACTTGGCGCGGAGCTCTGCGCCATGCTCGACGCGTCCCTGGAGCTCTCCCGCCGTCTGACCAAGGCCAGGCTGGGGCGCGGCGCCCTGAACCTGGACACGGAGGAGACCGAGTTCCTCTTCGACGCGGAGGGGCGCCCCGTGGACGCCCGGCGCTACCCGCGCCACGACGCCCACCGCATGATCGAGGAGTTCATGCTCCTGGCCAACGAGGCCGTGGCCCGCTTCTTCACCCGCGGGAAGCTGCCCACCATCTACCGCATCCACGACGCGCCGGACCCCCTGAAGCTGGAGGTCTTCAAGGAGATCGCGGGCGCCTTCGGGCTCATCCGGCGCCAGGACACGCCGAGTCCCGAGGTGCTGAACGCCCTGCTGGACAAGATCCGCGGCGGCCCCCTGGAGGCCATGCTGAACACGGCGCTGCTGCGCTCCCTGAAGAAGGCGGAGTACAGCGCGGACAACATCGGGCACTCGGGGCTCGCCCTCCAGGACTACCTGCACTTCACCAGCCCCATCCGCCGCTACCCGGATCTGGTGGTGCACCGCCTGCTGCGGAAGGCGCTGCGCAAGGAGGCCTTCCCGGAGGGCCTCCACGGCCACCTGGCCATCCTGGCCAAGCAGGCCAGCGACGCGGAACAGGGCGCCACGGAGGCGGAGCGCGAGAACGACCGCTGGAAGACCTGCCTGCTCCTGCGCGAGAAGGTCGGCCAGCGCTACGAAGGGCGCATCACCGGCTTCTCCTTGAGGGTGGCCTTCGTGCGCCTGGATGCTCCCTTCGTGGAAGTGGGCGTCCCCCTCGGCGCCCTGGGCGAAGGCTTCCAGGTGGATGAGCACCGCACCCGCTGCACGGGCCACGGGGGACAGGTGGTCCTGTCCATCGGGGACGCCGTGAAGGTGGAAATCACGAGCGTGGACGAGCACCTGCACCGGGTCTCCGCATGGATCCTGGAGGTCCAGGCCCAGGACGCCAAGGGCCGGCGTTTCGCCTTCACCCCTTCCCTCACGGCCCCCGCCACGCTGCGGGAGGGGGACTTCGTGCCGGAACGCCGGGGCCGAGACCGGAAGACCGGAGGCATGCCCCCAAAGGGCCGCCCCCCCAAGCCGGCCAGACAGAAGGAAGGGCGCCCCAAGGCGCCGAAGGGCAGCGTCCGGGGCGGGGGGAAACGCAGGAAAAAGGGACC
>CAXYVC010000149.1:0-5389 GCA_964292295.1 uncultured bacterium
TCAATATCTACAACGCCCCTGAATCATTTACACGATTCGGGGGCGTTCTGGTATCAAGGATTGTGGACCAGGACGCCGCTGTGGTTCGTGCCACAGAGGAAAGTCCGGACTCCGAACAAAGGCCGGTGGATTGAGGTTCCCGGCTGGGCAGCGAGCCAGGTAACGCCTGGGCGGGGTGACCCGACGGACAGTGCAACAGAGAGCAGACCGCCGATGGCCGCACTGCGGATCAGGCAAGGGTGAAAGGGTGGGGTAAGAGCCCACCGCCGGACCGGTAACGGGACGGGCACGGTAAACCCCTCGTGGAGCAAGACCAAATAGGTCGGCGTGCCGTGAAAACGGCGAGGATTGGCCCGGTCCAGCCGACGGGTAGGTCGCTTGAGGCCTGTGGTGACAGAGGTCCCAGAGGAATGGCGTCCGCTCCTTCGGGAGTACAGAATCCGGCTTACGGTCCACCATGGCCCCCGCAAGGGGGCCATGTTTTCATGCAGCTTGCCTTGATTCCGTCTGGGCCTTTTGGCCGTGCACGCGCCATCATGGAGGCTCTGCCTGGGAGGCCCATGAGACCTGCGGTGTTCCTCGACCGGGATGGCACCCTCAACGAAGAGGTGGGCTACCTGCATCGCCCTGAGGATGTCGTGCTTTGCAGGGGAGCTGCCGAGGCCATCGGCATGCTGAACCGCTGCAGCGTTCCGGTGATTGTGGTCACCAACCAGGCTGGCATTGGCCGTGGCCTCTTCGGCTGGCAGGACTTCCAGGCCGTGACGGACCGGATCGAAGAACTACTGGCGGAGCGCGGTGCGCGCCTGGATGGCGTCTACGCCGCACCGCACCACCCGGAAGGGCGGGGTGCCTACCGGGTGGCCGACCATCCCGACCGCAAGCCCAATCCGGGCATGCTGCTGCGGGCTGCCGAGGAGCACGGGCTGGATCTGGGCCGTTCGTGGATGGTGGGGGACAAGGATATCGACCTGGAGGCCGGCGCCCGTGCGGGGTGCCGCGTGGCCCTGGTGCGCACGGGCTATGGAAGCGGGACCGATGCGTCCCGGGCGGATCTGGTTGCCGAGGATCTGGCGGCAGCGGTGAGGGAGATTCTCGCCCAATGGAGCTGATCCGGCGCACCGGACTGGTACCGGGTGTCCTCCTGCGCCGCTACCAGCGCTTCCTGGCGGACGTGCAGCTGGGGGATGGCTCCGTGGTCACCGCCCACTGCACGAACACGGGAACCATGCGGAGCTGCTGGGAACCGGGCGATGCGGTTCTGCTCGCACCGGCCTCCAGCCCTTCCCGCCGGCTTCCCTTCACCTGGCTGGCTTGCCGCCGGGAAGGCACCTGGGTTGGCGTGGAAACCGGCATTCCCAACAAGGTGGTGGCGGAAGCCGCCAGGCGCGGCGTGCTTCCCGGGCTGCCGGGCCTCGTGGACCTGCGCACCGAGGTGCGCTACGGCAGCGAGCGCAGCCGCATCGACCTCTGGGCGCGCGACGGCGAGGGCCGGGAAGTCTATGTGGAGGTCAAGAATGCCACCCTGAAGGAGGGGGACTTCGTGCGCTTCCCGGATGCGGTGACGGCGCGCGGCACCAAGCACCTCCGGGAGCTTCAGGGCATGCTGCGCCTCGGGCATCGCGCGGCCATCGTGTTCTTCGTGAACCGCGGCGACGTGGCGTTTTTTGATGCGGCGCGGGAGATCGACCCGGTCTATGCCGAGGAGCTGGGACGTGCAGCCGCAGCCGGCGTCCAGGTCCTTCCGCTGCAGGCGCGGCTTCGGGCAGAGCCCTGTGAGGACGGGTGGTCGCTCGCCTGGTCGCTGGAGGGCGTCCTGCCCTGGCGCCAGACCGGTGCTCCCTGAGGCGACAGTCTGTCAAGGATGCATCGCGCCGGGTTCCGGCTCGCTAGAATCAATCCATTCAGACCGGAGCGCCCATGACCGACCTCAAGAAAACCCCTCTCAATGCCGTCCACCGGGCCCTGGGGGCCAAGATGGTCGATTTCGGCGGCTGGGACATGCCGGTGCAGTACCCTGCCGGGATCCTCGCGGAGCACCACGCGGTGCGCACGAAGGTGGGGCTCTTCGACGTGAGCCACATGGGCGAGATCCGCGTGAAGGGCCCCAAGGCCCTCGACTTCCTGAACTGGCTTACTCCCAACAACGTGACCACGCTGAAGGTCAACCAGATCCACTACACCGGCCTCCTGATGGAGAACGGCGCCTTCGTGGACGACCTGCTGCTCCACAAGATCAGTGACACCGAGTTCCTGCTCGTGGTGAACGCCTCCAACGTGGACAAGGACTTCGCCTGGATCCTCGAGAAGGCCAAGGGGTGGGACGTCGCCGTCACCAACGAGAGCGACGCCACGGGCCAGGTGGCGCTGCAGGGCCCTCGCAGCGCCGCGGTGCTGCAGCCCCTGGTGGACATCGACCTGAGCCAGATCAAGTACTACTGGTTTGCGTTTGGAACCTTCAAGGGCATGCCCGTGATGATCGCCCGCACCGGCTATACCGGCGAGGACGGCTTCGAGGTGTACTGCCCCACCGAGAAGACCGAGTGGGTCTGGAACGAGCTCATGGAGAGCGGCAAGGCCCACGAGCTGATGCCCACCGGCCTCGGCTGCCGCAACACCCTGCGCCTGGAGGCCAAGATGGCCCTCTACGGCCATGAGATCGACGACCAGATCACCGCCGTGGAGGCCGACCTGAACTGGATCCTGAAGTTCCAGAAGGGCGACTTCATCGGCCGCGAAACGCTGCTGAAGCAGAAGGAGAACGGCCCGGAGCGCATCCTGGTCGGTTTCCGGATGCTGGAGAAGCGCGACATCGCCCGCGACCACTTCCCCGTGGTGAAGGACGGCCGCCAGGTCGGCTTCGTCACCTCCGCCGCCCCCAGTCCCACCTGCGGCTTCAATCTCGGGCTCGCCCTCGTTCCCTCGGAGCTGAAGGAAGTCGGAACCCGCATCCAGGTGGAGATCCGCGGCAAGGCCTGCGAAGCCGAGATCATTCCCACCCCCTTCTACAAGCGCGCCAAGTAAGCTGATTCCAACCGCTCTTTTCCTGGAGGCCCCATGTTTCCTGCGGACCTGAAGTACACCAAGAACCACGAGTACCTGAAGCCCCTGGCGGACGGCACCGCGCTGGTCGGCATCACCGCCTACGCCGCCGAGGCGCTGGGCGACGTCGTCTTCGTGCAGGTGCCCGAGGTGGGCGCCACCTTTGCCGCTGGCGACAGCTGGGGCACGGTGGAGTCCGTCAAGACCGTTTCCGACTGCTACATGCCCGCCGCGGGCGAGGTGGTCGAGGTGAACGGCGAGCTGGAGGCCCACCCCGAATACGTGAACGAGGACGCCTACGGCAAGGGCTGGATGCTGAAGATCAAGCTCAGCGCCGGCGTGCCCGCCGAGCTTCTCGACGCCAAGGCCTACGAGGCCCACGTGGCCAGCGAGGCCCACTGAATTGGCGAAGTCCGGGCGCTTTGGCCGGATCCTTCTCTGCCTCGCCGCGTGCGGCGCGGCGGGGCTGGGGTCCGGCCTTTCCCGTGGCGAGGAGACGCCCAAGCCCGCCGCCAAGCCTGTGCCTGCGCCGCATGTCGCCCAGGAGGGCGCAGCGGCGCGCCTGAAGCAGCTGGTCGAGGCCGCCGAGAAGGCCGCCGAGGCCGAAGACTGGGACCGCGCCGGCGAAAAGGCCGAGGAGGCCGAGGTCCTGATGGCGGACTGGTCCACCGAAGTCCTTCGTCGTGGTGACATCTCCGACCTCATCGCTCGGCTGCGCGTGGTGCAGCGCCAGATGGAGCAGGCCGAGGAGGAGGACGAGGCTGCTGAAGGGGGCGAGGATACCTCGGGCGGCATCGTCACCGAGGAGGTCGTGGCCCTTTCCCCGGCGGAGCTGAAGGCGGAGCGGGACCAGGTGATGGCCGCGGAGCGCGGGGCCATCTTCGATTTCCCCATTGACCTGAACGACAAGGTCCTGACCTGGGTGAGCATCTTCACGGGCAGGATCAAGACCAAGATCGAGAACAGCCTGAGCGCGGGGTCGAGCTACCTGCCGATGATCCGCCAGGTCTTCGCGGAGGAGGGCATCCCCCAGGACTTGGCCTATCTGCCCCTGATCGAGTCGGGCTACGCGAACAAGGTGAAGAGCTACGCCAGCGCTGTGGGCATGTGGCAGTTCATGCCCTCCACGGGGCGCCTCTTCGGGCTCGCCCGCAACGCCTGGGTGGACGAGCGGCGGGATCCCGTCAAGGCCACCCACGCGGCGGCGCGCTACCTGCGCCAGCTCTACCAGGACAGCGGCGACTGGTACCTCGCCCTGGCGGGCTACAACAATGGCCCCGGGCGGGTGGAGAGCGGCGCCCAGTCCATCGGCTCCCGCAACTTCTGGGATCTGGCACGCAGCCGCTACATGCGGAACCAGACGAAGGACTACGTGCCCGAACTCTGCGCCGCCATCCTCGTGGGCCGCTTCCCCGAACGCTACGGGCTGAAGATCGCCCAGCAGAAGCCCTACGTCTTCGAGACCGTCGAGGTGGATCGCATGACGAGCCTTGCCGTGCTCGCCCGCCACGCGGGAACCGACCTGGATGAGCTGAGGGGCCTGAATCCCGAGCTCCTGCGGGCCACCACGCCGCCCGGGCGCTACACCCTGCGCGTGCCTCCGGGCACCAGCCAGGCCACCGCGCGGGCGCTGGCGCAGATCCCTTCGGGCGAGCGCCTGGGGGGCAAGCCGTACCTGATCCGCAAGGGCGACACCCTGGCCCGCGTGGCGGCGCGCTTCAAGGTCGATCCGGATGACCTGCTCGCCGCGAACGGTCTCACCCGTGCGCAGTTCCGGTCGGGTCGCAGGATCCAGGTGCCCCAGCCCGTGACAGCCGCAGAGACCGTTCGGGCCGATGCGAAGGCACCCGTGGTTGCGCCGAAGGTCGAGCCTCCTGCGGAGCCGCTGCCCTCCCTGCCCAGGACGGCCCCGGAGCCCCACCCCGCGGCGATCGAGACCGAAGTCGTGAAGGATGTGTCCCCGCTGCCCGTGCAGGAGCCTGCCGGCACGGTGCCGCAGCCCGCCGCCAAGGTCCAGGAGCGCGAGGTGCCCGCGAAGGAGGCCCCGGAAGCGTCCCGGCCTGCGCGCCGTGCGGAGGCGCGGCCCCGCGCCCACGCCGTGAAGCGGGGGGAGACCCTCTACAGCATCGCCTCCCGCTACGGCCTGGACGTGAAGGAGCTGCGCCGCTGGAACCGTCTCCGCGGCAACCGGATCATGGCCGGCCAGCGTCTCGTGCTGCAGAAGCCCTGAGGCCCGCAATTCGGGCTTGCCTTCGTGCGGCTTCCGTGGGAGACTGTTTTTCCCGATGGGGCTATAGCTCAGCTGGGAGAGCGCTTGCATGGCATGCAAGAGGTCAGCGGTTCGATC
>CAXYVC010000150.1:0-5341 GCA_964292295.1 uncultured bacterium
CACCCCCCCCCCCCCCACCCCCGGGCACCGGGGGGGGGGCGTCTTTTCCCCCCCGGGGACAAAACCACAAGGGCGGGCCCCTTGGGGGCCCCCTCCCTTGGTGTTCCCGGCGCGAAGGGATCAGGCGCGGGGGCGGGGCTTGGTCATGGCCTCGGGGCTGAGGTACTCCTCAAGTTCCTCGGCCTTCAGCCAGCCGCGCTGCAGCACCAGCTCGCGCACGGGGGTGCCCGTCTCGAGGGCGACCTTGGCCACCTCGGTGCACTTCTTGTAGCCCAGCACGGGCAGCAGGGCGGTGACGATGCCGATGCTGTGCTCCACCATGTCGCGGCAGCGGTCCGCGTTGGCGGTGATGCCCACGATGCAGCGCGTGGTGAGCGTGTTCACCGCGGAAGCCAGCATCTGCAGGCTCTGGAACAGGTTGAAGGCGAGCACGGGCTCCATCACGTTGAGCTGGAGCTGGCCGGCCTCGGCGGCCATGGTGATGGTCAGGTCGTTGCCGATCACGTGGAAGGCGACCTGGTTCACCACCTCGGGGATCACGGGGTTCACCTTGCCGGGCATGATGCTGCTGCCGGGCTGGCGGGCCGGGAGGTTGATCTCCAGCAGGCCGCAGCGGGGGCCGGAGCTGAGCAGGCGCAGGTCGTTGCACATCTTGCTGAGCTTCACGGCGGCGCGCTTCACGATGCCGCTGAAGAGCACGTAGGCGCCCGTGTCGGGCGTGGCCTCGATCAGGTTGCCCGCGAGCTGCATGTCCAGGCCCGTGACGGTGCGCAGTTCCTCGATCACTGCCTGGGGGTAGGCGGGATCGGCGCAGATGCCGGTGCCGATGGCGGTGCCGCCCATGTTGACCTCCAGGAAGAGGCGGGCGCCCTCGCGCAGGCGGTCGATGTCCTCGCCCGTGGTGACGGCGAAGGCCTCGAACTCCTGGCCCAGGGCCATGGGCACGGCGTCCTGCAGCTGGGTGCGGCCCATCTTCAGCACGTCCTTGAACTCCTGGCCCTTCGCGTGCAGCGCGGCCTTCAGCTTCTCCAGCGCGGAGAGGAGGTTGCGCAGCATGAAGACCGTGGCGATGCGCACGGCGGTCGGATAGACGTCGTTCGTGCTCTGGCCGAGGTTCACGTGGTCGTTGGGGTGGCAGGCGGCGTAGTCGCCGCGCTGGCGGCCCATGAGCTCCAGGGCGCGGTTCGCGATCACCTCGTTGGCGTTCATGTTGGTGGAGGTGCCGGCACCGCCCTGCACCATGTCCACCAGGAAGTGGCCGTGCCAGTGGCCGTCGATGATCTCCTGGGAGGCCTGCTCGATGGCGCGGGCCACCACGGGGTCCAGGAGGCCCAGGCGCGCGTTGGCGCGGGCGGCGGCCATCTTCACCATGGCGAGGCTGCGCACCAGCGCGGGGAAGTGGGAGAGGGGGATGCCCGTGATGGGGAAGTTCTCCATGGCGCGCAGGCTCTGCACGCCGAAGAGGGCGTCCGCGGGAACCTGGGCGGGGCCGATGAGGTCGCTCTCGGGGCGCGTCACCACGGAGGCCCAGGCCTGCTCCCGGCCCGTGCGGCCGAATCCGGAGTACAGCATGCGGCGGCTCAGGGTGAGCGCGATGCGGGTCATGATGTCCAGGGCCGCGTGACCGTCCTTGCCGAGCTGCTCCAGCAGGGCCTCGCGGCCGAACTCGAGCACGGTGGCGTTGGTCAGGGTCTGGGCGGTGGCGCTGTGCTGGCTCTCCTGAAGCAGGCAGCCCTCGCCGGTGGCGTCCCCGGCGCCCAGGACGATCAGGCGCTCGGGACCGTCGCCGCAGTCCTTCAGGACCTCGACCCGGCCCTGCACGATGACGTAGCAGGCCTTCCGGGGCTGGCCCTGGCGGAAGAGGAAGCTCCCGGGAGGCAGCTCGCGGCGCACGGCGATGGACGCGACCTGATCCAGGGTGGCGTCGCTCAGGCCGGAAAAGAGCTCGGTGGCTCGAAGCTGGGAACGTAGGGTCTCCATGGGACCTCCTCGTGTTGAGTGGGGAAGACAAGGCTAGCCATGGTCGTCGCGTTGCGAAGCCGTGACAAGCCCGGGAAAGGAAAAATCAGATGAATCTCAGCCGGACGTCCTTGAGGTAGCGCTCGGAGAGCACCTGCTGGAGGCGGCGGAGGATGTTGCGGCGAATGTCCAGGTCCGCCGGAAGGTTGGGGTCCTGGAGCGCTTCGTTGATCTTGGTGCCCGCGACGATATGGATGATATCGCCTTCCAGCAGCACCCCGGCCAGGCGGGTGGCGGCGTTGGGCTTCATCAGCTCGGGATGGTCCTCCTCCTCCAGGAGGTGCACCAGGGCGGCGAGGGTGAGGGCACCCTCCGTCACGAGGTCGAAGCCCTCCATCGTGCTCACGGGCGGCACGTGGGGGTCCAGCTCGCCCAACTCCATGCGGAGCTGCAGGCCCAGCTCCCGGGCCAGCATGGCCGCGGTGCTTCCCCCGCAGGCCACCTTGTGGCCGGCGAAGTCCCGGGCCAGCTCGGCCAGGATGCGGTCCTGCTCCCGGCGCACGGGGCAGCCCGTGATCATCAGCACCTCGCGGGGGCGCCGGACGTAGAGCACGCTGCAGCTGATGTCGTCCTTGGCGCGGTGGCCGTCCAGGGCCAGGGCGCGCTGGACGACGGTGCGGCTGAGCTGTCGGGCGGAAATGCCCGGGCGCTCGCGCACGGCGGCGGCGAGGAAGGCCTGGACGCCCTCCATCCCCCACCCGAAGGGCATGGCGCGGGCGCCGAGCCCCGCCTGGCTCACGCCGTCGCTGAAGAGCACCAGCCGGTCCCCCGGCTGCACGGAAAAGGCGGCCTGGCGCAGGCGCACATCGCGGCCGTCCGCAGCCTTCATGGGGATCTCCTCCCGGGCGACCTCGGCCACCTCCCCGCCCCGCAGCAGCACGAAGGGAGGGTTGTCGTATTCCACCACCCGCGTCTCCCCGCGCCGCCCCACCTCCAGCATGGTGAAGGTGCTGTACGCGATGCGCCGCTCCCGGCACACGGGCAGCGTCTCCATGATCGTGCGCGCGGCGCGCACCACGTCCGCGTGCCCCGCCATGTAGCGCGCCGCCAGGGTGCGGGTGAGGTCCGCAACCCCCCACGCCTCCACGCCGCTGCCCAGGCCGCCCGCCAGCACGCAGACGACCCGCTCGCCCTTCTCGAGCTTGGTGCACAGGAAGGCGTCGCCCGCGGCCGCCTGGCCGTGCTTGCGCTCCTGGGCATGGTCCAGCTCGAGGAAGGGGCGGGTGTCGGGCAAGGCTAGCCCTCCCGCTGCTCGGGTGCGCCGGGCGGGACCAGGCGGAAGCTGTCGATGATGCTGTCCAGGGTCATCTCCGTCTCGGCGGCGTTCTCGCCCAGGAGGTAGGCGATCTGCTGGACGGTGGTGACGTTCTTGCGGATGACCTCCTCGGCCTTCTGGATGATCTGGTCCCGCTGGAAGGCGGGCTCCGTGATGTCGTGCAGGATGCCGCCCACCAGGTGCTCGCGCTCGATGGGGAAGACCGTGAGGCGCACCACGCGGCCCCCCAGGCGCACGTCCCGGCTGAGGACCTCCTCCTCGGTGTCCAGCGCGTCCGCGAAGAGGTTCTGGAAGGGAGCCACCTTCGCCAGGCTGGCGCCGGCCATGCCGGGCCGGGCGTCGTACACCGTCACGGTGTCCCCGCCCAGCACCTCCGCGAAGCGGCGGTTGCACTCCACGATCTCCAGGTTCTCGTCCACGATCACGAAGCCCGAGGGCATGGCGCGGATCAGTGCGTTGGCCTTGTTCATGGCCAGCTTGCGCATGTAGCTCACGCACATGCTCGTCTCGGCACGGCCCTCCAGGAGGGCCCGGGCCAGGTTCCGGCAGGTGTCGTAGCCGCAGCCTCCGCAGTTCAGCTCGTCCTCGGGCGTGCTCTTGCCCAGGCGCCGCAGGGCCTTCTGGATCTCGGCCTCGTGGAAGGCGGGCAGCTCCACGGGATCGGCGGGGTAGGCGCGGCGCAGATCCACCTCCGGCTGGACCGGCACCGGAAGGGCCTCGTCCAGGCCCCGTTCCACCGCCAGGCGCTTGAGGGCGGTGCCCTGCGCCCGCGCGGCGCGGGGACCGTTCACGCAGCCCCCCTCGCAGGCCAGGAGCTCCAGGAAGAGCGCCGGCTCGGGGTCCGCGTCCTCCAGGCCCTCCAGGGCCGCCTCCACAGCGCCCATGCCCGAGAAGGCGAGCAGGCTCGCCGTGGCCCCGTGGCCACTGGCGCTGATGCCCCGGTTCATGCCGCCGTCCATGGGATACAGCACGCCCTGCCCCGCGCGGCGCGGGACCAGCTCGTCCTCCGGCCCCTCCTGCAGGGCCGAGGGGACGATGCCCGCCTCCTCGAACCAGCGGTGCAGCGAAGGGTAGGTCAGCACCACGTCCACCAGCTCCGGGCGGTCATCCGCCTCGGTCTTCTTGGCGATGCAGGGGCCGAGGAAGACCACGCCGATGTCGTCCCCCAGTTCCCGCCGCAGCACCTGGGCGTGGGCCAGCATGGGGGAGAGGTAGGGCACCAGGAACCTGGCCAGGCCCGGGCGGAACTTGCGGATGTAGTCGACCACCGACGGGCACGCGGTGGAGATGAAGACGCCCCGGCCGGCGCGGTCCAGCAGCGCGCCGCAGGCGGCGCTCACCTCCTCGGCCCCCAAGGCAGTCTCGGACACCGCGGCAAAACCCAGGAGTTTCAGCGCCCGGACCATCTGCCCGGGGCGCACGCCCGGCCACTCCGTCACCCAGCTGGGCGCGAGGCTCAGGACCACCCGCTCCCGGCGGCGCATCAGGAGGCGCGCCCGGCCCAGGTCGTCCCGAACCTTCTTGGCCCCGACGGGGCACACGTTCACGCAGGTGCCGCAATAGACGCAGCGCGCCGCCTCCACGGCGGCGCGTTCGTCCTCCACCCGGATCGCCTTCACCGGACACGCCCGGACGCACTTGTAGCAGTCCTGGCAGCGGGTGAGTTCCGTGTAGATGGGATTCTGGCTGTTCATGAGCCCTGCTCCCGGGCCCGCGCGAGGCGGTCCTCCAGGAGCTCCCGGAGGGCCACCGGATCCACCCCGCAGAGACATTCTCCTGAGAGGGTGGCGTTGGGTCCCTGGCGACAGCGATTCTGGCAGAGGGTCCCTGTGAGCTGGACCTCATCTTCCAGGTGGCGGGACGCGATATACTCCTGGACCTCCCGAACGGCCCGCGCATTCCCCCGGGAGAAGCAGGCGCTCCCGAGGCACACCACCAGCTCGAGGGGATCCTTGCTCATGCGCTCCTCCGGGGAGCTCCCGGGGGGAGGGGCCCCGCCGCCCCCCGCGGCGCCCCCCGTTTTCTTTGCTGCTCTGCTGTGACGGG
>CAXYVC010000151.1:0-5242 GCA_964292295.1 uncultured bacterium
TCCCTCGGCAGAGGGAGGCGTGGAGCGTGTCCGGGCCAGACCGTCCCGGGGACGGGGCTGGACCGGATCGCGAGCCGGAAGCGCTCGGATGCGCGGCGTCCGGGAGGGACATGGCAACCCAAATCGCAAAATCCGGGGTGAAGCCGCGGGCCCGCCTACAGCTCGCCTTTCCGGGCGCGGTCCAGCTCGCGCTTTGCCTCGCGCTCCTTCAGGGCCTCGCGCTTGTCGCCGTGGCTCTTGCCCTCGGCCAGGGCAACGCGCACCTTCAGCTTCCCCTTGGGGCTCACATGGATGGAGAGGGGAATCAGCGTGTAGCCCTTGCGCTCCACCTTGGAGACGATGCGCCGGATCTCCTCCCGGCGCAGCAGGAGCTTGCGGGGGCGCAGGGGCTCGTGGTTGGCGTAGCCGCCGTGGTCGTAGGGGCTGATGTTCGCCTGCTTCAGCCACAGCTCGCCGTCCACCGCGTCCACGTAAGCGTCCTGCAGCTGGCCGCCGCCTGCGCGCAGGCTCTTCACTTCGCTGCCCAGCAGCACGAGCCCCGCCTCCCAGGTCCCGAGGATCTGGTAGGCGTGGAGCGCTTTCCGGTTGCGAACGAGGTCTTCGGCCATGGGCTCCCAGTGTAGCGGGTGTGGGCGCTCAGGCTTCGGGGCGAGCTTCCCGCCGGGCCTTCGCCCGGGCGCGCAGAAACTCGATCACCGCGGGCAGCACCGAGATGACGATGATCGCGAGGATCACCACCTCGAAGTTGGCCTTCACCCAGGGGATGCCGCCGAAGAGGCGGCCGGCGCCCATGAGCAGGCCCACCCACAGCAGCCCCCCCACCACGTTGTAGAGGGCGAAGTGGGCGTAGCCCATGCCCGCCACGCCCGCCACGAAGGGCGCGAAGGTGCGCACGATGGGGACGAAGCGCGCCAGGATGATCGTCTTGCCGCCGTGCTTCTCGTAGAAGGCGTGGGCGGCCTCCAGGTGCTTGCGGTTCAGCCAGCGGTGCCCCTCGCCCTTGAACACCGCGGGGCCGATGCGCGCGCCGATGGCGTAGTTCACCGCGTCCCCCGCCACCGCCGCCACCACCAGCAGGCCGGCGATCAGGGGCAGGTGGATGGGCGAGTCGGGCAGCGCGCCCAGGGCGCCCACGGCGAAGAGCAGGCTGTCGCCGGGCAGGAAGGGCAGCACCACGAGCCCCGTCTCGCAGAAGATGAACGCGAAGAGCACGCCGTACAGCCATCCGTCCAGGCAGGCGGCCAGCGTGTTCAGGTCCTGGGGGTTCGTGAGGTGGCGCAGGAACGCAAGCGCCTTGTGCAGCCACGGCATGCGGGCTCCCTTTCCGGGCATCCGGCCCGCTCTCCAGGTGTACCAGATTCAGGACCGGAGCGGTTCTTCCCGGTGATGCAGGGCCGTCAGGAGCCACCCGAACCCGATCCCCGCGAGGGCGGTGCCGGCCGCCAGGCCCCGCCAGGTGGCGAGCGCCGCCTCCCAGCGCTCCGGGGCGGCGAAGGCGAGCCCGTTGTTGAGGGCGTGCACCGCGAGCGCCGGCCAGAGGGATCCGGTCTCCGCCACCAGCCATCCGGCCAGGAGGCCCAGCGTCATCGGGGCCAGGACCTGCCAGGGGTTCAGGTGCATGAGGGTGAAGAAGAAGGCGCTCAGGGCCACGGCCTTGCCCTTGGGGTAGCGCTGCAGGAAGGCTCCCAGGACGATGCCGCGGAAGAGGCACTCTTCGCTGAGCGGGGCGCCCAGCACGATGGCCGGCCAGCCGCCATCCTGAATGGCCTTCCCCAGCCATGCGGGTTCGGGAAGGACGCGGCAGAGCCATGTATCCAGGGCCACGTTGCACAGCAAAAGGCCAAGCGTGGCCAGCACCAGGCCCGGCCAGATCCAGGGGCTCACGGGGCGAAAGGGCATGCAGTCCCGCCAGGACCGGTTCCCCCAGGCGTGCGCCATCCACAGCACCATCGCGGTGCCCGCGGCCTGGGAGAGCAGAAAGAAGACCCACCGTCCCCGGTGCACGCCCAGCTGCTCGAGGAGGAAGGCGGGAACCTGGACCACGCCTGCCACGAGCAGGAAGACGAGCATGAGGACCAGGGTCTGGCCGGGGCCCGGGAAGGGCTCATGGGCGGTGGATTCTGGAGCATGGCTCATGGGACTCACACGAAGGTCTGAAGGATGGCGTTGCTGAGGAGCATGCCCCGCGGGCTGAGGCGCAGGCGGGGGCCTTCCCGCAGGAGCAGGCCGGCCTGAAGGAAGGGCTTGAGCTGGGCCACCCAGCCTTCCACGCGGGAGGCCAGGCCCTGGGCTGCGGCCCGGGCGCGCAGGGCCTCCCAGTCCACGCCCGCGTGCATGCGCAGGCCCAGGAGGGGGATCTCCGCCAGGGCCTCGGCCGCGTCCAGCTCCTCGAGCTCGGGCGTGCCGCGCCCGTCCGTCCAGGCGGCCACGGAGGCGCTTTCGGTCCAGCGCCAGCGGGCGAGCTGGCTGGCGGCGCCGGGCCCCAGGCCCAGGTAGGGGCGGCGCTCCCAGTAGCGCAGGTTGTGGCGGCTCTCCTCGCCGGGGACCGCGTGGTTGCTGATTTCGTAGGGGAATAGGCCCAGGCGCGGCAGGCCCTCCTGGAGGCCTTCGAAGGCCGCGGCCACCGCCTCCTCGTCGGGGAGCTCCACCTCTCCGCGCGCCACCTGGGCCTTCAGGGGACAGGCCTTGTCCAGGTCCAGGAGGTAGAGGCTCAGGTGGCTGCAGCCGGCCTCCACCAGGCGCGCGGCGTCCTCCAGCGCCGCCGCGGGCCGCTGGCCGGGGACGCCCAGGATCAGGTCGGCGCTGAGGCGACGGAAGCCCGCGCGGCGCGCGTCCCGTGCGGCCTTGAGGGCGGTCGCGGCGTCGTGCCGGCGGCCCAGGAGCGCGAGAACGGCGTCGTCCAGGGACTGCACGCCCAGGCTCAGGCGGTCGAAGCCGCAGGCCCGCACGGCGGCCATCCACGTCGGCGTGGCGCTGCCGGGGTTGGCCTCCAGGGTGGCCTCCTCCAGGGGCCTCAGGTCGAAGGCGCTGGCCAGGCTGGCCCGGAGACGCGCCAGTTCCGGCGCCTCCAGCACGGAGGGCGTGCCGCCGCCGACGTACAGCGTGTCCACGGCGGGGTGCCCCAGGGCCTCGCCCCAGGCGCGGGCCTCGGCCTCCAGGCGATCCAGGAAGGCGCCCTTGCGCTCCAGGTCCCGCGTGGCGGTGAAGCTGCAGTAGGTGCAGCGGTCCACGCAGAAGGGCACGTGGAGGTAGAGGCCCAGGGGCTCGGCGTGGGCGGCGGCGCGCAGGGCCTCGTGGTGGGGGACGAGGGCCTTCAGAGGCACGCGTCGATGACCTCGCACCAGAAGTGGTAGACCATCTGGTGCACCTCCTGCACGCGGGCGGTGACCTGGGAGGGCACCACCAGGGCCTCGTCCGCCGCGGTCTTCAGGGCGCCCCCGTCCCGGCCGAGCAGGGCGAGGGTGTGCATGCCCAGGCCCTTGGCTGCCTCCACGGCCCGCAGGACGTTGGGGCTGTTCCCGGAGGTGCTGATGCCCACCAGCAGGTCGCCGGGGCGGCCGTAGGCCTCCACCTGGCGGCTGAAGACCTGCTCGAAGCCGTAGTCGTTGCCGATGGCGGTGAGGGCGCTGGTGTCCACCGTGAGGGCGAGGCCCGCCAGGGCCCGGCGCTCCTTCACGAAGCGCCCCGAGAGCTCCGCGGCGAAGTGCTGGGCGTCCGCGGCGCTGCCCCCGTTGCCGCACACGAGGATGCGGCAGCCCCGCCGGAGGCGCTCGGCCATGTCCCGCCCCTGGGCCACGATGCGCGCCGCCTCGGCGGCGACGAAGGCCTCCTTCAGGGACGCAGCCTCCTTGGCGTGGGCGATGAGCAGATCCTGCATGGCGGGCTCCGGGAAGGCTTGCAAAAAAAACGTGGGGGACCGGGCGACATCCCCGTGCTGATCCGCATCATGCCAGGAATTGCAGGCCATGAAGGGGGGCAAAGCTGGCAGAGTATTCGTCAAGTACCCGGAGATCCCTGCCCATGCCCTGGACGGAGTGGATGGCCCTGAAACACCCCCTGCTGGCCCACGTGCCCGCGGCGGTGGGTCTGCTGCTGCCCTGGGCCCTGGTGGCGGCCCAGCGCCCCGGAAGGGGCATCAAGCCCTGGTGGACCGCCTGCCGCTACCTCACGATCATGGGCCTGGTCTTCACGCTGGTGGCGGGCCTCGGCGGCTTCCTGGCCGCCAGGGGCCAGGGGCACCTGCCGGCGGGGCTGCTGGCGCCCCGCCCCCCGGGCCTGCTGCGCCTGCACGAGATCCTCAGCCTGGCCTCCCTGGGGCTGGGCGCGCTCACGCTGCGCACCCTCTTCCGCAAGCGCCAGGAGCACCAGGGCCTGGGCGCCCTGAGCCTTCTCCTGGGCCTGCTCTGGAGCGCTTCCCTCGTGGCCTCGGCCCTCTTCGGCCACCGCATGACCGCGGGCCGGCCGGTCCAGGTCGCCCCGCCCGTCGCGGAAGCCAAGGCCGAGGCGAAGCCCGTGTCCCCTAAGCTCTCGGCGCTTGCGGACCCCGAGGCGGAGCGCCCTGCGCGGATGCTGGACTACCAGAGCCTCGTGCCCATGCACGCCGAACCCGTGCGCAGCCCCCTGCACGGCAACCGCTGGGTCCGCGTGTGGGTGAGCCCCGGCGCGGAGGCGGCCTACCGCGCGGGCCAGGGCCTGCCCGAGGGCGCCCTGGTGGTGATGAACAGCCAGGAGGACCGCTGGGGCCGTCCGGGCCCCGAGGCCGGGCCCCTCTACGCCCTGGAGATGAAGCAGGGCAAGGCCCGCCTGACGTACTACTGGGCCCGGGTGCCCGAGGCCAAGCGCGGCGAAACCGGCGGCCAGGCGCGCGCCTACTGGCGGGACGGGGATCCCTCCCTGGCGGGTTGCCTGATGTGCCACGGCGCGGGCCTCGCTCCCGCGAAGGACCGCAGCACCTGGACCGTGCCGAAGAAGCCCAAGGTTCCTGTGCCCGCTGCCCCCGCGGCGTAGCGTCCGGCGGCTGCGGGCTACTCCTCCAGGGCGTAGACCTCGCGGGGCTTTCCGGCGCCGCGGTCGGGACCGATGATGCCTTCCTCCTCCATCGAACGGGCCGTGCGCGGCACGGTCCTCCTGCTCCCGGCTGCGCCGGTTCGCAGCGATGGAGCCTCCCATCCGGGACCGGATGGAGGTCTACTCCTCCAGGGCGTAGACCTCGCGGGGCTTTCCGGCGCCGCGGTCGGGACCG
>CAXYVC010000152.1:0-5201 GCA_964292295.1 uncultured bacterium
GGGGGGGGGCCCCGGCCGCGCCTTCCGGGGGGCGCGGGGGGGCCTGCGCCGCCCAGGTAGGCGGCCTCCCAGACCTTCAGGAAGGGGGCCGGGCCTTCCTTGGCCAGCGCGAATCCTTCCTCCAGCTTGCCGGTCTCGGCCAGGAGGACCGCGAGCATGGCGCGATCCCAGGGGGCGCGCAGGCGGGGGGCCAGGGTGGCCGGGTCCGCCTGTGGCCCTGCGGGGAGGGGTAGGAAGCGCGCGCCGGCCAGGGCGATCTCCCGGGTGCGGCCCTCCAGGCTCAGGCTCGCGGAGGGGGTCTTGGGCGCGGCGCTCCGCTGGCGCAGGGCGGCTCCGCCCAGGAGCAGGCACAGAAGGGCCAGGAAGGCGATCAGGGGATCCGCCCAGCGGCGGTCCGGGGTCCAGGGCGCGGGGGCGGCTTCGGTCATACTCCTCCAGAGTAGCCCCTGGCGAGGATCTCCATGCCCTTCTCCCATCCCATCGAGGTGCGCTTCCGGGATCTCGATCCCCTGGGGCACGTGAACCACGCGGCGGTGCTGACCTTCCTGGAGGTGGCGCGCCTGGCCTGGTGGCGCGGCTTCCTGGCCGGGCGCCCCTTCGAGGAGGCGGGTTTCCTCATCGCGCGGGTGGAGGTGGACTACCGCAAGCCCATCCTCCTGGAGGACGCGGTGCGGGTGGAACTGCGCTGCACCCAGGCGGGCACGAGTTCCTTCGCGCTGGCCTACCAGGTGCTGCGGGGCGACGGCGTGGTGCTGGCCGAGGCGCAGAGCGTCCAGGTCCTCTACGACTTCCGTGCGGGCCGGCCCCGCCCCGTGCCGCCGGAGCTCGCCGCCTGGCTGCGGGGGCAGGCGTGAGGAAGCTCGGCATGGTGCTGCTGCTGGAGGGGCGCCGGGCCCTGGTGGCACCGCTGCCCTCGGATCCGACGCGTCTGGTGGACCTGAACCGCGCGGAGCAGGCGCGCCTCGCCCGCCTGGGGGAGACGCGGCCCGAACGCCTGGCGGAGGCCCTGGTGCCCCCCAGCCTGCGCCGCCTCCTGGAATCGGGTCCGCGGGCGCTTCTGCGGGCGGCCAAGGCCCTTTCCTACGCGGAGGCCTGGGCGCGCCGCGGGGATCTGCCCGAGCTGCTTGCGCCCCGGGAACATGCCACGCGGCCCCTGCCCTGCCTGCCGAGGCCCGCGCTGCTGCTGGGGCCTGACGGCCGCCGCCTGGATCGCGGCGGCGTGCGGGGACCGGGGGCCCTGGTGGGAGCGCCCCCCCGCCCCACGCTGGCGGTGGCGGGTCTGGGCGGCGGGGCTCCTGGGGGCTTCTGCCTGGCCCTGGAGGATGGCGGCAGCGCGGTGCTCGGGCGCTGGCTGTGCCTGGATGGCCCGGGAGAGGGCTTCCTGGAAGTCTGCGCCGGCGGTCACCGGCGGCGGGCCCCCCTCGATGCCTGGGCGGGACTGGAGCTGGCCTCCCTTCGACCCGGCGGGGTCTTCCTGCTGCCTCCCCCCGCTCTGCGGGGGCTTCCGGGCCTTCTGCCGGGAACGGCGCTGGAGGTGGCGGCGCCCTTCGAACGGATGGCCCTGGGCCTGGACCCCGAGGCCGCGCATCCGGTGGTGCAGTAGACCCGAAGGAGGTGAGGGCGGCCAGGCGTTGGTGGGGCCGGCACCGTCAGGGGCAGCGCACCACTCGGGATGGCTACGCCTCCTCCGCCGGCTGGGTCCAGCGGTAGCCCTCCCCGCCCACGGTGGCGATGAGGGCCTTGCGCTCCTCGTCCCCGAGCTTCCTGCGGAGGTTGGCGATGTGCACGTCCACGGTGCGGGGCGTGGGGCGGGCGTCGGGCTCCCAGGCCTGCTGCAGCAGCTCCGTGCGGCTGTGGGTGCGGCCGGGATGGGTGATGAGGATTTCCAGCAGGCGGAACTCCCGGGGCGTGAGATCCAGGCGCTGGCCGGCGCGGCTGGCCTCCAGGGCGATGAGGTCGAAGGTGAAGGCGCCGGAGCGCAGGCGGGTGGGCTGCTGCAGGGGCTGGGTGCGGCGGAGGATCGCCTTCACGCGGGCGATGAGCTCCAGGACCGAGAAGGGCTTCACCAGGTAGTCGTCGGCGCCGAGGCTGAGCCCCTTCACGCGGTCGGCCTCGCTCCCCCGGGCGGTGAGCAGCAGCACGGGCACGGGGTCCCGCACCGCCCGCAGCTCCTGGATCACCTGGAAGCCGTCCATGCGGGGCAGCATCAGGTCCAGCACGATCAGGCTGGCGCGGTGGGCACGGTGGGCCGCGAGGGCGGGAATGCCGTCCTCGGCCTCCTCGATGGTAAAGCCCTCGTAGGCAAGGTTTTCTGCGAGAAGCCGGCGCAGGCTGGGTTCGTCTTCAACCACCAGGATGTGGGTCATGGGAGAGGCTCTTGTCGGGCTGGTCTTCCACCTTCGCCTGGGGAGTGGCACCTGGCAAGAACGGCTTTTTCTAGGCGAGGCGGAGCTCGATGGTGGCGGTGAAACCCTGCCCTGGCGCGGACGCGAAGGTGAGGCCCCAGCCCTCCTTGCGCGCCACCTGGCCCAGCAGGGTGAGCCCCAGGCCCTTGCCGTCCCGGGTGAATCCCTCGGTGCCTTCCCGGCGCAGGCGCAGGAAGGGCCGCCCCAGGGCCTCGAGCTGGTGGGCTTCCAGGCCCTCGCCTTCATCCCGGACCTTCAGCACCAGCCGCTTGCGGTGGCGGTGGCTGGAGAGGGTCACGGCACCGCCGCCGTGGAAGAGGGCGTTCTCCAGCAGGGTGAGGAGGGCGGCCCGCAGGCTCGGCAGGTTGGCCCGCCCGGCGTCGGGACCGAGCTCGAGGTGGAGGGCGCGGCCCTCAGCCTCGAAGGCGGGGGCCAGGTCCTCGGCCACCTGGGCCAGCCAGCCGGTGCCCACCTCGGCTTGGGGGCCCGACTCGGAGCTGCCCCGGATCGCCTCCAGGCCGTGCTCGATGATGAGGGTGAGGTGGTCCACCTCCTCGCCCAGCTTGATGAGTTCCGCGTCCTGCTGCTCGGGGGCGAGGCGTCCCAGGCGGATGGAGTCGCAGCGGATCTTCAGGATGGCCAGGGGCGTCTTGAGGCTGTGGGTCAGGGCGGCCAGGCGATCCGCGTCCAGGGTGGCCCGGAGTCGGGCCCTTCGCCGCATCCAGAGGCCCGCGCCGAGGGCCAGGCCCACCGCGGCGCTGAAGCTCGATGCGATCCAGAAGTGGCGCAGGACGGCGGCGGCCATGGGGCGGCTTTCCCGGAGCCAGGGGATGGCCACCAGGTCCCAGCCCTGGAAGGCGTCGCTGGTGGTGCCGAGGGAGAACCAGCGATCGGTGACGCGGTAGGCGTCCGCCTGGAGGTGGGGCTCGGCTCCCCAGGCCTCGGGCTTGAGACCGTGGGAAGTCCCGCCGGTGCGGCGCAGGCCCAGGCGGCAGCGGCATCCTTCGGGGAAGGTGCGCTGCAGGGCGCGCTCCACCTCGGGGCTGCCGATGCGCCAGCGCTTCACCGCCACCCAGCGGTCCCCCAGGAGTACCAGGGCCGGCTGCTTCTGCGGGTCCGGATTCAGGGCGGCGGGCGGCACGAACTGGAAGCGCTGGGCGGCCTCCGCCTGGGTGATCCACTGGTGGTAGAGCGCCTCGTCCGGACTGCCCTGGGCCCGGACGAGTCCCTCGCCTTCGCGGATCCACAGCGTGCGGGGCTGGCGCCGGTCCAGCACCGCCACCACGAGGGGCTGCCGGGCGAGGAACCCCTTCACGTGGGCTTCCTGCCCCTCCCGGAAGGGGGCCAGGGGCGGCAGGTTCACCCAGTGCGCCTCCAGGCGTCCCGCGTCCTCGAAGGCGCCGACGCCCCAGACGGCGTTGAGGGCGTTCAGGCGCTCCGTGGCCCAGTAGAAGGGCGCCCAGAGCAGCAGGACGCCGATGGCGAGGCATGCCAGGACCAGGAGCACCGCGCCCCAGCGCAGCTGGATCCGCTGCCAGACGCCCGGATTGCGCCGTCGGCCTTGCCGTGCGCGGAAGCGGGCGATGCGGCGGGCCAGCATGGCGGCGCGGCCTCAGCCCAGGGCGAGCATGCGCTCGAGGGGCCGGAGGGCCCGGAGGCGCAGCTCCTCGGGAAGGGTGATCTCGGGCTTCAGGTCCCGCAGGGCCAGGTAGAGCTTCTCGATGGAGTTCAAGCGCATGTAGGGGCAGAGGCTGCAGGCGCAGCCGTTGTCCGCGGGGAGCGGGATCAGCTCCGCATCCGGGCGCAGGCGGCGCATCTGGTGGAGGATGCCCGTCTCGGTGCCCACGATGAAGCTGCGGGCGGGGCTCTTGGCCACGTGGGCGAGGAGGGCCGCGGTGGAGCCCACCACGTCCGCCAGGCGGCTCACGGAGGCGTCGCACTCGGGGTGCACCACCACCTGCGCCTCCGGGTGCGTGGCCTTCAGGGCGGCCAGGCGGCGGGCGGTGAACTGCTCGTGCACGATGCAGAAGCCCGGGTAGAGCACGAGGTCGCGGCCCGTGGCGCGGGCGACCCAGGCGCCCAGGTGGCGGTCCGGCGCGAAGACGATGGGCTGGCCCTTGGGCAGGCTCTCCACGACCCGGGCCGCGTTGGAACTGGTGCAGATGACATCGGAGAGCGCCTTCACGCCGGCGGAGCAGTTGATGTAGCTGACGACCGCGTGGCCGGGATAGGCCTTCAGCCATTCCCGGAAGCTCTCGGCGGGGCAGCGGTCCGCCAGGGAACAGCCCGCGTCCAGGTCGGGCAGCACCACCGTCTTGCCGGGGCTCAGGATCTTGGCGGTCTCGGCCATGAAGTGCACGCCGCAGAAGACGATCACCTCCGCGTCCGTCGCGGCAGCCTGCTGGCTGAGCTGCAGGCTGTCCCCCACGAAGTCCGCCAGGTCCTGGATCTCCGGATCCTGGTAGTAGTGGGCGAGGATGACGGCCTTCCGCTCCCGCCGCAGCCGCGCGATCTCCGCGGGCAGGTCCAGGCCGGGCGCGATGCTGTCCAGGTCGGGGATGTAGGGGCGGTCCGCTGCGCTCATGGGGCCATTGTACGCACCGGCGGCCGGGGGCGATGGGCGGGTTTACGGGGTGGCGGAAAGCTGAAAAAAAAGTTGCACGCCTGGCGGGTGCGCCGCTTTTGGGCCTTGTGGAACAAGGGCGGGCGGGCTAGGATGGGGCTGGAAGCGGATCCCGTTCTGTGTGTCTCCGGCCCCGGCGAGGGGCCGGAGGCCTGTTTGTTTTGGTTTTCCGG
>CAXYVC010000153.1:0-5191 GCA_964292295.1 uncultured bacterium
GCCCGCGCCGCGCCGGGCGCGCCGGCGGCGCCGGTCCGCAGCCCGCCCTCGGCGTGAGGTCGCGAGAACGCCGAGGCCTGCGTGGACCAGGCGAAGGCTCTGGGCTTCCCCCTCGTGGTCAAGCCCGTGGTGGGCCGGGACGGCAAGGGCATGCGCCTGGTGAAGACCTGCGCCGAGCTGCGCCGCGCGCTGCCCCGGGTGAAGGGGGACGCCATCTTCAGCTTCTGGGACGAGCGCGTCTACCTGGAGAAGGCCCTGGTGCACCCCCGCTACCTGGAGGTGCAGATCGCCGGGGACAGCCAGGGCAACGTCGTCTGCCTGTGGGAGCGCGAGGGCTCCGTCCAGCGCCGCTTCCAGCAGGTGGTCGAGGAGGCCCCGAGCCCCGCCGTGGGGCCGGAGCTGCGCCAGAGGCTGGCGGACGCGGCCATCGCCATCGCCCGCGAGGTGAAGTACGTGGGCATCGGCACCGTGGAGTTCCTGCTGGACCACGAGGGGAACTTCTACTTCCTGGAGATGACCTGCCGCATCCAGGGCGGCCACGCCCTCACCGAGTGGATCACCGGCCAGGACCTGGTGCGCTGGCAGATCGCCATCGCCCAGGGCCAGCCCCTGCCGCTCACCCAGGACCAGGTCCCCCTCTGGGGCCATGCGCTCCAGTGCCGCATCAACGCGGAGGATCCCCTGCGCGAGTTCGCCCCCAGCGCCGGCCGGCTCACCTACCTCCGGGTTCCCGAGGGGCGGAACCTGCGGAACGACAGTGGCGTCTATCCCGGCTGGGAGTTGAGCCCCTTCTACGCGCCCATCATCTCCAAGCTCAGCACCTGGGGCCCCGACCGCGCCCAGGCCATCGAGCGCATGCACGCGGCCCTCGGGGAATACCGCATCGGCGGTGTGCGGAACAACGTGGCCTTCCACAAGGCCCTGATGGAGCACAAGCCCTTCCTCAAGGGCGAGCTCCACACGGGCATGCTGGACCACAGCTTCTGGAAGCAGAAGGGCATCGGTCCCAACCTGAAGTTCGCGGTGGCCGCGGCCCTCTACGAGGAGCTGGAACTGGAGCAGCGCCGGGCCCAGCAGCCCGTGGCGCGTCCCGAGCGGCCCACGGAGGCGTGGAAGCTGGTCGGGAAGTTCAACCGTCTGTAGCAGGTGGAAGGCGTTATGAAGCGGACACTGAGCATCGGCGAGGAGACCCACGAGCTGGAGATCCACCGCCACCAGGGCAAGGTCGTGATGGTGTGGGACGGGGAGGAGATCCCCGTGGACATCGTCAAGGTGGAGCCCACCTCCTACTCCGTCATCCTGGACGGGCACAGCGTGGGCGTGAACTGCGACCGCATGCGCACGGGGGACCCCGACCTCCACGGCTTCCGCATGAGCATCTACGACGGCGCCTACGAGTTCACCCTGCAGGACCCCCACAAGGCCCTGCTGGCCGAGGCCATGGCCCGTTCCAAGCACGCCGGCGAGGGCCTGATAAAGGCCCTGATGCCGGGCAAGGTGCTGAAGCTCTTCGTCCAGGAGGGCGAGGAGGTCGAGGAGGGCCAGCCCCTGCTGATCCTCGAGGCCATGAAGATGCAGAACGAGTACGTGGCCCCCGTGGCGGGCCGCGTGGCCCAGATCCAGGTGGAGGAGGGGCAGACCCTGGAGATCCACGCCCCCATCCTCACCCTGGAGCCCCTGCCCGCCAAGGCAGAGAAGGCGGAGTGGGCCCCCCCCTCTGACAGGAACGGCGGGCGGGGGAGGGGGGGGGCAGGACGCCCGCCGTGGCCCCGGCCTGGGCGGCCATCTGGGCCGAGACGTCCGCGTCGGCGGCCGAAGGCGACGCCCCCGCCAGGCTCAGGAAGCCCGTGCCGAGGCCGGGCAGGGGGTTCTTCCAGCGCAGCGCACCGGTCTCGGGGTCCAGGGCGTGCAGCTCCCCGCAGTGGGTGGCGTAGAGCTGGCCGTCCAGCAGGGTCACGCTGGTGTAGGCGTTGCCCCAGCTGCCGCTCGCGAGCTTGTGGCGCCAGAGCTCCCGGCCGTCCGAGGCGCGCAGGGCGAGAACCGTTCCGTTGAGGCCGAGGAAGAGGCGGTCGTGCATGGGGTGTCCTTTCGGAAGCGAGGCTGCCAGGAACCGGCTGCGCGGGCGACAGGCCGCCGTCGGGCCGGGCCGGGGAACCGCGCGACGGCGGCTAGCGGGAGCCGGTCCGTGCCTCCACCCGGTCCTTGGCGGCGGCCTTCTCGGCGGCGCTGGGGGTGCCCCAGACCAGCCGGTTGGGCTTCGCCTTCAGGAGCTCCAGCAGCTCTTCCGCAGCGCGCAGGTCCCGCTGCAGGGCCTCCAGGCTCCCCTCCACCGGGCCTCCGGCCTTCAGGAGCCCGCGTGCCTCCGTGCCCAGGCCCTTCAGCTCGCCCAGCACCGTGGCGAGGTTGGCCACGATGGCATCCAGGTCTCCGGCGCGGCGGCGGGTGAGCTCCTGCAGGGCGGCCAGGCTCGTCTCCAGGCGCTCCAGGTCGCGGGTGGCCGCCTGGGCGGCGGCGTCGCCATGGCGGGCGAGGGTCTGGCCCTCCCGCGCCAGGGTGCGGAACTCGGTCAGGGTGCCGTCGAGGTTGCCCAGCACCTTCCGCAGCTCCGGGTGTTCCAGCAGGCTGCCCAGTCCCTTGGCCTTCACGTGTCCGCGAAGCTCCGTGAGCGTGCCGTTAAGGTTGCGCACGAAGGCCTCCATCTCGCCGATGAGGGCGGCCAGGCTGCCCGAGCTGGCGCCTTCCAGGACGTCCCCGGCCTGCAGGGGCACCGCGCGCTGGGCCTTGGGAGGGAGCGCCAGATCCAGGTAGCTCCCGCCCAGCACCTTGGAGGTGACGATGCCCCGGGTGCCCCGCCAGAGCACGATGTCGGGGCGTAGGCCCAGGGTGGCCACGAAGCGGTAGTCCACGTCGCTGCGCTCCAGGTCGATGGCTTTCACCTGGCCCACGCGCAGGCCCTGGAGGAGCACCTCGGTGCCTACAGCCAGGTCGCTCACGTTCTCCAGGCGCACCTGTACCCTGCGCTCCTTCGTGAAGAGCGCCCGGAAGGCGCGGTGGAAGAGCAGCCCCCCGAAGAGGCCCGCCGCCAGCAGGACCACCAGACCCACGCGCACGTCATCCCGATCGAAGCTCATGCCTCCGCGTCCTCCATGCATCCGTCCCGGATCCGCAGCCTGCGCCAGGGGCCTTCGGGAACCCAGCCCTCGCCATCCACCACCAGCGCCGCCACGGCGGGCTGCGCCAGGCTGGACGCCAGGCAGGCCCGCGCCCGCAGGCGGAGCTCCCCCTCCAGGGGCTGGGGCGGGGCCGCCACCATCCAGAGCTCCGGCCCGAGCAGGGCGGCGCGCAGCAGGGCGCCCAGCCAGCGCTCCAGGGGCGCGAGGGCGTGGGGGCGGTGCCCGGCGAGGGTCCCCAGCCCTGCGGACACCAGGGCTTCCTTCGCGCGGGCCTCGGCCTCGCCGCGTCCCAGCCCCCGCAGGAAGCGCAGGGGCAGGGCGAGGTTGGCGCAGAGCCCCAGGTTCACCAGCAGGCCGCCCTCCGTGGGCACCCAGCCCAGGGCGCCCCGGGCGCGAAAGGGATGCTCTAGCGTGGTGGGCCCCAGGGGAAGGCCTCCCAGGCGAACGATGCCGGCCTCCGGCGCGAGGAGCCCCGCTCCTAAGCGCAGCAGGGCCTCCGCGGCGGGGCCCGGGGCCAGGAGCATCCGCCCGCCGGCGGGCAGGCTCCAGGAGAGGCGGTCCAGCAGCGGGCCGCCCTGGGGGGTGGCCAGCCGCACGCCTTCCAGTTCCAGCAGCTCAGGCATAGAGCACCAGGGACAGGAAGGCGCTGGAGAGCAGCAGGGCCATGAGCGAGACCACCGCCGCGCGGGTGACGGCCTGGGGGATCTCCGTGCTGCTCTGCCTGACGCGGAAGCCGAAGGCCACGCAGAGCAGGGGGATGGCCGTGCCGAAGGCCAGGGCCTTGAGGGCGGTCACCGCCAGCTCCGCGCCGCCGATGGCCTCGCCCAGGGCTTCCAGGAAGGCCTGGAGGGAGAGGGGCCGCAGCAGCCAGGCCACGGCAAAGCCCCCGAGCAGGGCCGAGGCGTCCACGAGGACGACGAGGGTGAAGACCGACACGACGCCCCCCAGCAGGCGGGGGAGCAGGAAATACTGCACCGGGTTCACGCCCAGGGCGCTCAGGGCCGCAGCTTCGCCGCTCAGGCGCACGGAGGCCATCTCGGCGGCGATGGCGGTGCCGCTGCGGGCCAGCACGAGGATGCCCACCATGAGCGGCCCCAGCTCCCGGATCACCAGCTGGGCCAGGATGCGGCTCAGGGTGCGCTCGGCGCCGAGGGCGCTGAGCTGGCCGTAGACCTGGAGGATGGCGGTGCCGCCCAGCAGCAGGGCCGCCAGCAGGGCCAGCGGCAGGGCGTCCCAGGCCGTGAAGCGCACCTGCAGCTTCGTCTGGTCCAGCACCACGCCCAGGCGCTCCCGCCGCAGGGTCAGCCCGTGGCGCAGGGCCAGCCAGGCCAGCCAGCCCACGGCGCCCGTCTGCCCCAGGGCGCTGCGCAGGCCGCGGCCCACCGCGGCGGCGCTGCGCCGGGCGAGAGGGGGGCGTGGGGAGGCGGCGGACATGGGCAGGCTTCGAGAGGGTAGGCTTGAAGCATGGCGCAGAAGAGCTGGAAATTCACCGTGGAGCCTTCCGAGGCCGGGCTGCGCCTGGACCAGCTCCTCTCGGAACACAGCGGCCTGAGCCGCCGCCGGGTGCGGGAGGCCCTGAAGCTGGGCGGCGTCCAGGCCGAGGGGCGGCGCATCCGGGTGGCTTCCCGCACCCTGAAGCCCGGCACCCTGGTGCGGCTGGCCATCGACGACAGCCTGGGCCCCCTTCCGGACCTGGACCTGGAGGTGCTCCACGAGGACGCCTGGCTGCTGGCCGTGAACAAGCCCGCGGGCATGGCCAGCCAGGGCACCCAGGCCTCGGACCGCCACGACCTCATGGCCCTCCTGGGGCGCCAGCGCCCGGGAGAGGCGCTGCACCTCCAGCACCGCCTGGACGCGGGCACCAGCGGCGTGATCCTCCTGGCCAAGGCCGGTGCGGGGGATCTGGGCCGCGCCTTCCAGGAGCGGCGCGTGCACAAGAGCTACCTGGCCCGCACCGCGACGCCCGTCGCCGCCTGCACCGTGGAGGCGCCCGTGGGGCGCCTGGGGAACACGGATCC
>CAXYVC010000154.1:0-5175 GCA_964292295.1 uncultured bacterium
ATCCTCTGCCCGGGCCACGCCCTCGTGGCCTGCCTCGTGCTCTGGATGTTCGTGAGCCGCTCCATCGCCAAGCTCATGGGCGGCTACAGCTAGGAACCACCGCGGCCCCAAGGCGAACGGCGGGCCCTCCCGGCCCGCCGTTTTTTTGGATCCGCCTCCCATCCGTTTGGGCACAATGCCGAAGGAGCCCCGGGAAACCATGCGCCTGCGCCCCTCCGACCTGATCGTGCCCGCGGTGCTGTGCACCGTCCTGCTGGCCCTGTTCTTCCAGGGCTGGGTGCTGGCCGAAGGCCGTTCGCGGGACCTCGACACCATGGCGCTGCGGGCCGCCAACCGGGCCCAGGCCACGGCCAACCAGGTCCAGGGGCTCTTCCGGCAGACGGACCTCCTGCTGCTGGACCTGCGCGAGCACCTCGCCCCCGGGGCGGAACGGCAGGAGCCCGCCGTCCTGCAGCCCCTCCTCCGCGCCCACCTGGCCCGGATTCCCCAACTCAGCGCCCTCCATGTCCTGGATGCGGAAGGTCGCCTCGTCGCGTCTTCCCAGGCCCCCCCGCTGGAACCGGGTCCAACGGAGCGCCCGGGCGTCCAGGCGCAGCGCATGGCCACCGAGGACCAGGCCCGGCTATCCGCCCCCCTGCTGGACCAGGCCACCCAGCGCTGGGGCATCCAGCTCACCCGGCGCCTGACGGCGCCGGACGGGCGTTTCCTGGGCGTCCTCGCGGCCACCCTCGACACCGACCGGGTGGGCGAATCGCTGGTGGCCGTGGACCTCCAGCAGTGGACCCTCGCGCTGTACGACACCGGGCGCCGACTCGTGGCGCGCACACCCTCGCGTCAGCCCGGCCTTGGGGAGGCCGTGGGGAATCCCAGCACCGACCCCATCCTGCAGGCCTGGATCCAGCGCGGGAAGACCCGGTTCCGCAGCCCCGGCCTCGGTGAGCGTAGCCCCCAGCTCTGGGCCCTCCAGCCGGTCGAGGGCCTTCCCCTGGTCGCCGCGGCGGGCTTCTCGGAAGCGCGGGTCTTGGCCCAGTGGCGCAGCGACCTGCGCATCAACCTGGCCGTGGCCGCCCTGCTGGTGGCCGGCTGCGCCGTCGTCCTGGTCCTCCACCGGCGCAGCGTCGACGCCCACCGGCAGCTGCATGCGCGGGAGGCCTATTTCCGGACCCTCTTCGACGCGTCTCCGGAAGCCATCGCCGTCGTGGAAGCGGGCCCCGGGGAGTCCAGGGTCGTCGACGTCAACCTCCGCTACCGCGAGATGTTCCACATCCCGGAGGCTCCCGATCCGCTGCTCCCCTGGGAACGCGCACCCCAGAAACAGCCCGACGGGAGCCATTCCGCCGAGAAGGGCCGCCGGCTGTGCCGCATGAGCCAGGCGGGCGAACTCCAGCGGCTTCCCTGGCAATGCCAGCGGGAGGACGGCAGCCGCTTCGATGCCGAGTTCACGGTGTTCTCCTTCCGGCACGGCTCCCGGGACCTCCTGATCACCGTGATCCGGGACCTGACCGAGCTCCGCGACATGGAAGAGAAGCTGCATCAGGCCCAGAAGCTGGATGCCCTCGGCCAGCTGGCGGGCGGCGTGGCCCACGACTTCAACAACATGCTTTCGGCCATCCTGGCCTCCGCCGAGGTGATGGCAGAGCGGGCCTCCGGCGAGAGCGAGCGGCGTCTGTGCGGAACGATCATCTCCGCCTCCGAGCGGGCGGGCCAGCTGACGCGAAAGCTGCTGGCCTTCGCCCGGAAGGGGAAGATCCTCTCCACGCCCCTGGACGCCCACCAGGTCCTCCACGAGACCGTGGCGCTGCTGGAGCGCACCATCGACCGTCGCATCGAGATCGTCACCCGCCTCGAGGCGGAGCGGGCCACCCTCGTGGGCGACCCCGCCCAGCTCCAGAACGCCCTCCTGAACCTGGGCGTGAATGCGAGGGACGCCATGCCGGAAGGAGGGCGCATCACCTTCTCCTCGGAGAACGTGCACCTCGCGGGACCGCACTGCCAGGTGGGGAGCTTCCGCCTCGAGGAGGGGGAATACCTGCACCTCTGCGTGGCCGACACGGGCTGCGGCATTCCCGAAGCGCACCTCCAGCGCATCTTCGACCCCTTCTTCACCACCAAGGACGTGGGTATGGGCACGGGCCTGGGCCTGGCCGCGGTCTTCGGCGCCATGGCCTCCCACCGCGGCGCCGTGGCCGTGGATAGCCGGGTGGGCGAGGGGAGCCTCTTCCACCTCTACCTTCCGCTGTTGGGCCAGGACCAGCCGGCGGAAGCGCCGGCTGCGCTCCCCGCGCCCCGCGGAAGCGGCACCGTGCTGGTGATCGACGACGAGGACTTCGTGCGGACGGCCATCACCCTGCAGATCGAAAGCCTCGGCTACCGCGTGGAGAGCACGGGGGATCCCGTCCAGGGTCTGGCGTATTTCCGGGAGTCCCACGACCGCCTTTCGGCGGTGCTCCTCGACGTGGTGATGCCCAGGCTCTCGGGGCGGGAGCTGGCCCTGGAGCTGCGCCGGATCGCCCCTGGCGTCCCCATCGTTCTCATGAGCGGCTTCCCCCGGAGCACCCAGGTCGGCGACCTGCTCGAAGGCAGCGTATCCGCCTTCCTCCAGAAGCCCTTCAACCGTCAGGAGCTGGCGCAGACCCTGGCCCGCCTCTGTGCCGACCGGCCTAGCCCAGGCCCCGCAGATCCCCCGCGCTGGGGCGGCGCACGCCCTGCGGGGTCTCCACCCGGAGCCGCCCATCCTCCTCCCAACCCAGGCAGCGGCCCTGGACGCTTCCGGCCTCCTCCTCCCAGGCGATCCGCTCCCCTTCCCCGGGCCAGCGGAAGGCGGGCGGACGCGTGACGGAGAGGTCGTCCCACAGGTCCAGGACGAGACGGGCCAGGGTACCGGGTTCCGGCACCCAGGCGGCCCCCAGCTCCGCGAGACAGGCGGGGGGAATGGCCCGGCCGGGAATCCCGGGGGCGCTGCGGAGGTTCACGCCCAGGCCGAGGAGCACGCGCCCGCTGCGCATCTCGCCCAGGATGCCCCCCAGCTTCACGAGACGGCCCTCCTGGCGCGCCACGAGGTCGTTGGGCCACTTGAGCCCCAGCTCCAGGCCGCAGGGCTCGAGCGCCTCGATGACCGCCTCCATGGCCCGCTGCGGCACGAGGCCCGGCGGAACCTCCGGCATCGGCAGGGCGGCGCTCATCCAGAGGCCGGCCCCGGGCGCGCTTTCCCAGGTGTTGGCCCCCCTGCCCCGCCCGGCGGTCTGGGCGCCAGCGCACACGGCGCAGCGAAGCAACTCGGGGTGGCGGCCCAGGAAGGCCTGGGTGCTGTCCACCTGCGCCAGGTGCAGGAGGAAGGGCCTCACTTCCGGTTCTTCTGCCACAGGATGCGCAGGCCCTCCAGCGTGAGGTCCGGCTCCAGGATGCAGGGGACCTTGGTGGCGGGCGCGATCACGCTGGCGAGGCCGCCCGTGGCCACGACCCTGGCGCCGGGGTACTCCGCCAGCAGGCGCTCCAGGATGCCGTCCACCTGGCCCACGTAGCCGTAGTAGAGGCCGGACTGCATGGCCTGCACGGTGTTGCGCCCCACCAGGCGCTCGGGCTCGGTGATCTCCACCCGCGGCAGGCGGGAGGCGCGCTGGAAGAGGGCCTCGGCACCCAGCTTCAGGCCGGGGAGGATGATGCCGCCGAGATACTCGCGCCGGGCGCTCACCACGTCGAAGGTGGTGGCCGTGCCGAAGTCCACCGCAATGAGCGGCGCGCCGTGCAGCTCCAGGCCCGCCACGGCATTCACGATGCGGTCGGCGCCCAGTTCCGCCGGGTTCTCCAGCAGCACCTTCAGGCCCGTCTTGATGCCGGGACCGATCCAGAGGGGATCGGCGTGGAAGTAGACCCGCAGCCAGGCGTCCAGCACGGGATGCAGGGGCGGCACCACGCTGGCGATCACCACGTCGGAGATGGCAGCGGGATCCAGCCCCTGGTGCCGCAACAGGGCGAGGCTGGAGAGGCCGTATTCGGCCACGGTGCGCTCGCGGCTGGTGGCCAGGCGCCAGGGGTGCACGGGGGAGGCCCGCGGCCCCTTCGCGAGGTCGAAGACACCCATGACGACGTTGGTGTTGCCCACATCGACAGCCAGCAGCAGGCTCATGCTCCCTCCGGGCCTTCCGCCGCGCGGAAAGGCATGCACAGGATCCGCGCCACGCGGTTCATCCCAGGGCCTCCTCCAGGGCGCCCTGGGCCTCTTCCCAGGCGCTCATGGCGTAGGCCAGCTCGCTCTCCAGTCGCTTCTGGTCGTCCAGCCTCACCTGGAAGGCCTGCCAGTCGGCAGGATCCGCCTCCGCCAGGGCCTGGTTCAGCTCCGCGAGCTTCGCCTCCAGGGCGGCGACCTCGGCCTCCGCCTCGGCCACCTTGCGCTCCCAGCGCTTCACGGCGCGCTGGCGGTCCTTGTCGATGGCCCTGGGCGCTGCGGGGGCCTTGGGCTTCTCCTCCGCCTTGGCCCGTTCCTCCGCCTTCGGCTTCTTCACGGGCTCGGGTTCCGGCGAGGCATCGGCGTTCAGGTCCAGGTCCACCCAGGCCTGGTGGTCCTCGTAGCCCCCTTCCCGGAACTCGGCTTGCCCCTCGTGGATGCGCAGCAGGCTGTCCGCCACGCGCCCCAGGAGGTAACGGTCGTGGGTGACGAGCACCACGGCCCCGCTGAAGGCCAGGATCGTGTCCTCCATGGCCTCCATGCTGGCGATGTCCATGTGGTTGGTGGGCTCGTCCAGGAGGAGCAGGTTCACGCCCTGGCGGATGAGGGTGGCCACCGAGAGGCGCGCCCGCTCGCCGCCCGAGAGCACGGTGACGGGCTTGTCCACGTCGTCCCCCCGGAACTGGAACTTGGCCAGGAAGCCCAGGATGTCCTGCTTGGTGGCGGTGGGGGCCGAGACGCCCTGGATCTGCTGGAACACGGTGTTGCGGGTGTCCAGGTTGCGATGGTGCTGGTCGAAATAGCCGAGCTTCACCTGGCTGCCCAGGCGGCTGCCGCCGTGGACGTAGGGCAGCTCTCCCGCGATGGCGCGTAGCAGGGTGGACTTGCCCGTGCCGTTCAGGCCCACGATGGCCAGCTTCTGGCCCCGGCGCACCTGCAGGTGCACGATGGGCGCGAAGAGGGGCGTGCCCTCCCAGCCCGCGGCGGCGCCCTCCAGCAGCAGCACCGTG
>CAXYVC010000155.1:0-5174 GCA_964292295.1 uncultured bacterium
CGGCCCAGCCTGAGGCCTATCGCACCTCATGAAACAAGGGGGGTGAATCGATACCTTCATCTATGCCGCCATGTCCGAGCACACCTGGGAAGTTCACGAGGGCTTAGAGCCCCGCGTCACGCCGGGTTATCGCACCCTTCAGGCCCAGGCCTTCCAGGCACCGGCCGGGGAACCGATCCGGAACTTCCGCGACCCTGTGGCGGTGAAGCAGGACATCCCCAAGATGGTATTTGGCGGCTTCAAGCGGTGTCTCTTCCCGATCCAGAAGTTCAGCTCGGATGCAGAGCGCGTCTTGGCGGTGATCCTGGAGAACGAACGCGAGGACCTCAAGTGGGTGAAGCCAGCCCGTGGGCAGTTTCAGATTCACTACCGCTACCAGCGGGAAGAGCACCAATACGAGCCGGATTTCGTGGTCGAGACAGCCACCGACAAGTTCCTGCTGGAGCCCAAAATGGCCAGCCAGGTCGAGGATCCGAAGGTCCAGGCCAAGGCCGAGGCCGCAAGATGTTGGTGTGAGGCTGCAAATCGTCATGCCGCCTCGAATGGTGGAAAAACGTGGAAATACGTCCTGATTCCGCACGAGATCGTTGTAACAAACATGAGTCTTGATGGATTGGTCAGTCACTGTCGATAATGACCGAAAAGCTAGAGCCTCTTTTCAAATCTGCAGCCAAGTGGGCATGCAGGCGATGGCAACTATGGCGCTGTAGTTGCGAATGGTGAGGCTGCGGTACTGATTGAGTCTTGCGAACTGGCTTCCCAGGGCATGGTGTGCCCTGGGGGGTACACCTGGTTGGCCGCGGGGACCTTGTGGTGAGAGTCAGGCGGGATAACAGCTGCTCCCATCCCTGCGATCTGCCGTGGCCCGGCGTGAAAGGCTCCCCCTGAGAGAGACCAGGCTGTGTGATTTATGTCACATTTCGTCATGAGCCGCTCAACACCACTTACCGCTGGGTCGAGCGTCAGTGTGGCGTTTGGGCTCTTATGGCTTAACGCTTTGGCGTAGCCTAGAGCCTAACATGGCATATTCGAAAAGTCAAGCACTATGTAAGTGCAATCTTTTCTTGTCTCTTTGCATTTCGGTGGGGGGGTTGCGTGAAAAACAAAATCAAGCAAACTCTGGTTCATCGAGCCACATGACTATTGATGGCTTGATCTTGTGTATTGATAAGCGAACAACTTCGTTATTAGTGATGAACTGCGATCGGATTGGGGCAATCGTGGGAATGCTCCACATGGCCTAGCCATATTCCACTGTGTCTGATCGATTATTAAAAACATCGGCTCAAAAACCCACTAAGAGCTGTGGAGGTAGAATGGCGAGAATCAAATGCAACTCTGTTGGTGCTAGTGCGGCTCTTTTGTCCCCTAGGCCATTTATGTACTTATCCGAATTCCTTGAGTGGTCTGGAATGAGTAGGGCTTGGTTTTATTCGCAAAAAAAGAAAGGTCTTATCTTTCCTGACAAAAAAGGAGAGCGGGTTGTCATCACAATTGAGGAAGCGAACCGCTGGGCAAGCACTGTTTCCCTGCGATGCGACATCAGCTCTGTTGGGGCTGAGTAAGGCATGAGGATGGCGGGGGCGATGAGAATGCCACTTCTCAAGGATCGTTTAACGACTCACACTTTGCCGTTTTTATCGTCACTGTTGAATTTGGGCAGCCTAAAGGACGCTTGGGAGGCTCCACTAGTATTTCAAGTGTTTGACGACGACACGGTTCGCAGGGATCAGAGGATGGCCCGCACCCTCCACGGCAGTCTCTCGGCGCTGGCGCAGGAGCTCGAGCGGAGAAATCGGGCCGGGGCCGGCGTCTTCGTCACCGTGAATACCACTGATGGTGCCGCGCGCCGAAAGGAGAACATCGTAGGCCTGCGTGCCTGGTGGGCCGATCTGGATCTGGCAGAGGGTGCCCCATCGCCTGGTGTTGAGGTGCTTCCCCTCCCGCCCGGTCTGCGTGTTCGTAGTGGTCATGGCGAACACCTTTACTGGCTCGCCCAGGAGCCGCTGTCCTGCGCAGGTAATCCCGAGCGGCAGAAAGCCCATGAGGGTGAGCTTCGGCAGATCCAGGCTGTCCTCAAGACGTGGGGCGCCGACCCGGCGGTCTGCGAGGTGGCTCGGGTGATGAGGCTGCCAGGGTTCTTTAACCGGAAACGGAAGCCGCATGTCCTGGTGGAGTTACTCGAGACCTGCCCGGTCCGCTACACGTCGGAAGAGATCCAGGTGGCGTTTCGCTCCGAGGATCCCTCAACATGGGTGGAGCGAGGATCCACCGCACAGCCGTCTGGAGAGAGTTCCACCTTGCTGGAGCGAGCACGGGCCTACGCCTCTGTGTTGGCCCGCGAGGCGCCCGCCATTGCGGGCTCTCGTGGTCATGCCACTACCTTGGCGGCGGCCATCAAGGTGGCCGCTGGCTTTGATCTTGGGGAAGAGGATGCGTTCGGCATCCTTTGGCAGGAGTACAACCCCGCATGTCGGCCACCCTGGAGTGAGGAGGAGCTGCGCCGGAAGGCGCGCGAGGCGCTGAGGGTCTGCCCTGGAAGAGGGTGGCTGCGGGGGCCGCGCCAGGGGGAGGCATCTCTCGCTCGGAAGGTTCCGGTGGATCCCGGGAACCCTGGGGGCACGGTAGCGCCATCCAGCGGAGGAGATACCAATCGCCCCTGCTTCCCTCCCTATCGCCTAGATGGAGAAGGGCTCTGGTTCTTGCCCAGGGGGAAAGTGGAGGATGACGGCTCGGAGTCACCTTCGAAGCCTCAGCAGCTCAGCGGGCCGTTTTGTGTGCTTGCGGAGACGCGGGATATTCGGTGGCAGGGGTGGGGTCTTCGCCTCCGGTGGCAAGATCCCGATGGTGTGACCCATGAAGAGACCCTTCCTCGGGAGCTGTTCCTCGGTGAGGGGGCGGAGCTGGCGCGGACCCTCATTCGCGGCGGCCTTTGGGTGGCGCCGGACGAAACCCGGCGAAAGAAACTGGTGGCCTACTTGGCTTCGGTGCGCGTGCTGGGGCGGGCGCGCTCCGTGGAGCGGGTAGGGTGGCATGGAGGTGCCTTCGTGCTCCCTGGTGCATCCTTCGGTGCCCTTGCCCATGGGGAGCAGGTCTATTTGGCCTTGGACATGGAGCACGCCTACCGGGTCCGGGGCGATCTTGTGGACTGGCAGCGGGAGGTGGGGCGGCACGCCCAGGGGAACTCTCGGCTCACATTTGCTCTGGCAGTGGCCTTTGCGGCGCCGATGTTGGGGCGGCTCGGAATGGAAGGAGGCGGGTTCCACTTCTTCGGCCAGTCTTCCAAAGGCAAGACCACCTGCGTGGAAGCAGCTGGCAGCGTGTGGGGAGGGCCGATCTACCGCGAGAGCTGGCGCGCTACTTCAAACGGTCTGGAGGCAGTGGCCATGTCCCACTGCGACTGCCTCCTGATCCTGGATGAGCAGGGGCAGGCGTTGCCGAAGGAGGCGGGCGAGGTGGCCTACCTCCTGGCGAACGGGACCGACAAGGTTCGCGCAACTAAGGCTTTGCAGGCGCGAAGCCGGAGGCGCTGGCGCACGCTCTTTCTTTCCACGGGCGAGATCACCCTCGGGGATCGCATGCGGGAGGAGGGTCGCGCCCCCAAGGCAGGCCAGGATGTCCGTATGGTGGACATCCCGGTGCTGCCGGAGGGGCTGGACCAAGCCTTCGAGCGCTGGGAGGGCTTTGATTCCTCCAAAGCTTTGGCGGATCATCTGCGCCTGGCTACCCGGCGCTGCTATGGAAGTGCATCCCGGTGCTTTCTGGAGCGCCTTTGCCAGGCGACGGATCAGGATGCGATCGCGTGGGAGCGCCAGAAAGTGGCATGGAGCCTGGCTCACCTGCCGAGGCGGGCGGACTCCCAGGTGGGGCGGGTGCTGGATCGCTTCGCTCTGGTGGCTCTTGCGGGGGAAATGGCAATCCAGTGGGGGATCCTGCCGATTGCCGCCGGGAGTGCCGATTGGGCGGCGGAGGTGTGTCTGAAGGCCTGGATCGCCCAGCGCGGTGGAGTGGGGGCGGGTGAGCACGAGCGGGGCATTGCCGCTGTCGTGGGATTCATCGAGCGTCACAGCACTTCGCGCTTCGCCGACTGGGAGATCCTGGGTGAGCGCGTGGTGAACAGCGCGGGATTCCGTCGCCGGGACGGCCAGGATCGGATGGACTACCTCTTCCACGCCGAAGGCTGGAAGGATGCCTGCGAAGGCTTCAGCCCCAAGGATGTGGCGCGGGGCTGTGCGGAGGCCGGGCTCCTGGAGGCCGTGCTGGAGTCCGGAAAACTCCGGTTCCAGAAGAACGTGAAGGTGCCTGGTCGCGGCACGGAGCGCTTCTACATCGTCACGGGGCGGGGGTTGGAAGCCTTTCGGGCCAAGCAGGCGGAGTCGGAAGGATAGGGGCTCTCCTCGTCGTGGCCGGGTGGGGCGTGGGCTCCTGAATCGGCGTTTGGCTGGGGGTTGGGGTGTGGGTTGCCCCTTTGGCCTGCCTTTCCTGCGGCTCTGGCGGCGCTTCCCTCGCGCCCTGCGGGTTGCGGGGCCTCTGCTTCCGCCTGCAGCGGCCCTGCAGGTCTGCGGGAATCCCTCCGGCTTGTGCCTGCGCCGGTCTCCCGCAGAAAGCGTCTCCTGCCCTTGGGAGCTTCGTCGCTTGCCTTGGGGTGAGCCGCAAGGAGCGGCAGATCTCAAGGAGCACACCATGTCCCTCAACACCCTCATCCTCACCGGAAACCTCGGAAGCGATCCCCGCTTTGCCGTCACTACTTCAGGCAGGAAGAAGGCTTCCTTCTCCATCGCCTCCACCAAGAACCTCAAGGGCGCCGATGGCACCTGGACCAAGACCACGGAATGGACGCCGGTGGTGCTGTGGGGGCGTCTGGCCGACCGAGCCGAGAAGCTTCTGGCCAAGGGGCTTCCGGTCCTGGTGCACGGTGAGAAGCGCACCCGGAACTACACCGACGCCAAGGGCCACGCCCATCAGATCGTCGAACTCGTGGCCGCCGACTTCCAGGTGCTGGCCCGCAGGCAGGAGGCCGCCCAGTAGGGCGGCTTTCCTGCATCCGGAGGCGGTCTGAGCGGCCGTCGCGGCTCGTCCGCGGCAGGGGCGTGCCGGGCAGGAAACCACCCGGCCCCCCCCCCGCCACGCGGGCCCCCCGTGGTGGCTTGGGCCCGGTTTTTGGCTTTCAGGCC
>CAXYVC010000156.1:0-5159 GCA_964292295.1 uncultured bacterium
CGCGCCCCCTCCACGCCGAAGAAGGCCCAGCCGAGCGCGGGGAGCAAACGCGTGGCGCCCTTCCCAGCCCGCCGGACCTGGGGAAGACCCAGGACCGCGCCCGTCCAGGCCAGTGCCGCCCATGCGCCCGCGCCGACCACACCCGGTGAAAGCCGGGGCGCACCCGCACCTGCCGCAAGCCCCAGGCCGGCCCCGAGTGCCAGGAGGCTGCATCCCCTGCAGACCCGCCAGCGCCCAAGGGCGAAGACCTCGCCCCGGTAGGCGGCGCACAGAGGGTGGTGGGCGAAGCGGTGGAAGCGGTGCGCGGCCCTGGCGAGGCGGTCGATGCGCCGCGCCAGGGGCCGCGGAAGGCGGGTCACCGCGCCAGGGGCCGGAGGACCACGGCGGTGCCGTACGCCACGATCTCGTTGGTGCTCTGCATGAGTTCCCCGGAGTCGAAGCGCATGGCGAGGATCGCGTTCGCGCCCAGGTGACGCGCCTGCATTTCCAGGCGGTTCATCGCCTCGTTGCGGGCGTCGTTGGCCAGCTCCGTCATCATCGTGATCTCGCCGCCGAAGAAGGTCTGGCACCCCGCACAGGCGGTGCCGATGACGCTGCGGCTGCGCACCGTGATGCCCCAGCAGGGGCCGATGACGCGCTCCACCTCGAAACCCGGGGGCGGCTCGAAGGTCGTGCAGATGGGGATCTGGTGCAGGTTCACGCCGCTCACGGAAGACTCCTATTCGTAGCGCAGGCTTTCGATGGGGTCGAGCTTGCTCGCCTTGGCGGCCGGGTAGAGGCCGAAGACGAGCCCGATGCCGGCGGGCACGGCGAAGGCGGCGAGCACGGCCCACAGGGGCACGCTGCCCACGGCACCCAGAAGCAGCTTGCCCAGCAGGGAACCCACCAGGGTGCCCAGCAGGATGCCCAGCGCGCCGCCGAAGAGGCTCAGGAGCGCCGCCTCGATGAGGAACTGGAGCAGCACGTCCCGCCGCTTGGCCCCCACCGCCTTGCGCACGCCGATCTCGCGGGTGCGTTCGGTGACGCTCACCAGCATGATGTTCATGATGCCGATGCCGCCCACCAGCAGGGCCACGGACACCATGCCCCCGGCCACAGCGGTGATGATGCCGGTGATGTTGCCGATGATGCTGGCGATCTGCTTGGGGCTGAAGACCTTGAAGCCCTCCTGCTCCTTGGTCTTGAAGCCCTTGATGCGCCTCAGGGCGTCTGTCACCAGGTCCGCGCCGTCATCCGTGTTGAGCTTCGGATCGATGCGGGCCTGGCAGAAGAGCTGGCGCCTCTGGACGTCCGACAGCATGGGCAGGCCGGTGGTGAGCGGGATCAGGATGTTGCTGTCCGGGTCGTTGCCCATGGTGGTGCCCTGTTCCTCCAGCACGCCGACGATCTCGAGGCTGAGGCTGGAGCTCTGGATCACCTTTCCGATGGGGTTGCCCTTGATGGCCAGCTTCTCCAGGATCTTGGTCCCCACGATGACGACCTTGTTCCCGAGGCGCAGGTCCGAGGGTACGAAATTGCGTCCCGCCTGGAGGTTCATGCCGTTCAGCTCCACGTAGGAGTCGTCGCTCATCACCATGGTCACGGTGGCGCTGCGACCGTTGGCCTTGAGCTCCGTGCTGGAGACCGCGAGGGGCGTGAGCTGGGTGATCTGGGGCACGGCGCGCTGCAGGGCCTTCATGTCCTCCAGCGTGAGGTCGCGGCTGCGCACCTTGTTGAACTCGTCGAAGGGGATGTCCCCGGGCATCAGGGGCCGGATGAAGAGGGTCTGGCTGCCCGCGCGCTCGATCTGCTTCAGCACACTGCGCTCCAGGCCGCGCACCAGGCTCACCACGATGATCACCGCCGCGACGCCGATGATGATGCCGAGCGTCGTGAGCGCCGAGCGCATCTTGTTGGCGCGCAGGGCCCGGATCGCGGCGTGAAGCGGTTCCGCGAAGTTGGTCACCGGGAGGCCCCCTTGCGCTTCTGGGCCTCGGCCTCCAGCTCCGCATCGCTGCGCTTGCGCAGGTTCACGGAATCGCGGTCCTTCATCTCCTTGAGCTTGCGCACGGGGCCGGTGAGCCCCTTCTCGCCCGCCTTCAGGCCCTCCTTCACCTCGAAGTAGGCTGTGCTGGCGATGCCGGTCTTCACCGTGCGCTCCCGGGCGCGGCCGTTCTCGACGACCATCACCACGGAACGTCCCTCGGGGCTCAGCAGGCCCTTCTTCTGGGCCTCCTCCAGGCTGCCCTCCCGCTCCAGCACCGCCTGGAGGGGCACGCGCAGCACCTGCCTGGCCTCGGCGGTGAGGATCACGGCCCGGGCGGACATGCCGGGCCGCAGCTGGGCCACGTCCTGGGCCTTCATGTCCAGACCGACCTTCACCTTGTACATGTTGGCGTCCTGGCCGCTCTTCTCGGCCGCGCTGGCCACCTCATAGACCTTGCCGGGGAAGACCCGGCCGGGCAGCGATTCCACGCTCACCTGGGCACTCTGGCCCACCCGGCAGCGCACCACCTCGCTTTCGTTCACCTTGATCTCGGCAATCACCTCGCTCATGTCGGAGACCACCATGAGGGTGGCGCCCGCCACGTTGCTCATGCCCGGGATGGCCGTCTCGCCCTTCTCGGCCTTGAGGCCCGTCACGCGGCCCGAGATGGGGGCCCGCAGGACGGACTTCTCCAGGGCCGTCTTCGCGGCGGCCACGCTCGCCTCGTACTGGCGCACGTTGGCCATGCCCGACTGGTGGTTCAGCGCGGCGCTCTCCCGGGCCAGGCGGGCCTGGCGGTATTCCTCGTCGCTGATGAGCTTCTGGCGGAACAGCGCGTCCATGCGCGCGAAGTTCTCCTCGGAGCGCGCGCGGGAGGCCTGGAGGCGGCTGGCCTCCTTGCGGGAGGCGTCCAGCATGGCCTGGGCCTGGAGCGTTGCCTGGCGCAGGCTCTCGTGGTCGATGGTCACCAGCAGGTCGCCGGCCTTCACGTCCTGGCCGTCCTTCACGTGAAGGACCTTGATCTCGCCCATCACGGAAGTGCCGATGTTGATCTTGGTCTTGGCCTGGATCTCGCCGCTGGCGCTGATCGTCTCGCGGATGTCGCCCGCGGCGATCGTGTCCCAGGAATAGAGGCTGGCGTCGTCCTTGGGGCCGCCGAGGGCCACCGCGAGGACCACGACGGCGGCGAGCGCGCCGGCGCCGATGAGGATCTTGGTCGTCTTGGTCATGGGCTACTTCGCGAAGGCGATCTTGAGGACCACGAACAGGACGGGGATCGCCGTGCAGAGCGCGGCGCCCCAGGCCCTGGCCCGCAGCAGGTGACGGGCGGCCACGTAGGTGAGCACCCAGGAAGCGACCATGAAGAGGTCGAGGGAACAGTAGAAGGCATAGAGCTTCGGGTTCGCGGGGTGCAGGAAGAAGCCCAGGCTGGTGGGGCTCAGCTTCTCGGGGCTGAGGCCCCCCACGGGGCGCAGGAAGCACATCAGGGCCGTGAGGAGCTGGTAGGGCAGCACCACCAGGCCCAGCACGGCGCTCATGTTCACGCCGTCCAGGAAGCCGGGCTTCCGATCCCGGTCCTCGGAGGAGGCCACGCCGAGACCCCAGTAGATCAGCCCCATGATCAGCACGCCGAAGGCGGTGCCGAAGATCCCGCCCACGATGCCCATGGGCAGCAGCATCTTGCCCTGCATGGCGATGATCGCGTCCACCTGCTCGGCGCCCAGGCGGGCATTCGCCTCCAGGGCAGGGCGCATCAGGGCGTCCACGTCGACCTTGGTGGCCCAGGCCACGACCAGCAGCACGCCCGCCAGCATCGACAGGACCGCGGGCCAGAGCCACACGCCGACGCCGGCCTCCCGGATGCGGGCGAAGGTCCTGGACGGCTCCGTGAAGAGGCCGAGAAAGATCTCTCCGAGGCCGGGGGCCTTGGGCTTCGGGGGCTGGGCGTCAGAACCGTAGAGGGAGCTCTCGGGGGGGGTGAAGGGCGTGTCGTTCATGGCTGGACCTCGTGAGCCTGAAGGATATCCAAGGCCCGCCGACGGAGGGGATGGAGGGGGCGAGCCGGGGCTCTCCACCGCCGGTCGGAGGCCCAGCCGATGCCCGCCGGCGCTCAGGGCGGGCATGATGGGAGGCATGGCCCGTCCCCCTGCGCCCGCCCCGGATCTCCACGCCACCGTGGAGGCCCTCTGCTGCGCCGCGGGGGGACGGCCCGAGCGCCGCGCCTTCCCCAGCCGGGACGCGGTGGTCAACCTGCTGGAGGCGCTGCGGGGCGTGCTCTTCCCCGGCTTCTTCGGGCCCTCGGAACTCTCGGGCGAGACCCTGCGCTACCACCTGGGCGCCACCCTCGACCAGGTGCTCCACGACCTGGCGGAGCAGATCCGGCGCGCCTACCGGGTGACGGCCCCCGGAGAGGAGGCCTGCGAGGCCCGCGCCCTGGCGGTGGCCCGCGCCTTCGTGGCGCGGCTCCCCGAGGTGCGCCGCCTGCTGGGCACGGACGTGCAGGCCGCCTTCGAGGGGGACCCCGCCCTGCGCAGCCCCGACGAGGCCATCCTCTGCTACCCGGGCATCCTGGCCATCACCTGCCAGCGCCTGGCCCACGAGCTGCACCGCCTGGAGGTGCCCCTGATCCCGCGGGTCATGACCGAGCACGCCCACGCCCAGACCGGCATCGACATCCACCCCGGAGCGCGCATCGGCGAGGCCTTCTTCATCGACCACGGCACGGGCGTCGTCATCGGGGAGACCTGCATCCTGGGCCGTGGCGTGCGGCTCTACCAGGGCGTCACCCTCGGCGCCAAGCGCTTCCCCCTGGACGCGGAAGGAAAGCCCATCAAGGGCATCGCGCGCCACCCCATCCTGGAGGACGAGGTCACCGTCTACGCCAACGCCACCCTCCTGGGCCGCATCACCGTGGGCAGGGGCTCGACCATCGGCGGCAACGTGTGGCTCACCCGCAGCGTCCCGCCCGGCAGCACCATCACCCAGGCCACGGAGCAGGACGGCCTGCCGTGAGCCAGCCCCTCTGGTTCCAGTGGAGCCTGTGGGGCCTCTGGAAGCTGGGACGCGGCCTCGCCTGGGCCTGGCACCTGGTGCGGAAGCTCTGCCTGAGCACCCTCCTGCGCCGCCTGGTGAGTGCCGCGGTGCTGCTCGCGCTCGTCGGCGCGAGCCTCCTGCTCGGCCCCCTGGCCTGGCG
>CAXYVC010000157.1:0-5145 GCA_964292295.1 uncultured bacterium
GAGCCTGGCCCACGTCCGCTCCACGCCTTCCGCTACCGCGAAAGGCTGGCCGCAACCGCATCATCTGGACTGAACGCAAGCGGGGCCCCTTCCGGGGCCCCCCAGTCTTGTGGAAAAAGAGGCTACTTCACCTCGAGCTTGCGGGCCTCCAGCAGGTTGCCCAGGGCCTTCTCCAGGCTGGTGACGGCGTTCATGTAGGTGATCTGGGCCTGCAGCTCCTGGGCCTTGGCGGAGTCCAGGTCGTTCTGCTTGGAGAGCACCAGGAAGTTCGTGCTCATGCCGTTCTCGAACTTCTTCTGCTCCGCTTCCAGATCCTTCTCGCGGAAGATGCGGGTCTTCTCGGCGGCCTTGACGCTCTTCTCGGCGGCCCCGAGGTTGCGCACGGCGGTGCGCGCCTCGAGCTTGATGCCCAGCTGCAGGTCCTTCAGGCCGAGCTCGCTGCTGCGCCGGTTGGCCCGCGCCTGGATGAGCTTGCCCTTGGCGGCGCGGTTGAAGACGGGCATGGCGAACTGGAGGCTCGCGCTGTAGCCGGGGTAGGTGGCCTTGGTGAGGTCCTTGTTCACGTTGGAGAGGCCGTCCCAGCTCGCGCTGTCGCCGGTGTAGCCCACGGTGGCGTTGAGGGTGGGAAGGAGGCCGTTCTTCGCGGCCCCCTCGAGCACCTGCTTGGACTCCATGTCCAACTGCGCGCCCTTGAGCTCCACGCGGTGCTCCAGGGCCATCCTCTCCGCCTCCGCCTCGCTCATCTGGGCACGGCCCAGGGCCGGTGCGTCGGTGGGTTCCAGGCTCGCGGGGCGGTTGCCACGGGGGAAGAGGGCCTGGATGAGCGCGTCCCGGGCGTTGAGGAGGTCCGCCTCGGCGGAGATGATCTCCTGCTCCCGCTGGGCCACGGCGGCCTCGGCGCTGGTCACCTCGATGGGGGCCATGGTGCCGACCTCCACGCGGATCTTGTTCTCGCGCAGCTGCTTCTCCGCGAGGGCCAGGGCCTGCTTCTTGTTCTCCAGCTTCTTCTGGCTGTTCACCACGTCCCAGTACTGGGCCTCGGTGTCCGCCACCAGCTTGATGATCTCCTTCTGGAACTGGTAGTCCGCGGCCTGGGCGCTCTTGCGGGCGACGATGAGGTTCGCCCCGGACACCTGGCGGCCGAAGCCCTTCAGGAGGTTCTGGGTGTAGGTGGCCGTGAAGGCGCCGCTGTAGGGATAGGGGCTCACCTTGGCGCCGCTGAGGGTGTAGGACTGCAGGCGGTAGGAGGGGGCGTATTCCAGGTTCAGCGACCCGCCCCAGTCGAAGGCCTTGTCGAGGCCTGCGCTCAGGCTGCGGCTCTGGGTGGTGAGGTCGTTGGCGTGGTTGCCGTTGGCACTGCCCGACTCCTGGCGCTTCCAGGACAGGGAGCCGCTGAGGTTCCAGTCGAAGGCCCCCTCGGCGCCCAGCACGCCGGCCTTGGTGAAGTCGCGGTCGGCCTGGCTGATCCCCACCGGGAGGTTGTTCTTCAGGGCCGTGGTGATGGCTTCCTGGAGCGTGAGGGGGAGCGGGGCGGCGGGCGCCGGGTCCTGCGCCACCAGCAGGTGGCAGACCAGCAGGGTTGGGAGCACGCCGATTGCACGCATGTGCCTTCCTCCATTTCCAAGAGCCAGGTTCGACCTGGAGCCTACGGCGCGGGACCGCGGGCGTTTAGAGGCCTTCAGGATGCCCAGGGGGGGCGGTGGGGGCAAGAAGCCCCTGCGCCCAGGGGCTCAAAGGATCGGTGAACCGCCGGAATGGGCGGGTGAACGGTCCCGCGACAGGGTGCGGTTCTAAGGCACGCGGACGCTGTGGATCAGGTCGAGGATGCGCGGGAGTTCCTCGGCATCCACGGCGTCGAAGTTGTCCGGACGGTCGCTGTCCACGTCGAGCACCGCGATGACCTTTCCCGAAGGATCCCGGAAGGGAATGCAGATCTCGGACCTGGAGCGGCTGTCGCAGGCGATGTGCCCCGGGAAGGCGTGGACGTCGGGCACCACCACCGCTTCGCCCGTGCGGACGGCGGCCCAGCACACGCCGGTATCCCGCTTGAGCAGCATGCAGGCGATGGGGCCCTGGTACATCTTCACGATGAGCTCCCCCTCCTTCAGGCCGTAGAAGCCTGTCCAGAAGAAGTGGTCCATCTTGTGGTGGAGCAGGGCGACCACGGAGGCCATGCGGGCCTCCGGGTCCCCGCACTTGGCGAGGATCCCTTCGAGCTGGGTCCGGATGCGGCCGTAGCGGCCACGCTTCTTCTCGGCGTCCATGTCAGGTCCTTTCGTCGGGGGCGTTCAGGCGCTTCCGGCGCGCCGTGAGCCCGGGCACTTCCTCGGGCATGCCCTTGCGGGCACGGGAGATGGCGCGCTCCAGGGCGGCGTCCGCCTCCCGCAGGCGGCCCTCCGCAGCGAGAAGCTCGGCCTCGGCGCGGTGGGGGAAGGGGCTTTCGGGAGCCGCCTGCAGGGCCTCCTTCAGAAGGCCGGGGACGGGGCCGCCCCGGAGGCCCGCGGCCACCAGGGCGCTGGCCTCGCCCGCGAGGGCCTGCGCCAGTCCAGGGGCGTCCCCCAGGCGCCTGGCGAGGGCGGCGGAGGCCTGGAAGGCCTTGCGGGCGCGCTTCGCGTCTCCGGCGGCGAGGTGGCACTCGCCCAGCTGGGCGAGGATGACCGCCTCGAGGGGCTGGCGCTGGAGCTCGCGGGCGAGGGATAGGGCCTCCGCCAGGTGGCGCTCCGAGGCCGGGTAGTCCTGGCGGATGCGCGCCAGGATGCCCAGGTTCGCGCGCGGGATGATCGTGCCGGCGCGGTGACCGATGGCCTGCTTGAGCGCCAGGCTCTCGAGGAGGAGGCGCTCGGCCTCCGCGAAGCGGCCCGCGGCCATGGCCACGTCGCCCAGGTTGTTCAGGGCCAGGCTCTCGCTCCAGCGCTCGCCGAGGCGGCGGCTGGCTTCGAGCACCTGGCGGTAGCAGGCCTCCGCGCGGGCCACGTCCCCCTGCTGCTTGGCGAGCACCGCCAGGTTGTTGAGGGTGAGCATCTCGTCGCCGCGCTTGTGCAGGCTCTGCTCGATGCGCAGGGCCTCCTCCAGGGCCCGCTGGGCCTCGGGGAGGCGCTGGCGGTCCATGGCCAGGTTGCCCAGGTTGTTGAGGAGGGCGCTTTCGAAGTCCGCGTCCCCGGCGGATTTCGCCAGGGCCATGGCCTCCTGGAAGGCGGCCTGGGCGTCCTCCCAGCGGCCCTGGTCCACGGCCAGCAGCCCCAGCTCGGTGAGGGCCTGCATCTCGGCGCGGCGGTTCCCCTGGGCGTGGGCGGCCCAGCGCCCCCACTGGATGGCGGCGGCCGTGCCGGGGTCTCCGAGGCGGCGCAGGCAGATGCCCAGGTGCACGGCGGCGGTGGCGAAGCCCGGGGCGCTGTCCGCCGCCTTCCGCAGGTGGGGGTGGGCCGCGCGGAAGTCGCCCCGGTCCATGGCGGCCTTGCCTCGGGCGAAGGCCGCGAGGGCTTCCGGGGGAAGGGGCGGTTCGCTCGTGCGGGGGCGGCGCCCGAAGGGATCCACCGCCTTCAGGAGCTGGTCGGCCGCCAGGCGCGGCAGTTCCTGGAGGAGGGAGGGGGTGCGCGCGGGACGGTCGATGCGGCCCTGGCTGCGCACGCGGCCGGAGGCGTCCACCAGCCGGAAGGAGAGGTGCCAGCCCGCGGCATCGTGCGCGAGGGCACTCTCGAGGAGGAGTTCCGCCCCCAGGGTGTCCGCGAGACGCCTGGCCGCAGCCCCCGTCGATGGCCCCGCTGCGGCCTCCGGGATGCGCCCGAGGGCCCCGTTCGTGGCCTCCTGGGGGATGGGGTCCAGCCGCGCGCCTCCGCGCAGGCCCGTGTGGAGCAGTTCGGGCACAACCCAGCGCAGTTCCGCGGCGAGTTCAGGGTCGCCGGTCCAGTTGGCGGTGGGCAGCACGGCCACGCGCGCGGGCCGGTGGCGCGCGAGGTCGGCGATGACGCCGCGCCCGGCGAGGACGTAGGCGCCGAGCAGGCAGAGCAGGGTGGCGAGGGCCGACAGCCCCGCCCAGGCCAGGCGGCTGACGGGGCGCTGGGTCTGGCGGAGGCAATCGGCCACGTCCGACGCGGAGGGCCGCTGGGCGGGCTCCGGGGCGAGCATGCGTCCCAGAAGACCCTGCAGGCTGCGGGAGAGGTGCCCCCGGAAGGGATGGTGGCGTCCCGCGAGGATCGCCTCCATGCGTTCGGGGCCTTCCCCGGGGAAGGGATGCTCCCCGGAAAGGAGCTCCCAGGCCAGGACGCCGAGGCTGAACACGTCGCTGGGCGTGCCCGCCAGCTCGCCGCGGATCTGCTCGGGACTGGCGTAGCGCGGACTTCCCAGGAAGAAGCCCTGGTGGGTGAGCTTCTCGCCGCCGCGGGAGCCGGAGGCAAAGGCTGCATACAGCCCCGTGGGCAGGGCGCCCTCGTCCAGGGGCATGCGGTACCCGGCAAGGCTTCCCCCGGCGAGGGGTTCCAGATGGGAGAGGCTCGCCTCGGAGTCGGGATCGCTGTCCAGGCGCGCAAGGCCGAAGTCCATGATCTTCAGGCCGTCGGCCGTGACCATGAGGTTCGCGGGCTTGAGGTCCCGGTGGATGAGCCCCTTGGCGTGGGCGGCCGCCAGCCCCTCGGCGGCCTGCCGGAGCACGTCGAGACGCGTCCGGCGGTCCAGGGTGTCGGCCACCTGCTCCAGGGTCTTCCCCTCCAGCCACTCCATGGCGATGAAGGTGCCCTCCGGCGCCTGCACCAGGTCATACACCTGGCAGACCGCCGGGTGGCTGAGCTGGGCCAGGGCCAGGGCTTCCCGGCGGAAACGCTCCAGGTAGCTGGCCCCCTCGTCCCGGCGGGGCCGCACGGCCTTCAGGGCGACGGTGCGCTCCAGCACGCCGTCCCAGGCCCGGTAGACGTCCCCCATGCCGCCCAGGCCCGCCAGGCGTTCCACATGAAAGCGCCCCTGGACCACCTCGCCGGGTTCCAGGAGGCGGCGGACGGGGGAGGCCGGGGAGGTGGGCTTGGAGGAGAGCGGGTGGGGGGGGATGGACATGAAAGCGCCGTGTCGGGGCCCATTGTCACCGGAAAGGCCCCGTGTCCTCGAGGCCTCCGTTCCGCGACGGGCCCCGGGTCCGGGAAGGGGGGCGCGCGCCCC
>CAXYVC010000158.1:0-5138 GCA_964292295.1 uncultured bacterium
GCTCAGCAGGAAGTCCCCGTTGGCCTTGGGCTGCACCCCCAGCAGGGCGCCGCCCATGAGGTTCAGTCGAACTGGCCGATGGGACCGTTGTCTTCGAAAACCGTGCTGTGGGTCAGTCCCAGCGGGAGGGCCCGGATGACCTTGAGCTCCGTATCCGAGTGCCTGGTGGGGTTGTTGATGTGGAAGGTCAGTTCCAGGGCAACCTGGTCGGGCACGCCTGTGACGTTGTAGGAGCCGAAGTCATACGCGGCAAAGGGAAGGCTTGGTACACCGGTGAGGAACTTCACCCGCTTGGAGACCAGCTGCATGTCGAGATTCGGGTTCACGCAAACCTCGGGCATCGTGCCCGTGATGATGGAGTAGCTGTAGGCCTGCCCCGTTTTCACGTACTCGAGGTTGTGCGTGATGGGGTTGTAGCGGCGCAGGTACTGGGCCTGATAGTGGTCTTCCGATGCCAGCTTGGGCTTGGTGGCCATGTTGAAGACGCCCCAGGAGATGGGCTGCACCGGGCGCTGGGCCATGGGGCTCTGGGGACCGGGCTTCAGGTAGATATCGAGGGGCGCCAGCACCGCCTGATTGGAGGTGACGGTCTCCTCGACGGTCAAGTCGAGCATCCCCTTGAAATTCAAGGGTTCCATGGGTGCGCTCTTGTGGCTGCCCCCGAAGAAGGAGCTCGCGAAACCCACCAGGGCTCCTGCCGCGGGGAAATAGCAGCTCAGGGCAGCAGAGGCCAGCGTCACGGCACTGCCGTAGAAGGAGGAACGCTCTCCCGCCGGCTTGGCCGCCTGCCCCTCCAGCCAGCCGTTCAGATCATCCTGGAAGCCCGAAACCTCCTTGTAGTACTTGCTGCCGTTCTTGATGGCGTCCGTCACCCGGCCATAGTCGTTGCGCGTGGTGGCGAGCTGGGCCTTCCCCTGGTTAAGCACCTGGTTGATATTCATTTGCCCGCGACTTGTGCCCTTCACGTCATTTACATCCACACCCGTGATGGCGATCTGGAGGATGGGGTCCACCGAAGGGTCGTCCAGCTTGGGGTCGTACCCCGCCAGATCGAAGTCGAACACGCCCCAACTGCCCAGCGCATTCATGTTGCCGATGCTGGCGTCCACCTGGGCCGGGTTGAAGTCGTCCAGGAAGGCCTTCTCGGGGGCCCGGAAGGTCAGGAGGGCCGTGGACATGGGGCTGCCCGGCCCATCGCTCATGAACTTCAGTTCCGCGTTGTAATACGTGTTGTTCTGGTTGTACGGCTTGTAGATCATCAGGCGGAGCTTGCCCCGGTAGCGGTTGTACAGCGCGAAGTACGGGAACTGGGGGGCCTGGGTCGGCGTGCCGAAGTCCTTGTAGGCCAGCACCCAGCCGTCCTCCGGGTACATGTCGAGCTCGTAGCCCTTCAGGATGTTGCCGTCCGTGAACCAGGGCAGGTACACCTGGGCCGATTGGGGCGTGCCGCCGTACTCGGAGAAGTGGACCGTCTCGCGGCCCTGCTGCTCCCACCAGCGCCACCCGGCGTTCAGGTTCGGATCCCCGGCCGCCATGGCGCGGTTGTTCTTGTAGGGCGCGGTCTGCGCCCCGCAGGGGGCGGCGGCGATCAGGGCCGCCGCGAAAAGGGTGAGGGTGGGTCGGGACATGGTGCCCTCCAGGAATGGCCGATCGCCGGATCGGCAGGGGTCCCCCGGGCCGCCCTCCCGGGCGGCCGGAATCCATCGGTTGAGAGCGTCAGCGGTATTGGGGTTGGGGTTCCTCAGCGGATACGTTCCACGGTGTCGGTCATGAGGAAGTCCTTGCCCTTGCCGCCGACGAGCAGGACAGCCCCGTTGGCCAGTAGCGTTGCCGTGTGGCCCGTCCGTGGCACGGCCAGCCGGGCCGCATGAAGCGTGAACTGCCCCGTGGCGGGGTCGTACAGCTCCGTCGTGTCGAGGAAAGACTCTCCGACGCCCTGGATGGGCGTGAAGTCCAGCCCCCCGGCCACCAGCACCTTGCCGCTGGGCATCAGCGTCGCGGTGTAGTAATGCCGCCGGAAGGCCACCGATTCGCCGGTGCGACTGAAGACCCCGCGGGAGGAATCGTAGCGCTCCGCATACCGGGGCCAGTGCAGCACGTCGTTATAGCCCCCTGCACACAGCACCTCGCCGCCGGGCAGGAGGATCGCCTCGTGGGCGCAGCGCTCCTCGGCGAGCCCCCCCGTGGGCGTGAAGGCCCCCGTGGCGGGGTCGTACAGCTCCGCACTGGCCAGGTAGCCGTCCGCGCTCTCTGTAGACTCGGGAAGGCCACCGCACCACCCCCCCGCCACGAGCACCCTGCCGCCGGGCAGGAGCGTCGCCGTGTGCTGGCAGCGGGCCTGGGCCATGGGGCCCGTGGGCGAAAAGGTCCCCGTGGCGGGGTCGTACAGCTCCGCGCTGGACCACGTGTAGTACGAGTTATCCCCCGAACCTCCCACAATCAGGACCTTGCCATTGGGCAGGAGGGTAGCCGTGTGCTTTTTCCGCTCCCTGGCCATGGCGCCGGTGGGCGTGAAGGAGCCCATGGCGGGGTCGTACAGCTCCGCGCTGGAGACGGTAGTGGCGTCCTTGTCGAGGCCCCCAGTCACCAGCACCTTGCCGCCAGGCAGGAGGGTGGCCGTGGCGAACATGCGGGCCGAGGCCATGCTCCCCGTCCGCGTGATGGCGTTCGTGGCGGGGTCGTACAGCTCCGCGCTGGCCAGGCGGGAGGTGTCGCTTTCCCCCCCGGCGATCAGCACCTTGCCATTCGCCAGGAGGGTCGCCGTGTGAAGCCACCGGGCGTCGTTGAGCCTGGGGGGAGGCGCGGCCTCGGAGCCGCCGCCGCAGGCGAGCTGCACCAGCAGGGCCAGGAAGATCGTGGGTCGAAAGAGATGGAGGGTCATACTTCACCCTGGAAAAAAGGGTTGAATCGTGTGGGAAACAAGGCAGGGGACATCGGGCCAAGCCGGTGCTGCCGGGTTGGCGGTGCCTCAGCGGAGGCGTTCCACGGTGTCGGTCATGCGGAGGTCCTTTCCCTTGCCGCCGACGAGCAGGACAGCCCCGTTGGCCAGGAGCGTCGCCGTGTGGCCCGTCCGTGGCACGGCCAGCCGGGCCGCATGAAGCGTGAACTGCCCCGTGGCGGGGTCGTACAGCTCCGTGTCACCGAGGACGCGCTCCCCAACACCGGGAATAGGCGTGAAATCGAGCCCCCCGGCCACCAGCACCTTGCCGCCGGGCATCAGCGTCGCGGTGTAGCTGTGCCGCCGGAAGGCCACCGATTCGCCGCTGCGGCTGAAGGCACCACGGGAGGAATCGTAGCGCTCCGCATACCGCGGCCAGTGCAACACGTCGTTGTAGCCCCCCGCACACAACACCTCGCCGCCAGGCAGGAGGATGGCCCGATGAGAGCAGCGTTCCTCTGCCAAGTTCCCCGTGGGTGAGAAGACCCCTGTGGCGGGATCGTAGATCTCCGCGCTGGCCAGGTAGCGGTATTCCTCGTTTTGGGTTTCAGTGAAACCGCACCAGCCCCCCGCCACCAGCACCCTGCCGTCGGGGAGGAGCGTCGCCGAGTGCTGGCAGCGGGCCTGGGCCATGGGGCCCGTGGGCGTGAAGGTGCCCGTGGCGGGGTCGTACAGCTCCGCGCTGGACCACGTGTAGTACGAATTCGGACCATAGCCCCCCGCGATCAGCACCTTGCCATTGGCCAGGAGAGTCGCCGAGTGCTTGTGCCGGGCCTTGGCAATGGAGCCTGTGGGCGTGAAGGAGCACGTGGCGGGGTCGTACAGCTCCGCGCTGGCAAGGTCGTTGTGCTTATCGTCATACCCCCCGGCCATCAGCACCTTGCCGTTGGGCAGGAGGGTGGCCGTGGCGAACATGCGGGCCGAGGCCATGCTCCCCGTCCGCGTGATGGCGTTCGTGGCGGGGTCGTACAGCTCCGCGCTGGCGAGTTCCACAGTGTCGCTCTCACCTCCGGCGATCAGCACCTTGCCGCTTTGCAGGAGCGTCGCCGTGTGGAGCCACCGGGCTTCGTTGAGCCTGGGCGGAGGCGCAGCCTCGGAGCCGCCGCCGCAGGCGAGCTGCACCAGCAGGGCCAGGAAGATCGCGGGTCGAAAGAGATGGAGGGTCATGCTTCACTCGGGAAAAGGGTTGAATCGTTTGGGCAACAAGGCAGGGGACATCGGGCCAAGCCGGTGCTGCCGGGTTGGCGGTGCCTCAGTGGATGCGTTCCACGGTGTCGGTCATGCGGAGATCCTTCCCCTTGCCGCCGACGAGAAGAACCGCCCCGTTGGCCAGCAGCGTCGCCGTGTGGCCCGTCCGTGGCACATCCAGCCGGGCTGCATGAAGCGTGAACTGCCCCGTGGCGGGGTCGTACAGCTCCGTCGTCTCCGGGAAGTGATCCCCCACGCCAGGGACGAAGCCCAGCCCCCCGGCCAGCAACACCTTGCCGCTGGGCATCAGCGTCGCGGTGTAGTCGCTCCAGTTCGCTTCTCCCGCATGGCCCGTGCGGCTGAAGGTCCCGCGGGAGGGATCGTAGCATTCCGCATACGTGGGCCAGTGCAGCACGTCGTTATAGCCCCCTGCACACAGCACCTCGCCGCCGGGCAGGAGGATCGCCTCGTGGGCGCAGCGCTCCTCGGCGAGCCCCCCCGTGGGCGTGAAGGCCCCCGTGGCGGGGTCGTACAGCTCCGCACTGGCCAGGTAGCCGGGCCCCGGGTTCCAGTTCTCGGTCAGGGGGCACCACCCCCCCACCACCAGCACCCTGCCGTCGGGGAGGAGCGTCGCCGTGTGCTGGCAGCGGGCCTGGGCCATGGAGCCCGTGGGCGAAAAGGTCCCCGTGGCGGGGTCGTACAGCTCCGCGCCGGACCACGTGTAGTTCGCTCCGGGCCCATATCCCCCTGCAATCAGGACCTTGCCATTGGGAAGGAGGGTAGCCGTGTGCTTGTGTCGAACCCTGGCCATGGCGCCGGTGGGCGTAAAGGTTCCCGTGGCGGGGTCGTACAGCTCCGCGCTGGCAAGATCCTTGGATTCCTTGTCGTATCCCCCGGTCACCAGCACCTTGCCGTTGGGCAGGAGGGTGGCCGTGGCGAACATGCGGGCCGAGGCCATGCTCCCCGTCCGCGTGATGGCGTTCGTGGCGGGGTCGTACAGCTCCGCGCTGGC
>CAXYVC010000159.1:0-5023 GCA_964292295.1 uncultured bacterium
GCCAGGCCGCCGGCAAGTACCAAGCCCACGACGACGCACGCGCCGGCCCAGGGCACCCACGGCCCTCGCGCCGGCCGACCGCCCAAAAGCGCCATGGAAGGCCGCCCCCAGCAGGGGCAGCAGGGGGAGGAGGCAGGCGAGGGTGGCGAGGGTGCGCATCAGGGCCTCACTGCTTCAGCGCGTCCGCGCGGTCGGAATCGGTGCTGCCCCGGTGGCGGAAGAGGGCCACCACGAGGGCCAGGCCCACGGCGGCCTCGCAGGCGGCGACGGCCAGGACGACCAGGAAGAGCGCGCCGGCCTGGGGGTCGTTGCCCCGCCAGCGCCCGAAGGCGAGCAGCGCGAGGTTGGCGGCGTTGAGCATGAGCTCCAGGCCCATGAGCTGCACCAGCAGGCTGCGCCGCAGCAGCACCACGGCCAGGCCGAGCACGAAGAGGAGGAGCGCCACCACGAGGTGGCCCTGGAGCGACGCGGCGAGGAAGGGCGTGGGCATCGCTACAGCTCCTTCTTGACCAGGGAGACGGCCGCCACCATGGCCGCGAGGAGCAGCAGGCCCGTGGCTTCCAGGGCCAGCAGGTGCTCCCGGAACAGGGTCGTGCCCAGGGCCTCCAGCGTGGCCGCGCCGCGCAGGGGATGGGCGGAGAGCGCGGCGGCGGCGCGGGAGTGCAGCACGGCCGCGGCGGAGCCCGCGCCGAGGCCCAGCACCAGCAGCAGGCTGCCCCAGCGCTGGACGGGGCGGCTCCGCTCGGCGGGCTCCTCCGCGTGGCGGTTCAGCATCATCACCACGAAGAGGATGAGCACCACGATGGCGCCGGCGTAGACGATCACCTGGAAGGCCGCGGCGGCCGGGTGGGCGAGGCACAGGTAGAGGCCCGCCACGCCCAGGAGGCTGAGGGCCATGGAGAAGCCCGCCAGCACGAGGTTCCGCTGGAGGAGCAGGGCGAAGGCGCCGGCGAGGGCGAGGATGGCGAAGGCGAGGAACACGTCAGGCCTCCTTCGGGGCGCGGGGATCCGCGCCGGGCGTGGGCTCCGAGGAGATGCACGGCTTCCCGTCGCGCTCCGCGTAGGTGTTCATCAGGTCCCACTTGCCGTAGCGCAGGGCGGCGCGGTCCCGGCCGACCAGCTCGTAGGCGTCCCGCAGCCAGATGGCGTCCTTCGGGCAGGCCTCCTCGCACATGCCGCAGTAGATGCAGCGCAGCAGGTCGATCTCGAAGGCGACGGGGCGCTTCTCCTGGAAGCCCTGTGCCAGGGCCAGCTCCGAGAAGGCCTCTGCCTCGATGCGGATGCAGCGCGCCGGGCAGGCCTCCGCGCACATGAAGCAGGCCACGCACGCCACGGAGCCGTCCGCGTTGCGCTTCAGCTCGTGCAGGCCGCGGTAGCCCGGAGGCATGGCCTTCTTCTGGTCGGGGTACTGGATCGTGAAGCGCTTCCGCGTGGGTGTGGCGAGCTGCTTCAGGCCGTGGCCGAGGGTGATGAAAAGGCCCTTGAGGATGGGCCACAGGTAGCTGCGATCCAGCCAGGAGAGTTCGGTGCGCTTGACGAGGACACCCATGGAAGCCTCCCTCTACCGCTGCATCAGCCAGGCGTGGAGGAGCAGGTTGGCCAGGGCCAGGGGCAGCAGCACCTTCCAGCCCAGGCGCATCAGCTGGTCGTACCGCACCCGCGGCAGGGTCCAGCGCACCCACACGAAGAGCCAGCAGCAGGCCAGGAGCTTGGCCAGGAAGGCGGCCGCGCTGAGCCAGGGGCCGGGGTCGGCCACGAGGGGAACCCGCCAGCCGCCGAGGTAGAGGGTCACCAGCAGGGCCGAGGCGGTGACGATGTGCAGGTACTCGCTCAAGTACATCAGCGCGAACTTCATGGCGCCGAACTCGGTGAGGTAGCCCGCCACGATCTCGCTCTCGCCCTCGGCGAAGTCGAAGGGCAGGCGCCCCGTCTCCGCGAACATGGAGGCCAGGAAGACGACGAAGCCGAGGGCCTGGGGCAGCGCGTTCCAGAGGCCCCACTGGGCCTGGACGATGCCGTGGGGGTCGGCGCTGCCCGCGCGCATCACCACGGCGATCACCGCCAGGGTCATGGCGACCTCGTAGCTCACCATCTGGGCGCCCGCGCGCATGCCGCCCAGGAGCGACCACTTGTTGTTGCTGCTCCAGGCCGCCGCCAATACGCCGTACACCGCGGAAGCGCCCACGGCGAGGCTGAAGAGCAGGCCCATGCCGTTGCCCGGGTCCAGCAGGCTCAGGTGGTAGGTCTGGCCGTTCTGGACGAAGGACTGGCCGAAGGGGATGACGGCGAAGCCCAGCGCGGCGGGCACGAAGGCCAGCAGCGGCGCGAGCCAGAAGAGGAGGCGGTGCGCGTGGGGCGGCACCAGATCCTCCTTCATGAAGGCCTTGATGCCGTCCGCGAGGATCTGGGGCAGGCCCAGCAGGCGCCAGCGTCCGAAGAGGGCCGCGCGGTTGGGCCCGATGCGGTCCTGGAGCATGGCGCTGCCCCGGCGCTCCACCCAGGTGAGGAAGGCCGCCAGGGTGAGGGGGCCCAGGAGGACGATCAGCACCTTCAGCAGCGCCCAGATGGCGGCGGGGCTCAGGTGCAGCAGGCGGGCGAGGGAGTCCATGGGGCGCGTTCCGGGCGAAACCTAGAAGGTACCAGAGTACTGGAGCTGCGGATCCTGGAACCCGTGGGGGGCCAAGACGCATTATCATGGAAACGGGGCAGATCCCATTTCCGGAGGCGCGCATGGAACGGAGGCGAGACGCGAAGGCCCTGGTGCGCATCCTGGCGTCGGCCCTCGCCCTTCTGCTCGCTGCGCTCCCCGCGGCCGCCCGTCCCGCCCGCAAGGCCAAGGCCCGCACCAAGGTCGCCGCCGTGAAGCACGCGCCCAAGAAGGCCGGCCGGAAGCCGAAGACGGCCCGCACCCGGAAGGCCCCGGCCCTCCGCCGGAAGGGCGGGCCCGCGGAGGCGGCCCAGGCCGCGAACCCCGGCGCCACGCCCCGTCTGGAAAGCTCCGCGGCCCTGGTCATGGACCAGCGCACGGGGGAGACCCTGGTGCAGAAGCAGCCGGGCGCCGTCGTGCCCATCGCCTCCATCACCAAGCTCATGACCGCCATGGTGGTGCTGGACGCGAAGCTGGACCTCCGGGAGCCCATCCGCATCGAGCCGGCGGACGTGGACACCCTGCGCCACAGCCGCAGCCGCCTTCCCGTGGGCACCGAGCTGACCCGGGACGAGGCCCTGCTGCTGGCCCTGCTGGCCAGCGAGAACCGCGCGGCCCACGCCCTGGGGCGCACCTACCCCGGCGGACTCGCTGCCTTCATCCCCGCCATGAACGCCAAGGCCCGCACCCTGGGCCTGCTGGACACCCGCTTCGAGGATCCGGCGGGCCTCTCCTCGGGCAACGTGGCCTCCCCCCGGGACCTGGCCCGCCTGGTGGACGCCGCCTACCACTATCCGCTGATCCGCGAGCACAGCACGCGGCCCTCCGCGGAGGTCGGCTCCGGCGCGCGGCGCATCGCCTTCCTGAACACCAACGGCCTGGTGCGCAACCCCCACTGGGACATCGGTCTTTCCAAGACGGGCTTCATCAACGAGGCCGGCAAGTGCCTGGTGATGCAGGCGCAGCTTGCGGGGCGGCCCCTGCTGATCGTGCTCATGGACTCCTGGGGCCGCTACACCCGCCTGGGGGATGCGGTGCGCGTCAAGCAGTGGCTGGAGAAGGTGACCGCCCGGGCGACGCAGGCGCGCTGATCCCGCTGCCCCTTCGGGGATGCCTCGCCTTACAATGGTGGCATTCCCGGAGCCCGCCATGTCCCGTGCCGTCCTCTCCTCTCTGCTGGCCTTCGCGGCCCTCGCCCTGGTGGCCCAGGCCCCGGCTCCGGAGCCCAAGCCCAACCGCAGCTTCACCCTGGAGGTGGAGGTGCCGCGCCCCACGGTGAAGAGCCAGGACCGGAGCGGCACCTGCTGGGCCTTCGCCACCACGAGCTTCTTCGAATCCGAGCTGATGCGCCTGGGCAAGGGCGACGTCGGCCTGTCCGAGATGTACGTCATCCGCCGCACCTGGCCCCGCAAGGGCTGGTTCTACTTCCGCCAGCACGGCTCCGCCCCCTGGAGTCCCGGCGGCCAGGCCCACGACTGGATCGAAACCGCCCGCCTGGACGGCCTGATGCCGCGGGAGGCCTACACGGGCCTGCTGCAGGGCGAGACCACCCACGTGCACGGCGAGATGGACGCCGCCACGAAGGGCGTGCTGGATGCCGCGCTGAAGGCCCGTTCCGCGACCACGAAGTGGCCCGCGGCGCTGGAGGGCGTGCTGGACGCCTACCTGGGCCGCCCCGAGGCGAGCTTCACCTTCCGGGGGAAGCGCTACACGCCGGCCAGCTTCCGGGACAGCCTGGGCCTCCAGCTGGACGACTACGTCGAGCTCACGAGCTTCAGCCACCATCCCTTCCACCAGGCCTTCCGCCTGGAGATTCCCGACAACTGGAGCCAGGACGCCCGCTACCACAACCTGCCCCTCGACGAGCTGGAGCAGGTCATGGTGCATGCCCTGAAGAACGGCTACAGCTTCGTGTGGGACGGCGACGTCTCCGAGAAGGACTTCGCCGCCAAGGCGCTGGGCTACGCCTTCGTGCCGAAGGCGGCGGACCAGAAGAACGAGGCCGGCAAGCCCGAGGCGGAGCCGGAGGTCACCCAGGAGCTGCGCCAGCGGGGCTTCGACACCCTCGCCACCACGGATGACCACCTGATGCACGTGGTGGGCCTCGCCAAGGACCAGGCGGGCACGCCCTTCTTCCTCACCAAGAACAGCTGGGGCGAGAGGATCGGGCCCCACAAGGGCTACCTCTACATGAGCCGCGCCTACGTGCGCCTGAAGACCGTCGCCATCCTCGTGCACAGGAAGGCCCTGCCCGAGGCCATCGCCCGCAAGCTCGGCCTGAAGTAGCCTCAGCCCCCGGCCTGTCCCTCGCGCTGGAGGGGGGGCTCCCGCGCGCCGGTTGGGGGCGCGGGGGCGTCCGGGGGGCGCAGCGCGCCC
>CAXYVC010000160.1:0-4836 GCA_964292295.1 uncultured bacterium
CGTAGAAGGACATGCGCTCGAAGGTCTCGGTGATGACGAGGACCCACAGGCCCTTCGGGTGGCCCTTGGGCGGCGCGGCGGCGCCGTGGTCGGGTGCGTTCATGAGGGGAGCCTCCTTGCGTCGGTTGCATCCATCGTCACGCGAGGAAGCCCCTCATGACAATCCGATCCTTGAAGGGCCTGTCAGAACGTCCAGCGCAGGCCCGCCTGGATGGACCGCCCGCGGCCCGGGCCCCAGAAGTGGGTGACGTCCACCTTTCCGCTGCGGTCCACCCACAGGAAGTCCTCCTTGTCCGTCTGCAGGACGTCGAACACGTTGTTCACGCTCAGGATGAGGGCGGCCATGGGAGCGAACTTCCAGGTGGCGCTGAGGTCCACGGTCCAGTAGGCGGGGCTGCGCTTCAGCTTGGACGTTCCGTCCAGGTTGTAGCGGGGCGTGTGCGCGTAGTCGTAGAAGCGCGCCAGGTCCATGGAGCCCGTCCAGGTGCCGCGCACGAAGAGGTTCAGGCCCTCGCGGTCGTAGTCCAGGCGCAGGTAGGCCCGCTCCTCGGGCCGGGCGAAGGAGAGGGTGCCCGGGGTGAAGTCGTAGAGGTAGCGCTCCGCTCCGAGGGTGCCTTCCAGGTGCTGGGCCAGTTTCCAGGTGAGGGTGCCGTCCAGGCCCTTGACGGTGAGCGGATCCTTCGACTGGGTGAAGAGGGTGATGGGAGCCCCGGTCACGGGGTCCGTGGCGCCCGAGTCCAGCAGGGCGAAGTTGTGGATGCGGTTGTAGCTCGCCGAGAGCACCACGGAGCAGTGCTCGCCTCCGGAACTGAAGGTGTAGCTTGCGTTGTCGGAGGTTTCCGCCTTGTCGATCACGCGGTCGATGCGGGTGGTGGCCAGGATGCCGTGGTCCTGCTCGAAGAAGGAGGTGGGCACGCGGAAGCCCCTTCCCACGGCCAGGCGGCTGTTCATGCGGGGCGTGTGGTGCCAGAGCAGGTTGAGGCGCGGCGTGGTGATGCTGCCGAAGACGTTGTTGTCGTCGTGGCGCACGGAGCCGTTCAGCTCCAGGCGTCCGTTGAAGAAGGCGTGGTAGGCCTGCACGAAGGCGGCCGGCGTGCGGTACGCGTAGTCGTCCAGCCCGTGCACATCGGTGCCGTCGGTGAGCCGGCCGTGGGAGCGGAGGTTCTCGTAGCGGTAGCTGAGACCCGTCGTGACCATGGTTTCAGCGAAGAACCACTGGAGGCTGGCCTCGGCGTAGTGCTGGTGCTGGTTCGCCTTGTACAGGTCGCCTTCGTAGAAGGAGTCCTGGCTGTGGTTGGCGCTCCCGAAGGCCAGGCGCAGGCGGCGGTTCTCGCCGAGGTCGCGCTCGGCCACGAGGATGCCCTGCTGGCGGGTGGTGTCGATGATCTCGGAGAAGCCCCCCAGCCCCCCGTCGTAGGGCAGGAGCACGCGCCCGTCCGGGAGGAGGATCGGGTTCTGGCCGTCCGCCTGGGCTTGGGCGAAATCGCCGTCGGGGCGGATCCAGCCCCGGGCGTCCGGGCTGCCGCCCTTCCCGCCCCGCCAGTCGAAGGGATTGCCGCGGAGGTCGCGCCTGGTCGCGTCGTGGTCGAAGCCCATGGCGCCGCCGCCCCGGCTCTCGTCCACCAGGTCCAGGCGGCCGCGCAGCTTGAAGCCCGCCACGTTGTCCAGGAAGAGGCCCACCCCGCCCAGGTAGCGCTTGTAGCCGGAGTACTCGCTCACGCGGTTTCCGTTCCCGTCCAGGGTGTCGTGGTGGTTGCCCAGGAAGGTGGCGGTGACCGCCCCGCCCTGGAAGGGCATGGCCCAGAATGCGTCCAGGCGCTTGAAGCCCCCTTCGCCCCCCTGGGTCTCCAGGATGGTTTCCGCCTTGGCGGGGCGGCGGCTCACCACGTTGACCGTGCCCGCGAGCGCCTCCGGCGCGATGAGGCTGACGCCCGCGCCCCGGCTCACGTCGATGGTCTCCACGCCGTTCACGCCGATCATGTCCAGGCCGTAGGCCCCGGACACGGAGGAGAAGATGGGCACGCCGTCCATCATGATGGTCGTGAAGCGCCCGGGCAGGTTGTTCAGCACCACGTTGCGCACGTTGCAGATGGAGCACTCCGTCTGCACGGAGATGCCGGGCTTGCAGTCCACGGCCTCGTTGAGGGAGACGGCGTTCAGCTTCTGGATGTCCAGGGGGCGGATGGTCTCGGTGGTGACGATGTCCTCCTGGAGCAGCGGCTTCACCTGGGCCTGCATGCCGGCCTCCACCTCCACCACGGCTCCCACGATGGGGCGCAGCAGGAAGCGCAGGTTCGGGGCCTTCTTCCCGAAGGCCACCGTGAATTCGCGCCTCAGAGGGTCGAAGCCCTCGGCACTCACCTCGAAGCGGTACCGGCCGGACTTGATGGCGGGCATGCGGAAGCATCCGCGGGCGTCGGTGGTGAAGGAGCGGTGCTCCCCGTTGACCACGAGGTCGATCCTGGCGCCCTCGACGGGCAGTCCCTGCAGGGCCCGCACCTGGCCCACGGCCTCAGCTTCGCCCAGACGATCCAGCCAGGGGGTGTGGGATGTCGCCTCGCCCAACGCGCTGGATGGCTTCGTCGGTGCGCTGGAGGCAAGGGCGCTGCAGCACAGGAGCGCGGCGAGAGAGGTCAGGCTGGGCAGGGGCATGGCTGAAAACCTTTCAAGGAACGGCGTCGGGATCGAGACTAAGGGAGGGGCAGAGGCTTGCGACCGGCGGGACGGGCATCTTTAGGGCATTTTTAGAGGGCTCTCCGAGGGCGCGCGGGGGGCATCTTCCGTTGCCGGGCGCTCGAAGCCGTGGAGGGCTTGGTCCTCGGCAGGACAGGGGCATTCCGGGCGGAAGAGCGGGCGGAGCTCGTGAAGGGCAGCGCGAATGCGGATCATGGGGAGCCTCGAATCCCGGGAGCCCAGGTCCGTGGAGGTGGAACGGGCCTGGAGGTGTGGCTCCCGGGTGTCCCCAGTGTATTGCACAGAGAATGAGTCTCAATATTACAGTGGTCACACGTCGGCCGCCCACCGTGGCAAGGGGCGGGCAGCCTTGTCTCCAGGCAGGCGTCGGGAGCCCGGTTCAGCCTCGATCCAGGGTTTCCTTCAGGCGCGCGTAGCCGCTGCGACTCACAGGCAGGCGGGAGCCGTCGGAGAGGATGGCGAGCCAGCTCTCGGAGGGCGTCTGCTCCAGGCGCACCAGGCGGTCGAGCTGGATGATGTAGGAGCGGTGGATGCGCAGGAAACGCTTGGGGTCGAGGCGTGCCTCCAGGCTGCTGATGGTCTGCTGCTTGAGGTGCCCCTTCTCGGGGGTCTTCAGCAGCACGTAGTCGTCCTGGGCCTGGATGTAGTCCAGCTTCGCGAGGGGGATGAGGGTGACCTTGGTTCCGTCCTTCACCACGATGCGGTCCAAAGGCCAGTCACTCTTGGCGGTGGTCGAGAGATCCGCCGGCGACACCTGGAGCGGCTGTCCCTCGCCTGTGCGCGCCTTCGCGCGCTGGAGAGCCTCCTCGAAGCGGTCGGCGCTGAAGGGCTTCAGGAGGTAGTCCACCGCGTGAACCTCGAAGGCCTTCAGCGCGTGCTGGTCGTAGGCGGTGACGAAGATGACCGTGGGTGCGGGATCCAGGAGCTCCAGCACCTCGAATCCGTCGAGCTTGGGCATCTGGATGTCCAGGAAGAGGAGGTCCGGCCTGCACTCCGAAGCCAGTTTCACGGCGTCGAAGCCGTTGGCACACTCGCCGACGACCTGGATCTCAGGGTGGCCGGCCAGGTGTTCCCGGACCACGGCACGGGCCAGGTCTTCGTCATCCACGATCAGGGCGGTCCAGGTGCGGGTCATGGGGCCTCCTCCGCCTCCGCAGGCAGGCCCAGCACGACCAGGTGCCGGCCCTCCCGGAGGCGCGCGTCGAAGTAGCTGCGGGTGCCGAAGCGGCCCAGGAGCCGCTGGTGGACCTGGGTGAGTCCGAGGCCGAGCCCCTGGGGCGCCTCGGCGTCCGAGTCGGCAGGGTTTTCCACCTGGATCTCTACGTAGGCGCCGTGGCGGGCCGCGGAGATGCGGATGGTGCCGCCTTCGGGGAGCTGGGCGATGCCGTGCTTGATGGCGTTCTCCACCAGGGGCTGGAGCAGCAGCGTGGGAACTTCGGTTTCCTCCAGGCCGGGCACGATCTCCCAGACCACGCCCAGGCGGGTGCCGAAACGGATGCGCTCGATGGCGAGGTAGTTCCGGGCCAGCTCCAGCTCTTCGGACAGGCTCACCGCCTGCCTCTGCCCCAGCCTCAGGCTGGTCCGCAGGAAGTCCGCCAGAAGGACGCACATCTCCCGTGCGCGGCCGGGATCCACCGTGGTGAGGGCGCTGATGGAATTCAGGCTGTTGAAGAGGAAGTGGGGGTTGAGCTGGGCGCGCAGGGCCTTGAGCTCCGCCTCTCGGGCCAGGAGGCGCAGTTCCTGTTCGCTGCGCTCCGCCTCCTGGCGCTGCTCCAGGGCCATCAGCAGGTAGTGCAGGGCCAAGGTCGCGAGGTACAGCAGGGTTCCGATGGTGGCGAAGAGCCCCCAGGGCGCCAGCCAGTTCCCGCTGGCGATGCGGGTGGAGGGGAAGCGGGCCCAGAAGCGGGCGAGGGCCCAGGCGAGGCCGGCCCACAGGTTGCCGAGCGCGAAGGCTGCGGCGATCCAGGCGGACCAGCGCCCCTTCGGGGGAGCCTCCAGGGGGAAGGCCCGGCAGAGATACCAGGAGCTCAGGAAGAGGAAGGCACCCAGCAGGCAGAGGGGCAGCGCGACGCCGGCGGCGCCGGGCCAGCTCCAGCCGTTCGTGTCGCCCGCCGCCACCCGCAGCAGCGCCACGGGGACCCA
>CAXYVC010000161.1:0-4699 GCA_964292295.1 uncultured bacterium
GCGTGGAGCGTGTCCGGGCCAGACCGTCCCGGGGACGGAGCTGGACCGGATCGCGAGCCGGAAGCGCTCGGATGCGCGGCGTCCGGGAGGGACATGGCAACCCAAAATCCGGGCTGAAACGTTCTCGGAACTACAGCCCCTTCATCACCGGATCCACCCGCGCCACCTGGAGCTTGCCCGGATGGAGCCGCTCCGCGCAGGCGAGCAGCTGGCGGGCCGCCTCGCGCTCCCCGGCCCGCACCAGGAGGCGGGCCATGTGGTAGAGGTTCACGGAGAGGGTGCGGCGCTCACCCACGCTCCGCCGCTCCGCCGGCACCCGGTCCACGAGAATCAGGTAGTCCCGGAAGCGCTGGACCATGGCGGCACGGTGCCCCTCGACCTCCTCCCGCGCGCCCGCCAGCAGCACCGTGAGAGGATGCCCCGGTCCCCAGCGCCCCGCCAGGGGTGCCAGGGTCTCCAGGCAAGCCGCGCCCTGGCCCTGATCCAGCCGTGCGAGGGCGAGGGTCGCCTGCAGCATCGGGGCCTCCGGAACCTGGGCGAGGCCCTCGCGCAGGGTGCGCTCCGCCTCCGCCGGACGGCCCGCCCACAGCCGGCACACCGAGGCGGTGAGGTGCGTGTATTCCGCGGAGGGCTGGAGCTGGCGCGCACGGTCCGCGTGCTGCACCGCCTCCTCCAGGAATCCCTCGTTCTGGAGGAGCACGCCCAGGCGGTAGTGGGCGAACCAGTCGTTGGGCGCGAGCCCCAGCGCCCGTTCGTAAAGCCCCCGGGCCTCCGCCCGGTCCCCGGCGGCCTCGACGTAGGCGTGGGCGTCCGCCAGGGCCACCAGGGCGCGGTGGTCCGCCGGGTCGAGCTGGTGGGCGCGCTGGGCTGCGCGGCGCGCCCCCGCCATGTCGCCCCGCCGCAGCAGGGCCTCGGCCAGCACACGATGCGCGAAGGGAAGGCCCGCGTCCAGGGCCACGGCCTTCCGGGCCTCGAGGATGGCCTGGTCCAGGTCCTCCCGGGCGCGGGCGCCTCCGAGGTGGGCCGTCATGGCGCCCCGCTCCAGGAGAGCCCAGGCCAGGCCGCCCCGGGCCGGAGCATAGTCCGGCTCCTTGCGGACCGCCTCCTGGAAGAGCTCCGCTGCGGTGCTGAAGGCGTCGAAATTGCCCCGGGACACCAGGTCCAGCCCCCGGGTATAGAGCTCACGGGTGGCCAGCAGCCTGGCCCGCGGCGGAGGCGCGGAGGCGTGCGCGCTGCCTCCCAGAAGGGTGGGAAGCCGGGTGGCCACGGCATCCTCCAGGTCCAGGAGCGCTCCCTCGCTGCCCTGGAGCTGGAACTGCTCCAGCATCTCCCCGTTCCCCTCAAGGACCCGCACGGCCATGCGGAGCCGCCCTCCGCTGCCCTGGAGGCTGGCGCTCACCACCAGGTCTGCCCCCAGTTCCTTCTCGAGCCGCGCGAGGCGGTCCTCCTGCGCCCGTGCGCCCGCCAGCACCTCCGAGACACGCAGCCGGTCCACCACCATCAGGTCCCCCCGGCGCAGGAGCCCCGCGGCCATGGCGTCCTGGAGACTGGAGGCCACCCAGGCGAGCTCCGGCGCCAGCCCCAGCATCTCCACGGGCAGCACCACCACCACCTTCCGGCCGCCCGAAGCCTCGCGGCGGACCGGCCACAGGCGCACCGCCGCGGCGCCCACTCCCACCAGCAGGAGCGCCACCGCCCCGAAACGCAAGGCGGGCCGGCGCATCCAGGCGCCACGGCGGCGGGGCGGAACCGGCAGGCGCGCCGTGACCAGCCCCCGCTGGATGGCGTCGAAGCGCCCCGCCAGCTCCTGCATGGATGCATGGCGCTGGGCGGTTTCCTTGGCCATCATGCGCGCCACCGTCTCCACGAAGAGGGGCGAGAGGTCCGGGCGCGCGGCCCCGAGGGGTGGCGCCTCCTCCGCGGCAATGGCGTGCAGGGTCTCCACCAGGGCGGGACGCCGGAAGGGGTGCACGCCGCAGGCCAGCTCGTAGAGCACCAGGCCCAGGCTGAACTGGTCCGAGGCCGGCCCCACCCCCTGCCCGTAGGCCTGCTCCGGGCTCATGTAGGCGGGGGTGCCCACGCTGATGCCCATGCCCGTCTCGCCGGAGACGGTGAAGGCGCCCGCCGTCGCGCCCTGGTCCGGCAGAAAGGCGCGCTTTGCCACGCCGAAATCCAGCACCTTCAGGACGCCCTCCCCCGTGAGCACGAGGTTGTCCGGCTTGACGTCCCGGTGGACCACGCCCTTCTGGTGGGCGTGCTGCAACGCACGGCAGGCCTGGAGGGCCACGGATACCAGCCAGGCCTCCGGCTGGCCGCCGGGCATGCGCCCCAGGGGCACGCCCTCCACCAGCTCCATGGCCAGGAAGGTGCGGCCTTCCAGCTCGCCGGCCTCGAAGACCGTGGCGATGTTCGGATGCTGGAGCTGGCAGGCGGTCTTGGCCTCCGCCAGCAGGCTGCGGCGCTGCGCGGCGTCCCCGCTGCGCAGCAGCTTCAGGGCGACCTCTCGCTCCAGGCGCACGTCGAGCGCCCGCCAGACCTGCCCCATGCCGCCCTCGCCCAGCAGCTTCAGCAGGCGGTAGGGTCCGAGAACGGCGGGCATCGGGTCGGGCGTCATGGGTGGGGTCCGGAACCCATTGTAGGGCCTGAAGCTCTGGCATCCTGGGAAAGGCATGTTCCAGCTCGCCGCACCAGCCACCTTCAGGTTCCGGGAGAAGGCCTCGGTCTTCCTGGCGGAGCTGCACCCGGCCGGGGATGCGGCCGCCCGCAGCGCGGTGCTGGCACGCCTGCGCAAGCGGGACTTCGACGCGACCCACCACTGCGTGGCCTGGCGGGAGGGCGTGCCCGTGCACGCCCAGGGCAGCGACGACGACGGAGAGCCCGCGGGCACGGCGGGGCCTCCCATGCTGCGCGTCCTGGAGGGGGCGGAGCTCACCGACCTGGTGGCCGTCTGCATCCGGTGGTTCGGGGGCACCAAGCTCGGCACCGGGGGTCTCGTGAAGGCTTATACGGAGGCCGTCCAGGGCGCCCTCCAGGAGGCGCGCCAGGCGGGGCTACTCCGGGAGGTGCGCATCCTGCGCACGGGCGTCCTTGCCGTGGCCGCGGCGCAGGCCCACCTGCCCTTCGCGGTGCTCGCCGCCTTCCCGGACGCGGAGATCCAGGAACAGACCTTTGCCGGGGCGGAGGCCCTGCTGCGCTTCCGCATCCCCCCGGAGCGCGCCGAGGCCCTCGCCCATGCATGGAAGGAACGCAGCCGGGGCGGCGGCGTGGCCTGGGAAGCCTAAACAAGCGCGCCACTCGCCGACCCGCCCGGGATGTTCGCCGACTTCGTCTACCCGGCCCCGCGGCCTCCCCGTAGCTTGATCCACAGGAGGACATCCATGCGGATCCATCCCGAAACCCGACGCAGCGCCCGCTTCACCAGCAGGCTGCTCTTCGGCTTCGCCCTCATCGCGCTGGGAGGCGCCGTGCTGCTGCACAACACCGGCCTCCTCGACCTGGACACCACGGGACGCTGGTGGCCGGCGCTGCTCATCGCCTTCGGGTTGGAGCGCCTGTGGAGCCGCGGCTTCCTGGAGGCCCTCTCCGGACACCTGCTCCTCGTCGGGGGTACGACCCTGCTGCTGGCCTGCCTCGGTCACCACCTGCTTCTGGAGCGCTGGTGGCCGCTCGGCCTGCTCTGGATCGGCACCATCCTGGTGCTGCGCGCCTTCCGCCATCGGGAGGCCGCCCAGGATACCGAAGAGCACGACAGCCTCTGTCAGGATGAGGAAGGGAGGCCCCGATGACGCCCGAGACGCCCGACCTGCCGACCCCGGCGGACCCCGAACCGCGCCGCCGCCCCGGCTTCGCCCTCAGTCCCTCCCTGGTCATCGGCATCGTGGTGATCTTCCTGGGGGTGGTGTTCATGCTGGACAGCCTGAACATCCTGGACCGCAACCGGGTGCTCAGCTTCTGGCCCGCCATCCTGCTGGTCATCGGTCTCATCAAGATCCGCAGCAGCCGGGGATCGGCCACCGGAGGCTACGTGCTGACCGCCATCGGCGCCTTCCTGCTCCTGGTGAACCTGGGCGGAGGCTCCGTCATCGGCCCCCTGATCCTGGTGGCCGTGGGCATCGCCATCGTGCTGCACGCCCTGAAGCGCCACCGCGGCGTGCCTCCCGAGCTGCAGCGGGCGGAAGGCTTCGTGCGCGGCAACGCCATCTTCAGCGCCTTTGAACACCGCCTGCGCAGCCAGGCCTTCCGGGGCGGCGAGGTCACCGCCCTCTTCGGCGGCTTCGACGTGGACCTGCGCCAGACCGCCATGGAGGGCCCCACGGCCCGACTGGACACCTTCGTCATGTTCGGCGGCGGAGACCTGCGGGTGCCCGAGGGCTGGGAAGTGCAGGTGCAGGCGGCGGCGGGCTTCGGCGGCGGGGGGGGCAACACCCTTCCAGTCCCCGCGGCCTCAGGCCCCCGGCCCCGCCTCCTGGTGACCGGCCTCGTCCTCTTCGGCGGCGTCGAAATCAAGAACTGACATGCACCCAATCCTGAAGACGCGCGCGCGGCTGGGGACCTACCTCCTGGGGTGGGTCCCCGTGGCGCTGCTGCTGGTGGCCGCGGGCGTCACGAACGGCTGGAGCTGGCCCCGCGCCGACGGCGTTCCGCTGGCCCTCTGCCTGGTGGGTGCCTTCCTCTTCCTGTGCTCCTGGTATCTCTGCCG
>CAXYVC010000162.1:0-4563 GCA_964292295.1 uncultured bacterium
CTCCACGACCTCGCGCATGCCTCCCAGGCGCGCGGCGTCCGCGTCGAAGCGCACGCCTCCGGGGCGCAGCAGGCCGCGGCCCAGGCGGCTGCCGCAGAGGGCCGCGGTGAGGTTCAGCCAGTCGCCCCGCAGGCGGCCGCAGAAGGAGGCCGTGGGAAGGAAGCCCACGTCCCCCGCCAGGGCCCCGATGTCGCCGGTGTGGTTGGCGAGACGCTCCAGCTCCAGGGCCAGGGCGCGCAGGAGCTGCGCGCGCAGGGGCACCGAGGCGTCGGCGAGGGCCTCCAGGGCCAGGCAGTGAGCCCAGGCGTGGGCGATGGTGGCGTCCCCCGAGGCGCACTCCACCATGCGGAAGCTCAAGGGGTGCGGCCCCCCCAGGAGGGCGCGCTCGATGCCCCGGTGCTGGTAGCCCAGGGCGATCTCCAGGTGGTGGACGGTCTCCCCGTGGCACTGGAAGCGGAAGTGCCCGGGCTCGATGACGCCCGCGTGCACGGGGCCCACGCCCACCTCGTGGATCTCGTCCCCCTCGACGGTGTAGAAGTCCTGCACGCAGGGATCGATGGGCGCCTCGCCGCGGCCCCAGGCATCCCGCGCGCCCCAGCTGCGGTGGAAGCGCACGGGCTTGAACCAGGGGTGTCCCTCCGGGCGCAGGCCGCGCTGCTCGGCGATCTCCCGCTCGAAGAGGTGGGCCGCCGGGAGTTCCGGCGTGAGGCTGGGATAGGCCTCCTCCGGGAAGGGCGCGCGCAGGAGGCGCAGCTCGCCCGCGGCGTCGTCCGAGAGCACGGCGAAGCCCTCCAGGTCCGGAGCCACGCAGAGGCAGGCCAGGCGGAGGCCCTCCCGCGCCTGCTGCACGAGGCTCTCCTGGAAGCCTTCGAAGGGGAGGCTGGGGATGTCGGAGAGGGGCAGGGCCTCGCCGTTGCGAAGGGTGGCGAAGGCGTTCACGGGCGTCCCTCCACGAGGGCCGCGGCGCGGCCCAGGAAAGCCTCGAGACTGGAGGGCATCCACAGGCCGAGCACCAGGGTGAGTCCCAGGGCCGCGGCCACGGGCAGCGTGGTGCCCAGGGTGTCGCCGTAGGGCGTGCGGGTCCGCCGGCGGCTGGGCCGTCCGAAGAGGCTGGGCAGCAGGCTGGCGCCCATGGCCACGAAGATGGCGAAGAGCAGCGCCAGGAAGCCCGCCGCGGCCAGGCCCCTTCCGGTGGAGAGGGCGGCGGAGCTGATGCCCAGCAGGTTCACGAAGGGGGCGAAGGGCGGGGCGCCCGTCACCGCCAGGAAGGCGAAGGCGAAGAGCCAGCCCGAGACGGGCAGGCGCCGCACCGCGCCGCTGATGTCGCCCAGGTCCCGGGCGTCGTAGGCGCGCACGAGGTTGCCCGAGGCGAGGAAGAGCGCCGCCTTCACGAAGGCGTTGGCGGCCACGTGGGCCAGGGCGAAGCGCACGGCGCCGCCCCCGATGCCGATGGCGAAGGCCAGGATGCCCATGTGCTCCACCGAGCTGTAGGCCAGCAGGCGGCGCAGGTCCGCCTGGCGCACCATGAAGGCGAAGGCCCAGCCCATGCTCAGGAGGCCCAGGGCCACCAGCAGGCCGCGGGCGAAGGGCCCCTCCCCCGCGCCGTTCACGAGGGCGTACATGCGCATCAGGGCCAGGAAGGCGCAGCTGGTCACGGCGCCGGCGAGCACCGTGCCCACGATGCCCGGCGTCTCGCCGTAGGCGTCCGGCTTCCAGGTGTGCATGGGCGCCAGGCCCATCTTGGTGCCGTAGCCCACCAGCAGCAGCACGAAGCCCGCCTTCATCCACACCCCCGGCAGGCGTGGGGCCAGCGGCAGCAGGCGGTCGAAGTAGAGCGGCTCGCCGATGCCCGCGCTCTGGGCGGCGTAGGCCACGAAGAAGGTGCCCAGCATGGCCAGCGCCATGCCCACGGAGCAGATCACCAGGTACTTCCAGGTGGCCTCCAGGCTGCGCTTGTTGTGGTTGAAGTAGAGCAGCGGCGTGGTGGCCAGGGTCAGCGCCTCCACGCCCACCCACAGGATGCCGGGGTGGCGGCTCGCGGCCACCAGGGAGGCCATGGCGAGGGTGAGCAGGAAGCAGGCGCAGGAGACCCGGTGGTTCCCCTCCGGGCGCAGGGCCAGGTAGGCGGGGGCGTAGAAGCTCGTCACCACGAAGAGGGTGCTCACCACCAGCAGTACCCAGCCGCCCAGGGGATCCAGGCGGAACCAGGCGTCGGGCTTCCAGGGCCACACCGTGAGGGCCGCGACCACGAGGGCGAGGTGCAGCAGGGCGACCACGGGCAGCACCCGGGCGCGGGCGCGGTCCGTGGCGAGGAACCACACCAGCAGCGCGGCGAGGAGGGGAAGGTTGATCAGCGCGACGGCCATGGGGTCAGTCCTTCAGGCGGGCGAGGCGGTGGACGTCGTGGGAGTCGAAAGCCTGGTGGATGTGGTTCAGCACCACGCCCATCACGAAGATGCCCACCACCAGGTCCAGGAGCAGGCCCGATTCCACCAGCAGCGGCATGTGCTTCACCAGGAGTAGGCTGAAGAGATACACGCCGTTCTCCAGGGTCAGGTAGCCCACCACCTGGGCCAGGGCGTGGCGCCGCGTGATGAGCAGCAGGAAGCCCGCGAAGAGGGTGGTGAGGCTGGCGGGCACGAAGAAGGTTCCCAGCACGCCGGGTTCCAGGGGCAGCTTGCGCGCCAGCAGGAAGGCCAGGGCCATGCCCACGGCGCCCAGGAGCAGGCAGGGCGTGTAGCCCAGGTAGGGCCTCGGCTCCCGCGCGCCCTTCATGCGGCGGTTCGCCCGGGCGAGGAGGAAGGGAATCACCGCGCCCTTGATGGCGGCGGTGGTGAAGGCCATCAGCAGCACGTGGAGGGGCCAGCTCTCGTGCATGGCCAGCAGCACGAGGGCGAGCAGCACGCCCTGGAAGGCGGCGAGCTGGATGCAGCGGGCCACGCGGCTGGCGGCCAGGATCATGAAGTCCAGCAGGAGGACGGCGGCGAGCAGGGTGTTGATGGACAAGGGGCCTCCTCAGCGCAGGGTGGGCTGCAGGAGCAGCATCAGGAAGGCGAAGGTCGCGGAGAGTGCCGCGGCCACCAGGAGCTGGGGTACCGCGCGCATCCGCAGGCGCACCATGGTCGACTCCACCACGCCCGTGGCGAGCGCCAGGAGGCCCATGCTCCCCAGGAAGGCGGCGCCGTCGAGCCACCAGCGGCCCGTGGCGCCGAGGCAGAGCTTCACCACCAGGGCCCCCACCACGAAGAGCTTCAGGCTCGCGCCGTAGGTCACCAGCGCCAGGGCCGGCCCCGAGTGGTCGAGCACCATCACCTCGTGGATCATGGTCAGCTCCAGGTGCGTGTTGGGGTCGTCGAAGGGGATGCGGCAGTTCTCCACCAGGAAGACGATGGCCCAGGCCGCGAGCACCAGGGCGTAGGGGCCGCCCGCGCCGGCCCAACTGCGCCCCGCCTCCGCCAGCAGCGGCGCCAGGCCGAGGCCGCCCCCGTGGCGCACCAGGGCCGCCAGGCCGAAGAAGAGGGCGGGCTCCGCCAGGGCCGCGAAGCTCGCCTCCCGGGCGGCGCCCATGCCCTCGAAGCTGGAGCCCGTGTCCAGGGCCGAGAGCACCGTCAGGAAGCGGGAGAGGCCGAAGAGGTAGCAGAAGACCACCAGGTCGCCGTCGAAGGAGAGGGGCGCGCGCTCGGACAGCATGGGCAGCATCAGGCCCGCCACCAGCGGCACCGCCACGCCCGCCACGGGACCGGCCAGGAAGACCCAGGTGCTGGTGCGGCTGTAGACCGCGTCCTTCCGCCACAGGCGGGCGAGGTCGAAGTAGACCTGCAGCAGGGGGGGGCCGACGCGCCCGGCGAAGCGGGCCTTCACCTTGGCGATGACGCCGAGCACCAGGGGCGGCAGGAGCAGGAGCAGCGCCGCTTGGGCCAGCACGAGCAGGGCGTGGGGGAGGATCCGTTCGGTCATGGCAGCAGCGCGGCGAAGAGCAGCACGAGGATGAGGACCACGTAGAGGAGGTAGACCGGCAGCAGGCCGGACTGGAGGACGTGCAGGCGGCCCATCAGCCAGGCCAGGAAGCGCGAGGCGGGGGCCAGGCCCAGGTCCAGGACCGCGTCCGGCTGGCGGCGCACCAGGGCGGTGGGGCGGGGGAAGAGGCCGCGGACGCGCGGCGGGTGGACCTCGGTGCCCAGGGCCCACCGGAAGCCGTCCACGATCATCCGGCCGAAGGAGGAGGCGGTGTACTGGATGCGCGCCGTGGGGGCCGCGTAGCCGCAGTCCCAGGTGCCCGCACGGCGGAAGCGGACGCGCCTCAGGCGCAGCCCCAGGGCCAGGAGCACCGGGAGCGCCAGGGCCGCCACCAGGCTCAGGGCGGGCAGGCAGGCCAGGCTGCGGAGGGCGGGCATGGCACGCTCCGGCGCCAGGCCCGCCGCGGCGCGGCCCAGGGCCGGCGCCACCAGGATGGGGGCCAGGCCCAGCAGCAGGCAGAGTCCCGCGAGGACGCCCATGGGCCCCAGCATGCCAGGCGAGGCCTCGTGGGCGTGGGCAGCGGCCTCGCTGCGGGGCTCGCCCAGG
>CAXYVC010000163.1:0-4376 GCA_964292295.1 uncultured bacterium
GATGGACCTCCTCCACGGCAAGCTCGCAGCCGCGCGTGAGCGGGTCCTCGTCGCGGAACGTCTCCCACGCAAAGTCGAGCGCCTCGCGCACCACCTCGGTCATATCCCCGATACGCAGCGTTACCAAAACGGCGCGCGGGGCCCCCGCCCAGGCCGTGGCGGGCTCGGATGCGCCCGTGCCCGGCGCCTGGCCCAACGGCACCCGGGTGCGCAGACCCCGTTTCGGTGCGGGCCTCGTGACGGGGCACACGGGCAGCGGCGACATGCTCACCTACACGGTGCGTTTCGCCGGCTCCGGCGAGAAGCGCATCGTCGCCAAGTACGGGGCGCTCGAGCGGGAGAAGCCCATCTCGTCCGCCGGGCGCGGGCCCCCCGCCGTGCCCGCCCCGCCAGGTCCCCCGGAGGGGCGCCACCGTAGAGGACGGCTTCCGCGCGGGCGGCCAGGTCCTCCAGGGGCTTCCGGCGCTCGGGGCGAAGGGCGGCAAGGCGCCGCAGCCAGGTCCGCAGGCTTTCGCCCGGCAGGGGCGGGTGGGCCGCCGCGCGCTTCAGGAGGGGCCTGAGGAGCGCAAGGCCCTGGCGTTCGGTCCTGCGCCGCGCCCGGAGCCGGAAGCGCAGGGCCAGGAGTCCCGCGGCGAGGAGGCCGGCCGCGGCCAGGGTTGGGAGAACGGGGAGGCGCAGCTGCGCGCGGTTCCCCAGCTCCTGGAGCCAGGCGAGGGCGCCCAGCTGGTCCTCCAGGGAATAGCGCAGCACGCGGCGGTCCCAGCGCTCGGCAAGGGCGTCCCGCCAGCGTCGCAGGGCCGCCAGGGGGCCGCTGCCCTCAAAGAGGCTGGGGGGGGCGCCCGGTGTGGGATCCGCGACCCGCCAGGCTTCCGCGGCGTCATCCCAGAATTCCACCCAGCTGTGGGCCTCGTTCTCGGTGACCACCCAGTAGCCCCCTTCCGGGATCCACGGGCCCAGCCGGTAGCCGTTCACCACCCGGGCGGGCACGCCGCGGTGTCGCAGCATCACGGCCAGGGCCGAGGCGAAATACTCGCAGTGGCCGGCCCGGCTGCGCTCCAGGAAGTCCTCCAGCGGGTTGTCGGCCCGGCCCGAGGGGTTGTCCAGGGTGTAGCGGAAGGCTTGGAGTCCCGAGGCGAGGCGGGCGCACAGTTCCGGCGCGGGCAGGGACTCCGGGGCGGTCGCCAGGCTCCACCGCAGGGCCGCCCCCGTGCCGCGGCCCGTCTCCAGGAGCCGCTCCCGGCGCGGGTGGGTCGGCGCAGGCTCCGCCGCCGCCGGGGCCGGAAAGGCGAGCGCGACGGTCTGGGGGCCGCGGGGGAGCCAGGCCCAGCGCAGGCTTCCCCCGGGGCCGGGGCGCAGGCGGGCGCCGGTCCGGAGGGCGAGTCCGCCGTAGGGAAGGGCCAGCAGGCCATCGGGGCTTGGCGCCACCTGGAGGTGCAGCAGCGCGGGCGCGCCCTCGTCCAGGGGGCGGAAGGGGCGCGCGGGTGTGCGGACGTCCGGCTCCCAGCGCTGCTCCGCAAGTCGCTCCAGCCGCAGGGCCGGGAGCAGGGCGAGGCGGGCCTCCAGCGCGGCGCGCGCGGCCGGATCCGTCGCTGCCTCCGGACGGATGCGCAGGACCACGCCGTTCCCGGGGCGGATGGGGCCGCCGAAGCCCAGGTCCACCCGGTCGCTCAGGCCCGCCTGGAGCGCGCTGCGCCCCGCCATCCCCCAGGGGAGGCGGCCCATGCCCGCGTGGATGCGCGGAAGGGCCAGGAAACAGAGGGCGCCGAGACCGAAGGCGGCCAGGAACCAGGGCGCCAGGTGCCGGAAGGGGGGACGCGCCACGCGGCGGGGCCCTTGAGCCTCCTCCCAGGTCTGCTGCAGGAGGAGCGCCGCGGCGGCCAGGGCCCAGGCCAGGAGTCCCGCCAGGAAGGAGGGGCCGAAGCTGGCGATGGCCGTGGCGAGGAGCGCCAGGAAGCTGGCGAGGAGGATCTGGCGCCGGGCGGTCGCGCTGGGGGGGAGCAGCAGGCGCAGGCCGGCCACCAGGAAGAGGGTGAAGAGCACGGTGGTCACCAGGCCGAGGTGCATCATGACCGTACCCAGCACGCCCAGGGGGGCCAGGATCTCCAGGGGACGACGCCAGCGCGTGAGGTGGAGGGGCAAGGGGGCCAGGAGGGCCGCGGCGGCCAGGGGCAGGGCCATCAGGGCCAGCTCCCACGGCGCAAAGGCCCCCGTGGCCAGGAGCGCCCCGAGGGCCGCCCAGGGGGGCAGGTGCTCGATGAAACGGCCCGCGCGCATGGTACCCGAGCATGGAGCAAAGGCCTTCCGGAGGCCAGGGCCTGCCGATCGGCGGCGGCGGGAGGCCCCAGGCCGCCTGGAGGCGCTAAGCTGGAGGCCTTCCGCGGGGCCTCCATGCACCTTCCCCTCGCCTGCACCCTCATGATCCTGAGCCGCCGCGGGGAGGCGCCCTCCGCGGGCTGCGGCCCCATCGGCTGCTTCGTGGTGGTCCTGGTCCTCGGCCTGGTCCTCTGGCTGGTGCTCCGCGGGCGCGGCGACCGGCGGGAGACCCTGGACGCCTCCAAGCGCCCCATGGGCAGCGGTCCCCTCCAGCCCGTGACCTTCGCGTCCCCTTTCCCCAAGTGCCCGAACTGTGGCGCCGCCGGCGACAAGCTGCGCCAGCAGTGGGATGGGCTGCGCAAGGTGACCTGGACCTGCGGCTACTGCGGCTTCACCCAGGTGCAGGAGCTGAAGGACGAGGAACTCCCTGCCAGCGCCCGCCAGCGGCTGGGACTGGATCCCGGACCCCAGGCCTATGCCCAGGGCCAGCCCGGCTACGAGCGGGACGGCGGCTTCGGCGGCGCGGGCGGGCTGATCACGGGCATGATGCTGGGCAGCATGCTGGGTGGCAGCCACCACCACCACGATGACGGCGGCTGGGGCGGCGGCTCCGGGGATTCCGGGGGAGACTGGGGTTCCGGCGATTCCGGCGGGGATTCCGGTGGCGACTGGGGGGGCGGGGACTCCGGTGGCGACTGGGGTGGGGGCGACTCCGGCGGGGACTGGTGAACGGACAGCCGCTGTCCCACCCGTCGACGGGGGCTGGGGTGCGCCGGTAGCATCAGGCTTCTTCCACTCGCTTTGAGGCGCCCATGAACGCGGTTCAGCCCCCCTTCACCTGACCGAGGCTCCCGGAAGCCGGGCGGCCTTCCACCTCGGGCTCTGGAGCCTGCTCCTGAACCTCTGCTGCGGCTGCTTTCCCGTGGCGGTGCCCCTGGGCATCGCGGCCATCGCCAAATACAACCGGGCCAAGCGCGAGGCTGCCTGTGCGCCCGACCAGTACGCCCAGCCCCCGGCGACGGGCATGGTGCTGGGGATCGTCGGCCTCTGCTGCACCTTCTTCGCGCTGATGTGGATCGGCATCTACAGCGCCATCGCGATCCCTGCGCTGCTCGGACAGCGGGCGCGGGCGCGGGACAAGGCCGCGGAGGCCCAGATGAACACCCGCCTGGTGGAACTGGTCGGGGCCTTCGAGCAGGAGCGGACGCCCGGCCGCAGCCCGGCGGAAGTCGAAGCGGCCCTGGAGGCCCGGGTCCGCTCCTGGAACGGCCAGGACAGGAACCCCTGGGAGCCGCAGGGAACGGCCTACGCGCCGGACATCCTGATCCTTCCGGGGGGACTTGCCACCGGGGACGTGGAATCCATGGCCCGAAGCATCCCCTCACGACGGGGGGAGGTGACCTTCCTGGTCCAGTTTCCCGCCGGCGGCATGGACGGGCACGTGGCCGGGGCCGTGAAGCTCCAGGGAGGGGCGCAGGGAAATGTCGCCGCCGTGCGGGTGGTGCCCGTCCCCTGAGCCAGGCGCAAGCGGTCAGCGAAGACCCGGCGTCGCCGGGCCTTTCCCGTCTTGCCCTCAGCCCGCATCCTGCAGTTGAGCCCCAGTCACTCAAAATCCAGCTCTGGGTGGCTGGGGCCGAACGATCTCGGCCCGGGCATCGCTCTGCATTCGGGCAGATCGGGCAGAAACCGCGCCAGTGTTTGGTGGAAGTGGTGCCACCAGGCGGGCGTGGCGGAAAGGCGGAGGATGCTTTGGCGGCCCCGGGCGCCCAGGGTGGCGGCGCAGGTGAACAGGCTGTTCCGAAGCGTCTCCAGGGTGTAGCGGGGGCCCTCGCGCCAGGGGCGGTCGGCCTTCCGCAGGCCCAATCCATCCTGGAAGAGCTGGATGAGGTTGTGGGTGAAGCAGAGCACGCGAAGGAGGGCCTCGGTGGCGTTGAAGTCGTCGAGACAGAAGCCCGTGAGGCCGAACATCGCTCGGAGGGCCGAATCGGCGCGAAGGCGCTCCAGATGCAGCATCCGCGAAGCCCCCGTGAGGACGCCGACCATGAAGCCCAGGAGCAGATCCG
>CAXYVC010000164.1:0-4321 GCA_964292295.1 uncultured bacterium
GCGGGGGAGCCGTGAGCCTGACGGGCAGCCTCTCCGAGAGCTTCCTGGTGGCGGTGGGGGATGCCTTCGACCTGTCCGCCGCCGTGGAACCCTTTGGCGGCGGAGGAACCCCCACCACTACCGTCAGCGATTGGCACGGTGCCTTCAACCTGCGCATCGCCCCGCTGCCGGACGGCACGGGGATTCTGTCGGTGACCTGCGCCAACCAGGTCGGGCACTCAAGCGGGACGAATCCGCGCCTCATCACGAGCTACGATGCGGCGGCTTTCGAGGCGCCGGTCACGACCGACGAGGCCGGGCAGACGCCTCTGCTCGTGGAGGGCCAGCCTCTGGTGCTGCATGTCACCCCGGGCGCGTATCCCCCCGCGCGGTCCCTGTGCCCCTTGGGGAGCTACTACCTCCAGCCTCCTGCCACCGTGACCGGCACCAAGACCACCGAGACCGTCTACACCAGCGGAGGGCAGGACAGCTCCACATCGGCGTCCGGCACCTTCAGCCTTTCCCCCCGTCCCGTCGCTATCACCGTCACCGCCGGGGGGCTGACCCATGTCGCCCTTCAGGCGGGCGGGTTCACGAGCTAAGAACGCACTCCGATTGGCGTGCCGTGCGCGACTGGTTTGGCGCGCCATTCCGGCCGCCTCGCGCGGCGCCAGCCCGGCGCGCGGTTACATTGGGCATGATTGCAGCCCATGACCAGATCATTTTTTCACGCCCGTACTTACGGTCGCGCTTCGCCCTCAAAAATCAGATGCCCCCGCATGAACGGGGGCATGAGGGTGGGGCGGTTCGCGCTTCGGGGGTTAGGCCTCAAAGGCGAAAGATGGCCCGCACGGATTCCGGGGATGGGTCCAGCGGCCCGCCGCGCAGGATGTATTGCTTCCGCAGCTCCAGCAGCGTGGGGATGTCGAACCCGCACAGCTTGAAGTCGTGTTCCTGGAGCTGCATGCAGAGGGACAGGCAATCCACGACAAACGGCCTGTCCGTGATGTCCAGCAGGACAACGCGGTCCATGCTCATGACCTTGTTCGTGCTCGCGCTCATGTTCACCTCAGGCTCTGTTGAAGGTTCGCTACGGCCAACGTCGCGTTGGCCAGCCTGACCCTTTCGCGCTGGAGCGCGTGGCAGGCTTCCTCCAGGAGGCGCGCCGTCTCTTCCGGTGTTCCCTGCCCCGCCTTGAGGTAGGCCAGGACCTCGGCGGTGTCGAAGGCGTCCCGCGTGATGCGCGTCATCGCGTCCTCTCTCACGCATTCATGGTTTTGGCCGTCCCCCTATACCTGTGTTCGCACCCCCGAAAAACAGATGCCCCCACGCGAGGCGGGGGCATCGGGAGGGCGGTTCGGGGTTCAGAGCTTGAAGCGCATGGCCAGCTGACGGAGGTCCACCGCGAGGGTGGCGAGCTCGTCGGTGGTGCGGTTGGTCTCGGCGGCGGCGGTGGCCATCTGGGCGGTGGCCTCGGCGTTGCGCTCCGTGAGCTGGAGGCTGGTGCCCATGGCGTTCACCACCTCCTCGCTGGCGCGGCCCTGCTCGTCCATGGCGCGGGCGATGGTGCCCACCAGTCCCGCCAGGCCGGAGATGTCGCGCTCGATGCTCTCCAGGCTCGTGGCCACGGTCTGCACGGCCTTGGATCCCACGTCGACGCGTTCGGAACTTTCGGCGATGAGGGCCGTGATCTCCTTGGCAGCGGAGGCGCTGCGCTCGGCCAGCTTCCGGACCTCCTCCGCCACCACGGCGAAGCCCTTGCCCTGCTGGCCGGCCTTGGCGGCCTCGATGGCGGCGTTGAGGCTCAGCAGGTTGGTCTGGCGGGCGATGTCGGCGATGACGCCGGTGATGCGGCCCACCTTGGCGGAGCTCTCCAGGATCTCGGTCATGGCGTGGTTGCTGGAACTCACATGCTCACGGCCCTGGAGGCTGGCCTGCCGCGTGGTTTCGGCGATCTGGGCGGCCTGGGCCGTGCTGGAGCGGACCTCGCTGATGGAGGTGGACATCTGGCTCAAGGAGGCCGTGGAGCGCTCCCCGAAGCTGCGCTGCTCGTCGGCGCTCTTGCGCAGGCTCTCCGCGGTGGCCTCGAGTTCGTTGGTGGTGGCGGCGAGCTGGGTGCTGCCCGAGGCCATGCGCTCGATGACCGAGGAGATGGAGCCCACCATTTCGCGGAGGTTCCGGTTGGTCTGCGCAAGGGCGGCAGCGATGCGCCCCAGCTCGTCCCGGGTGGGGACCTCGGGGATGCGGGTGAGGTCGCCCTGGCTCAGGGCCTCCACGGCGGCCTGGATGGCGTGGGCGGAGCGGCTGATGCGGGATCCGATGAGGCGCACCAGGGCGATGCCGGAGCCCAGGGCCACGGCGAAGGCAACCAGGATGAGCGCCTGGTTACGGTTGCTGGAGCTGGAGCCTGCGGCGGTGGCGGGTTCGGCATGCTTCTGGACTTCTTCCTGGAGCTTTTCCAGGGCCACCCGGGCCTCGCGCTGGATCTCGACGTTGCCCTCCATCAGCTCCGGGGCGGCGCTGGCCTCGGTGCGGGCCTTGGCCTGGGCGAGCAGTGCCTCGAAGCCGGACATGTAGCGGCGCACGCAGTCGATGCCCTTGTCGGCCAGGGGGCGCTCGGCCTCGGTCCAGGACAGGCGGGCCATCTCCTCGAGGTCCTTGGACACCCGCCCCTCGTAGTCCACGAGGCGGCTGACGCGCTTCTCCAGGTAGGCGCTGTTGCGGGCGGCGGCAAGCATGGAGACGTGCACGGTGCGGGCGGTGTTCGAGTCGTTCAGGACGCGGCTGATCACCTTGAGCTTGGCCACGTCGGTGCCCGCGCTGTTCAGGTGCGCTTCCAGGCCCTCCAGGACGAACCAGGAAAAGACGGTCACCAGGGCCAGGAGCACGGTCTGGACGGCGAGGATGAGGGTGAACTGGCGCCCGATGGACATGGAATCAAGGGGATTGCGTGGCATGGAGGCTCCTTCTTTTTCCAGGGGCGTGGATGGTGCTGGTGTAGGAGTCTATCGGAGACGGCTGCCGAAGCCATGATTCCTGGCGGCTAGAATGGCCCCATGCGCACGCCGGAGGTCCTGCACCGACTGGAAGCGGCCCTGGGGCCGGGCTCGGGGCTCGTGCTGGTGGGCGGCGCGGTACGGGATCTGCTGCTGGGGCGCCCTGGGAGCGACTGGGACCTGGCCACGGCCCTGCTTCCCCAGGCCGTCATGGAACGCGCCAGGGCGGCGGGTTTCCGCTGCATCCCCACGGGACTCCAGCACGGCACGGTAACGGTGATGGATGGCCCCGATGCCTTCGAGGTGACCACGTACCGGGGGGACGGTGCCTACCTGGACGGGCGGCACCCCAGCGCGGTGCGCCTCGGGGTGAGCCTGGAGGAGGACCTGGCCCGGCGGGACTTCACCGTGAACGCCCTGGCCCTGCCCGCGCGGGCGGTGGGGAGCGCCGCCTGGCGGGAGGCCCTGGTGGATCCCTTCGGCGGGCGGCGGGATCTGGAGGCGGGGCTGCTCCGGGCCGTGGGGGATCCGCTGCTGCGCTTCGCCGAGGATGGCCTGCGGCCCCTGCGGGCCTGCCGCTTCGTGGCGCAGCTCGGCTTCACGCTCGATCCTGCGACCCGCTCTGCCATCCCCGAGCGCCTGGAGGTGGCGCGCAGGGTGGCCGTGGAGCGCGTCCTCGTGGAGCTCACGAAGCTGCTCTGCGGTTCCCGTCCGGCGGCGGGCCTGGCGCTGCTCCAGGAGAGCGGCCTGATGGACCTGTGGATGCCGGAGCTGCGGCCCATGGTGGGCTGCGCCCAGAACCGCCACCACGCCCACGATGTCTGGAAGCACAGCCTCGCGGTGGTGGAGGCGCTGGAGGCGGAGCCCGCCCTGCGCTGGGCGGCCCTGCTCCACGACACGGGCAAGCCCGCCGCGCGCGGCCTGGACGCGCAGGGCGCGGTGCACTTCCACGGCCACGAGGCGGGGAGCCTCGTTCTCGCCGAGGCCATCCTGAGGCGCCTGAAGGCCAGCAACCAGTTGCGGGAGGCGGTGCTCGCCCTGGTGCGCCACCACGGCGCGCATCCCGAGCCCGCGTGGTCCGACGCCGCCTGCCGCCGCTTCCTGGCGCGCCTGGAAGCCGACAATCTCTGTCTGGACCGCTGGAGCCGCTTCCGGGCGGCGGATCTGGTGGGCAAGGGGGCGGAGGTGGAGGCTCGGCTGGCGGAACACGGGCGTGCCGTGGCGCGCCTGGAGGCGCTCGCGTCGGTGCGCCCACCCCTCTCGGCCCGGGATCTGGCCCTGGGCGGTCGCGCCCTCATGGCCCTCGCGGGGCGGGGCGGGGGGCCCTGGCTCGGCACGCTGCAGCG
>CAXYVC010000165.1:0-4249 GCA_964292295.1 uncultured bacterium
TCACTCCCGCAGGGTTGGTGGTGGCGGTGGCGGCGCAGGGGCTGCCCGTGTAGGTCCAGTTCAGGCCGCCCAGGGTGAGGGTGGCCGGGGCCGGGGTCACGGTCAGGGTCTGGGCGGTGGAGGCGGAGCCCAGGTGCAGGCTGTCTCCCGCATAGGTCGCCAGGAGGATGTGCGTGCCCGCGGCGAGGCTCGGGGCCATGAAGGTGGCCTGTCCGTTGGCATCCAGGGATGCGGTGCCCAGCAAGACGCCACTCTTCGAGAAGGTCGCCGTGCCCGTGGCGCCCGGCGTGACCGTGGCCGTGAGGGTGAGGGGCGCGTCGTAGACGGTCGGGTTCGAGCCGAGGGTCAGCGTGGTCGTGGTGGTCTTCTGGGCAAACTGCACAAGCGTGGCGCAGGCGTCCAGGTGGGTGGGGTCGCCGGTGTAGACCGCCTCGTAGCGGTGCGTGCCGAAGGCCAGGGGGGACGGATAATAGGTGGCCTTTGTTTGGTTAGGGGCTGTGAGCTGGAGCTGGCCTTCCTGCTGGATGGCCAGGGTGCAGGGGGGGCCGGAAGCCCCCGTCACCGTGGCCGTGAGGCTGGGCGCGTCCCCTTCCAGGCAGGGGTTGGCGCTGGAAACCAGGGCCAGGGTGGGCTGGGGCACTCGGTCCATGCCGTATTCCTTGCTTCCCCAGGTGACGACGCTGCCGTCCGCCTTCAGGGCCACGCTAAAGGTGTCCGCCGCGGCGATGGCGATGACGTCCCGCAGGCCCGTGGGAGCGCTGCACTGGCCGTAGCTGTTGCTTCCCCAGGCGACGACGGTGCCGTCCGCCTTCAGGGCCAGGCTGTGGGACGACCCTGCCGCGATGGCGATGACGCCCTTCAGGTCTGCGGGAACGTTGCACTGGTATCTGGGATTGTTCCCCCAAGCGACGACGGTGCCGTCCGCCTTCAGCGCCAGGGTGTGATATTCCCCTGCTGCGAGGGTGATGACCTCCCGCAGGTCTGAGGGTACGTTGAGCTGGCTGCAGGAACCATCCCCCCAAACGGAGACCTGGCCGTTCGCCTTGAGGGCCACGCTGTGGCTCCTCCCGGCCGCAAAGGCGATGACGTCCTTCAGATCCGCAGGCACGTTGAGCTGCCCCTTGCCGTTGTCCCCCCAGGTCGCGATGCTGCCGTCGGCCTTGAGGGCCAGGAAGTGGAAGAATCCCGCCCCGAGGGCAACGACGTTCTGCAGGTCCGCGGGAACGCTGGCGGTGTTGGTTCCCCAGGAGACGACGGTGCCATCCGCCATGAGGGCCTGCGCGCTCGCATAGCTCGCCGTGAGGGCGCGGACGCGGTTCGCGGTGCTGGAGGGCACTGCACACAGGCTGCCCCCGTTGTCCCCCCAGACGAGGGCGCTTCCGTTCGCCTTGAGGGCGCCGATGTGGTACCTGCCCGCCGCCACGGCGAGGGTGCCCGCGGGCAGGCCCGTGGGCAGGGCGCACTGGCCCTCGCTGCTCCTGCCCCAGGCGGCGAGGCTGCCGTCGGCCTTCAGGGCCCCGGTGTGGTACATGCCTGCGGCGATGGCGACGACGTTCTGCAGGCCCTCGGGCACGGTGCACTGCCCACTGTCGTACCTGCCCCAGGCGACGACGGTGCCGTCGGCCTTCAGGGCCACGGTGTGGTAGGCCCCCGCGGCAATGGCGACGACGCCCTGCAGGCCCGCGGGCACGGTGAGCTGGCCATAATTGTTCTTGCCCCAGGCGGCGACGGTGCCGTCGGCCTTCAGGGCCACGGTGTGGTAGGACCCTGCGGCAATGGCGACGCATGGCCCCAGGCCCGCGGGCACGGTGCACTGGCCGTCGGCGTTGGTGCCCCAGGCCACAACGGTGCCGTCCGCCTTGAGGGCCACGTTGTGGAGCATGCCCGCGGCGATGGCGACGACGCCCTGCAGGTCTGGGGGCAGGGGGATGCTGCCTCCCCAGGTGGCGACGGTGCCGTCGGCTTTCAATGCCATGCTGTGGTACATGCCCGCGGCAATGGCGACGCATGGCCCCAGGTCTGCGGGCACGGCGCACCGATTGTCGGCGGGGTACCCCCAGGCGAGGACGGTGCCGTCCGTCTTCAGGGCCAGGGAATGGGCGCTGCCGGCGGCCACGGCCACCACGCCCTGGCGGGCCCCCTCGGGGACGGTGCACTGGCCGTAGTCGTTGGAGCCCCAGGCCAGGACCGAGCCGTTCCCATTCAGGAATAGCGTGTGCAGGGTTCCCGCCGCCAGGCGGACGCTGCGGCCGGGCCGGGCGGGAGTCTGCCCCGGAAGGGCCGCTCCCAGGGGCAGGATCGCTAGCAGGGCCAAGAGCAGGGCCCAGAGGCCCCGCCGACAGTGGTGCGCCATGTCGGTTCTCCCCGGGGGAAACGGGCCCCGATCCCGGACGGTGGCGGAACGGCAAAAAATTTCCGGACCGTGCATTGAATAACTTAGCAGCCCCGCGTCCGCTCCGGGCCGTCCTCAAGCCCCTGGTACCCTGAAGGCGTGGAACGCCCGCGCACCCTCCTTCTGTACAGCGCCCCCCGCAGCGGCTTCGGGGACGCGTGGATGCGCTTCCTCCCCATCGGCCTGGGCTACCTGCAGGCGGCGCTCAAGGGCGCGGGCCTCCCCTGCCGCCTGGCGAACCTGAGCGGCAAGGGCCGCAGGGAGATCCTGGCCTACCTGCGCGCCCAGGACCCGAGCGTGGTGGGCGTCTCCATGTTCACGTTCAACCGCCAGCGCAGCGGCGAGCTGCTCGCCCTGGCGCGGGAGGCCTGCCCGCGGGCGCTGCTGCTGGCGGGCGGCCCGCACCCCACCCACCTGGCGCGGGAGGTCTTCGAGGACATCCCGGCCCTGGACGCCATCGTGAAGGGGGAAGGGGAAGCCACCCTGCGGGAGCTGGTGCAGGCCCTCGCGGAGGGCCGGGACTGGCGGGTGCCGGGCCTGATTCTTCCCGAGGGAGAGACGGCCAGCCGCCCGCCGGTGGCGGACCTGGACGCCTTAGGCCTTCCGGCGGAGCACCTGGAGGCGGACTTCCAGGAGGACCCCACCCAGCTCTCCTTCCTGAGCACCAGTCGGGGATGTCCCGCCACCTGCAGCTTCTGCAACACGCCCGAGTACTGGGGCAGCGCCATGCGCTTCCGCAGCCCCGCCACCGTCATGGCCGAGCTGGAGCTGCTGCGCGCTCGCTACGGCCTCACCTACTTCAGCTTCCGGGACGATACCTTCACCGCCCGCAAGGGCCGCATCCTTGAGCTCATGGGGCGCATCGCGGAAAGCGGCCTGCACCCCTTATGGAACTGCCAGAGCCGCGTGAACCTGGTGGACGAGGAGCGCCTGGTGGCCATGAAGCGCGCCGGGTGCGAGTTCATCCAGTTCGGGGTGGAGCACGCCAGCCCCGCGGTGCTGAAGGCCCTGGACAAGGGGGTCGACGTGGCGCGCGCCCGCCAGGCCATCGCCTGCGCCCGCAAGGTGGGCCTCGGCGTGGGCATCTACCTCATCACGGGCATCCCCGGCGAGACCGCGGAGGACGTGGAGGCCAGCGTGCGCTTCATCCGCGAGACCCACCCCCAGGATGTGCAGGTGAGCCCGCTCGCGGTCTACCCGGGCACCCAGGTGTGGGCGCGCCTGCGGGCCCAGGGGCAGGTGAGCCCCGACTACTTCCGCGCCGCGGGGGATGCGGAGGTCTTCGCGCGGGTGGACGCCCACACGGAGCGCGCCCTGCGCCGCCTGGAGGCGGAGGGCGAGAAGGCCAAGCGCCGTGCCGCCTACGGCCCGGAGGACTTCGCGGCCCAGAAGGCCTGGCTCGGCTACTGCGCCGTGACCAACCTGCTCTGCGGCGAGGCCCTGGAGGCCGAAGGGCACCTGGATGACGCCGAGGCCCAGTACGCCGAGATCATCGCGCGGGAACCGGGCAGCACCTGGGGCTTCCTGAAGCGCGCCCTGCTGCGCCAGCGCCGCGGGCAGCGCCGCCCGGCGCGGGAGGACCTGGCGGAGGTGCTGCGCCTCGCCCCCGGCAACCCCGAAGCCGAGGAACTGCGCGCCGCCTGGGGCTGAGGTCCCTGGGCGGGGTACGAAACGACGCGGCTTCCCGCGAGGGAAGCCGCGTGGCTGGAGCCATTCGGAGGGTCAGACCTCGGCGACGAGCTCGACCTCGACCTTGGCGCCCTTGGGGAGGGCGGCGATCGCGGGCGGCCCAGGGAGCCATTCGGAGGGTCAGACTTCGGCGACGAGCTCGATCTCGACCTTGGCACCCTTGGGGAG
>CAXYVC010000166.1:0-4129 GCA_964292295.1 uncultured bacterium
CTTCTACCCCCAGTACCGGGGGGCCGGGGGGGAGGAGCGCCACGGGGGCGAGCCCGACCGCAAGGCCGCCGAGGCGGTGGCGGCCCGCCTGGCGCCGGTGCTTGAGATGCCCAGGGCCCGGGTGCTGGAGCTGCTGTTGCGGAAGAAGACCTTCGTCTGGATCGAGCGCCAGCTCTCGTCCACCCGGGTGGAGGCCGTGAAGGCCCTGAAGCTCGACGGCCTCGGCTTCATGCCCGAGAGCCGCCGCTACTACCCCCGGGGCAGCCTGGGCTGCCAGATCCTCGGCTTCACCAACATCGACGGCGAGGGCCAGCTGGGCATCGAGCGCGCCTTCGACGCCCAGCTGCGGGGGAAGCAGGGCGAGGTGATCGCCCCCCGGGACGCCCGGGGACGCCTCCTGGGCCCCCGCATGAACTACTCCCGCCTGCCCGTGAACGGCAGCACCCTCCAGCTCACCCTGGACGCCACCATCCAGCACATCGTGGAGCAGACCCTGGAGGAGGCGGTTCAGCAGTACCACCCCCTCACCGCCTACGCGGTGGTGGTGGACCCGAGCACCGGCGAGATCCTGGCCATGGCGGGCACCCCCACCTTCGATCCGAACCACATGCTCCCGAAGAAGTTCCGGAACCGCTCCGAGAGCGAGTGGAGCGCCGCCGAGAAGGAGGAATACCGCCAGGAGCTGGAGCGCCAGAAGGCCGCGCGCAAGGTGCACCCGCTGGAGGACGCCTACGAGCCCGGCAGCACCATGAAGATCTTCACGGCGGCCATCGCCCTGGAGGAGCGCAAGGTGCACCTGGGCGAGGCCATCTACTGCGAGAACGGGCGCTGGGCCTTCGGCGGCAAGCTGACGATCACCGACACCCACCGTCACGGCAGCCTCAGCTTCGAGGAGGTGCTCTGGCAGAGCTCGAACATCGGCTCCGCCAAGATCGGGATGCGGCTGGATCCGGCGGTGCACCACGCCTACCTGCGCAAGTTCGGATTCGGCGAGGCCACGGGGCTGGGCTTCCCCGGCGAGACCGCCGGCCACCTGCCGAGCCCTGACCGCTGGAGCGGCACCACCCAGCCCACCCTCTCCTACGGCTACGGCCTCAGCGTCTCGCCCCTCCAGATCCTCATGGCCGGCTGTGCCATCGCCAACGGGGGCAAGCTGCTCCAGCCCTACCTCGTGCAGAAGGTCTTCAACGATCAGGGCGTGCTGCTCCAGGACTTCAAGCCCCGGGTGCGCCAGGCGCGCGTCATCAGCGAGGAGACCAGTGCCATGATGCGGGAGGTGCTCAAGGGGGTCATCACCCAGGGCACCGCGAAGCGCGCCCAGCTCGAGGGCGGCGTGGAGGCCTTCGGCAAGACGGGCACCGCGCGGAAATACCAGTACGGCTACGACGCCCGGCACCACTACGCCTCCTTCATGGGCTTCTTCCCGGCGGACAAGCCCCAGTACGGCATGCTCTTCATGTTCGACGAGCCCGGCGGCGGCGCCACCGGCGGCGACGTGGCGGCGCCCATGTTCAAGAAGATCGGCGACGCGATCCTGCGCTACCGCAGCACCACCCTGGGGCGCGAGAACAACCCGGACCTGCGCCTGTCGCTGCGGGACTGGCCCACCAGCCGCAACGACGAGGCGGTGGTGCACGTCCAGGTGGGGCTGGTCCCCGAGCTGCGGGGGCTGGACCTCCGGAGCGCCATCCACCGGGTGGTGCTCGCGGGCGGGCGGCCGCGGGTGGAGGGCGCGGCGCCCCGGGGCGAGCAGGCCCTGCGCGTGAAGGGGCAGAGCCCCGCGCCCGGCCAGGCCCTCGCGCCGGGGGACACGGTGCGCGTGCTGATGGGGGAACCATGAAGGTCTGTGAACTCCTGCGCGGGCTGCCCGCGGAGCTGGCTGCCGGTTCCGGCGATGCCGAGGTGCGCGACCTGGCCTGCGACAGCCGCGAAGTGGGGCCCGGCTGGGCCTTCGTGGCGCTGAAGGGCGCCGAGGCGGACGGCGCGGCCTTCATCCCCAAGGCCCTGGCCCAGGGCGCCACCCTGGTGCTGGGAACGGAGCCCCTGCCCCTGCCGGAGGGCGTGGCCTGCGGGCGCCTCCTCGGCGATCCCCGGGAGGCCATGGCGGCGCTGGCGCGGCGCCTGTACGGCGCCCCCGAGGAGCGCCTGCCCGTGATCGCCGTGACGGGCACCAACGGCAAGACCACCACCACGATGCTGGTGCGCCAGCTCCTGCAGGGTGCCGGCCGGGGCTGCGGCCTCATCGGCACCGTGCTTCTGGCCGCGGGCGCGCAGGAGCAGGAGGCGGTGCGCACCAGTCCCGAGAGCCCCGTCTTCTACCGCTGGCTGCGCCGGGCGCTGGATGCGGGCGACGCGTCCGCGGCGGTGGAGGTGAGCAGCCACGCCCTCTGCATGGCCCGGGTGCACGGAGCGCGCTTCCGCGTGGGGCTCTTCACGAACCTCACCCAGGACCACCTGGACTACCACGGGACCCTGGAGGCCTACTTCCAGGCCAAGGCGCGCCTCTTCGACCAGTGCGACCGGGGGCTCGCCAACGCCGATGACCCCTACGGCCGCCGCCTCCTCCAGGAGCGGGGGCTCCGGAGCTACGCCCTGGACCTGCCCGCGGACTACCGGGCGACGGAACTGCGGCTCAGCCCCACCGGCACGCGCTTCCGCCTGGAGACGCCCGCGGGCGGCCACGACGTGGAGAGTCCGCTGCTGGGGCGCTTCAATGCCTACAACCTGCTGGCGGCCCTGGCCGCCTGCGCCGAGGCGGGCTTCGACCTGGCGGAGCTGATGCCCGCCGTGGCGGGCCTGAAGGGCGCGCCGGGGCGCCTGGATCGCGTGGACTGCGGCCAGCCCTTCGGCGTGATGGTGGACTACGCCCACACGCCGGACGCCCTGGAGAAGCTGCTGGCCGCGGGCAAGGACCTGTTGCCGCAGGGCGGGCGCCTGCATGTGCTCTTCGGCTGCGGCGGCGATGGGGACCGCTCCAAGCCGCCCCTCATGGCGGCTGCGGTGGCGGCGGGGGCGGACGTGCTGTGGCATACCTCCGACAACACCCGCACGGAGGATCCGGAGCGCATGCTGGACGACGCCGCAGAGGGCATTCCGGCGGAGATCCTGCACGATCCCGCGCGCTACCACCGCATCGCCGACCGGGCGCTGGCCGTGGAGGCCGCCCTGGCCGACTGCCGGCCCGGGGACCTGCTGCTGCTGGCGGGCAAGGGCCACGAGCCCTACCAGGACGTGATGCACGTGAAGCACCCCTACAGCGACCGGGGCGCCGTGGAGACGGTGCTGCGGGGCGGCCGCGTGCCGCGGCCGTGGGCGGAGGCGCGCCCGTGAGCGCGGGGGAGGGGGACATGGACGAGACTCCGATGCGGAAGCCGGAAGCCCCGCAGCGTTCGCGCTTCGGGCGGGCCCTCCGCTGGGCGCTCCTGCTGCAGGGCGTCCTGCTGGTGCTGCTCCTCATCGCCTGGGTGCTCTTCACGAAGCGGGACCACACCCTGGTCTCCGTCGCCTTCCCCGAGGACGCCCTGCGCCTGGAGGTGGTGGCGAACCGCAGCCTGGTGGGGGACGCGCGCCTCTACCTCGTGGCCCGGGAGGAGCGCCTGGGCGAGGCCCAGCGCCTCTACCTGCGGAGCTGGGACGCCCCGCTGAAGGAGCTGGGCACGCCGCGGCTGGAGCGCACGGGGCGATCCAGCTTCCGCGTGGCCTGGTCCCTGAACCTCACCGACGAGCGGAGCCTCGCCCTGCGCAGCCTCCAGCCGGCGCCGGAGGGGGCCTCCCGTTGACCCGCCTGCTGCCGGCCGCCGGTCCCGACGCGCCCGCTATCCGGGAGGCCGCCGCCTGCCTGCGTGCGGGCGGGCTCGTGGCCTTTCCCACGGAGACCGTGTACGGCCTGGGGGCGGACGGGCTCAACCCGGAAGCGGTGGCGCGCATCTACGAGGCCAAGGGGCGCCCCGCGAACAACCCGCTGATCCTGCACGTGGCGGACGCGGCGGCGGCCCGGGAGCTGGTGACCGCCTGGCCCGCGGAGGCGGAGGCCCTGGCGGCGCGCTTCTGGCCCGGGCCCCTCACCCTGGTGCTGCCCCCGGCCGCCTGCGTGCCGGCCATCGTGCGCCCGGGCAACCCCCCGGGGGCC
>CAXYVC010000167.1:0-4080 GCA_964292295.1 uncultured bacterium
CACCACGCAGCCACCGCCGCCGAGAGGATCGCGCGCGGCGCCCCGCCCGGCCCCCCCACCCTATGGCCGCGCGCCGCAGCCCTGGTGGGGGGCGCCGCATGCCCCGCGGCGGACATCCTCCGCCGGCAGCACCCTGGAACGCCCACACGGGGCCGCCGCCCCCCTTGCCCCCCGCTTTCCCTTTGACGGTCCCCCGCCGCCCCCGCCGCCCGGCCCCCCCGGGGGGGTTGGGGTCCTTCCAGCCGACCGAAGCGAGGCGCTATGTTGGGACCGGTCTTTAGACGTAGGGGTGGGTTGGCATCTTCCACGGGCACCCTCGTAGCCCGGGGCGTGACAGGCCCGTTTTTGGCCTGGCGCGGTTCGGGCGAGGGTGAGCCGTGTGGGGGGACTTGAGATCACAGATTGTGATCTCAAGTGTTGTCCTGAAGCAGGGAGGCGCGGCCTCCCTAGGCCCTTCCGGGCCTCACCCTCCGGGATTTGGCGCATAGAGGCCAAAGCATCACAAAGAACGGGGCCGGTTGCCCGGCCCCGGAAGCGTCTGCTTCGGCCCCAGCTCGGCGCTCAGGTCGCATCCCTGCGTTGCCCTACCTTCCGGCTAGCTGAAGACAGTTTAGCGTCCTCCCTTGGCTGGGTTGGATTGCAGATCTCTGCTGGTGGGATTACTTGGATTTGATTTTATAACTTTACAAAAGCATGATGTCTTGTTTTTATGGTTGCATGGAGGCTCGATGTGATCATATCTACATGGTCTGACAAAGGAGGCCAAGGCAAGACGACTCTGGCCGTGAACATTGCCGCCTGCTTGGAAGTTCCTTTGATCGATCTCGATCCCCAGGCTGATGCCGCCCGCTGGGCATCCCGGGTAGGGCATCCGTGTACGGCTTTTGGGGAGGACATGGAGGCAGAGGAGGTTGCCGAGCAGATCGCATCCAAGTTCACATCGAAGGATGTGGTGGTAGTTGATTGTCCCCCAGGGCACCATAAACGCTCTCTGCTTGGGATGAGCCTCTCCCGTCTCACCATCATTCCCGTCAAATCTGGGGATGCGGATTTAGCGGCCTTTGGTCGCGCCTTGGAACGCGTCCAGGAAATACGCCAGTGCGGAAATCCGAATCTAGAAGTCGGAGTGGTTCTCAACTTTGCTCGAGGAACCAGATGGAGCCATGCCACCCAGGAGGCTTTGTCGGGTGCGAAAACTCAATTTCACTACCTAGGTGAGCTTGGGTTGCGGCAACCCGTGGAAGATTCCTATCGCTATGGCAAGACTCTGCTGGCGATGGGGGGGGCCACGGCCCACGAGTTCAGGAATGTTTTCGAGCGTTTGCTTGATCTCAAGTTGTTATAACTTTTTATTTTTGTGGGAGAATGAAATTATGACTTCAACAAATCAAAAAGCTAGTGCTGGTAGTGTTCTTGGTGCGATAGGGATTGGTGCGAAGGAAATGGAGGCTCGTCCTCTTCCCACTTCTAGTAAAGCGAAAAAGGGGCGGCCTCCAGTAGGGAAGGTTCAGTTGACCTGCCGGGTGACACCCGACCTCTTGAACTTGCTGGACGAAGAGGTGAATCGCCTTCGTAAGGCAGGCGCAGCTCGTGCCTCTGCATCCCAAGGGCCAGTATTAGAGGCGTTGGTGCGACGTGCGTTGCGGCAGGCTCCCCTCATCCCTGAAGACCTGAAGCGGTGAATCCGCTTCCCTATCCGGCTTGGACGAAGCCGCTTACGCGGCAGGGGTGACCAGCGCCCGTCCAGCCCGATCACCCGATAAGGCTTGCTGAATCGGCTGCTTGCAGTCTCCTTGAATATGGCGGTGTTACTAGCACCTGCCCCACATTCAAGGAGGAACTGCAATGGCAGTCAGTGTATCTCTGTCCCGGTTCGCGGGCGATCTGGAAATGGCGAACCGCGCCCATAAGACCATCCAGCAATACGTCGCCTCTGCGCGGCGGTTCGAGGAGTTCCTGGGCCATGACCTTGGCGAGGCCAGCCAGGAGGCTGTGCGGCGATGGGTGGATGTCCTCCGGCAGCAGGCCATTGGACCCTCCCGGTTGGGGCTCCACTACGCGGCCCTGAAGTTCCTCTACGCCCGCACCCTGGGGCAGCCGGAGAAGGTGGCCTGGATCACCCTCCCCCATGCCAAGGCGCCGCTGCCCTCGATCCTGGTCAAGGCGGAGATCGCCCGCCTCCTGGACGGCTTCACCAGTGCCAAGTACCGCATGTTCTTTACCCTGATCTACGCCACGGGCTTGCGCATCCGGGAGGCCAGCCTGCTCGAGACCCGGGACATCGACGTCATGCAGAAGGTGATCCACGTCCGCAACGGCAAGGGCGGGAAGGACCGGATGGTGCCCATGGACACGAAGCTCTACGGCCTGCTTCGGGCCTACTACAGGCATGCGCAGCCGACGAAGCCCTGGCTGTTCACGTCCATGGCGGGCAAACCCATCTGCCTGGAAACCGCCCGGAGGGCCCTGCTGTGCGCCTCGGCGGCCTCGGGCATCGGCAAGATCGTGAACCCGCATCTGCTCCGACACGCCTTTGCCACCCACCTGCTGGAGGCGGGCACCGACCTGCGCAAGATCCAGGTGGTCCTCGGTCACGGCAGCATCAAGTCCACGCAGATCTATACCCAGGTCGCTCCCAGCCAGATCGCGGCCGTGCGCAGTCCGCTGGAGGATCTGCCGGATTGAGGCCGTGGCCTACGCCAGGCCCAAGTTCGACATTGCCGACATTGTTCGTGAGCATCGCCCCGCACTGGAGTCCCAGGCCTGTCTGAGTCGCGAGCAGCGGCGCATGCTCACCGCCATCGGCCTATGTCGCACCGCCAAGCTCGGTGGCCATGAGGAGGTCTGTGAGCATGGGGACTTTCGGCGGAATGCCTACAATTCCTGCCGGAACCGGCACTGCATGAAATGTCAGGCCCTGGCCCAGGAACGCTGGATCGCGGCCCGTGCCGAACGACTCCTGGACCTCGGCCACTTCCACGGCGTGTTCACGCTCCCCTCGGAACTACGCCCCCTGGCCTCGTGGCACCCCGTCGAGGTCTACGGAGCGTTCTTTCGGGCCGTGGCCGCCACCCTCCTGGAATTGGGGCGAACCCGCCTGAAGGCCACCCTGGGCCTGACGATGGTGTTGCACACCTGGACCCGAGAACTGGGATTCCATGTCCACCTTCATGTGCTGGTCACGGCCGGGGGGCTGGCGCTGGACGGTAGCGGTTTCACACATACCCGGCACGACTACCTTTTCCCGCTGGACGTGATGGGCGTCGTATTCCGGGCCAAGATGCTCCACGAACTCGGGTTCCTTCGTGCTCGGGGCGCCTTCCCGGCCTTCACGGATGGCGCCTACGGCGCCCTCATGGCCCCGCTGTCGCAGAAGAGTTGGATCGTCTACGCCAAGAAGCCCTTCCGACGCTCGGCCTACGTCGTTGAATACCTCGGAAGATATACGCATCGGGTCGGCATCTCCAACTCCCGCATCCAGGCCTCCACCCGCGAGCAAGTCACGTTCGGAACCAAGCACGGCCGGACCGCCACCATCCACCCCGTGGAATTCCTGCGTCGACTGATTCAGCATGTCCTCCCCCCGGGCTTCCACAAGATCCGACACGCAGGCCTATACGGGTCGGTCCGTCCAGGTGGCCTGCTGGAGCGGGCCAAGACCTTCGCCGGAAGCTATCGTCGGCCCAAGAAGGCCAGGGCCAAGCTCGAGCAATGGGAGCGGATCGCCCGCACCTGTCCGGTGTGCGGAGGCGAGCTTCGGCGGATCCCCCTGGCACCCACCGCCCGCTCCACCGCCCGCGCACCGCCGCCACCCGCGCCATGATTATCTTCCCCACAACGCCCAGTCAGTCCTGCCCTGACCTGTCGAGGTTCGATCGGTGGCCAGGGGCCTGCCTCGGAATGATTGACGCTGACTCCGGCCCGGTTTCTACAAGGACATCAGTGACTATGCCCACCCCCAGTCAGCCGATCAGGTCCCTCCAAGGCGACCGGCCAGGTTCGATTTGCCCATAGCCCGGTCGCGCCGCCCCCTGCCGCTCCGGGCTTGTCCAAGACCGTAAATCGGGTTGCGCGCCATCG
>CAXYVC010000168.1:0-4055 GCA_964292295.1 uncultured bacterium
TTCGCCCACACCCGCCGGCGCCTCGGGAAGGGCCAGACCCATGGCGGCCTCGACCTCCCGGCGCTTGTCCATTTCGCTGCGCACGTCGATGTTCCAGCCCGTGAGCTTGGCGGCCAGACGCACGTTCTGGCCGCGCTTGCCGATGGCGATGGAGAGCTGCTCGTCGTCCACCACCACCTCCACCCGGTGGCTCTCCGGGTCCGTCACCGTGACGCGGATGGCCTTGGCGGGGTTCAGGGCGTTGGCGATGAAGCGGTTCGCGTCCTCGTCGTAGCGGACGATGTCGATCTTCTCGTTCTTCAGCTCGCGGATGATGGCCTGCACGCGGCTGCCCTTCAGGCCCACGCAGGCGCCCACGGGATCCACGTCCGGGTCCAGGCTGTAGACCGCCACCTTGGCGCGGTCGCCGGCCTCGCGCACGCAGCTCTTGATCACCACGGTGCCGTCGTGGATCTCGGGCACCTCCTGGTCGAAGAGCTTGACCAGCAGGCGCGGATCCGTGCGGCTCACGCGCACCTGGGGGTCCTTGGCGCTGCGGTCCACGTCGGTGATGACCACCTTGATGCGCTGGCCCTTGTCGAAACGGTCGCCGCGCAGCGCCTCGGAACGGCGCAGCATGGCCTCGACCCGGTCCACCTCGAGGATGATGGCGCTCTTCTCGAAGCGCTTCACCTCGCCCACGACCACCTCGCCCACCCGGGCGAAGAACTCGTTGTAGATGCGGTCGCGCTCGGCCTCGCGCACCTTCTGCACCAGCACCTGCTTCGCGGCCTGGGCGGCGATGCGGCCCAGCTGGCTGGTGTCCTGGGGCAGCCAGAGCGTGTCGCCCTCGGCGGCGTCGGGGTTCAGCCCCTGGGCCTCCTCGAGGCTGATCTCCAGGTCCTCCTCCTCCACCTCGGGCACCACCTGCTTCAGGGCGTAGACGTGGAACTCGCCGGTCTCGCGGTCGAGCTGGGCCTGGAAGTTGCCGTAGAAGCCCTCGTTGGACTGGAAGTATTTCTCGGCGGCCTTGGCCAGGGCCTCCTCCACCGCCTTGAACACCTCCTCGTCGGCGATGCCCTTCTCGGCGGCGATCATCTGCACACTGTCGAAGAAACTTGCGGATACGAGCGCCATCGTCATGCCTCCTCGCCGGCGCTTGTCTCTACGCCGGCTGTCTGTGCCGCGTCCGCGGGCGGAATCGCGTGCTTCGGTTTCGGGGCCTTGCTCTCCTCGAAGGGCGCCAGGCGCGCCTTCTGGATGTTGTCGTAGGGCACGGTCTTGAGGACGCCGTCCTCCTCCAGCACCACGGCCTCTTCCCGGCCCTCCACGATCCAGCCCTTGAAGCGGCGCTGCCCGTTCTGGGGCGCGAGGGCCTGGATCCGGCAGAGGCGCCCCGCGAAGCGGCGGAAGTGCGCGGGCTTCACCAGGGGGCGCTCCAGGCCGGGGCTGGAGATCTCCAGGCCGACCTCCTCGCGGAGGCTCGGGAAGGCCACGTCCAGCCAGGCCACCAGGCCGTCGTTGGCCGCCACGCAGTCGTCCAGCGTGATGCCGCCCCGGGCCTGGTCCAGGTGGTCGATGTAGAGGCGCAGCATCAGGTCCCGCCCCTCCCGGACGGATTCCAGGCACACCAGCTCGAAGCCCAGGAGGGCGAGCTGGGCTTCGATGGGGCCGTGCAGCTTCTGGAGATCCATGTTTTCCCTTGAATGGCCCGGCAGGGCGGTCGTCCCACCCGGTCAATCCGTCGGGCGAAAGGGCGGGCCGGGATGCAGGGCCCTCCTTTGAACCGTCCAGATCAAGGCCGAATTCAACCCATCATCGTAGCGCCGGAAGGCCCGGAGCTCAAGGCTGTTGTGCCTACCGGAGCTCAGCCCTCCGGCCCCTCCGCCCGGAGGGCGGCGAGCTTGCGCTCCGCAACCCGCAGCGGGGCCAGGGTATCCGGGCCGCCGATGCAGCCCCCCTCGCAGGCCATGCACTCCAGGAAGCGCGCCTTGCCCTTGCCCACCCCGTAGAGGCGCAGGGTCTTCATGCCCTCCCGCCCGAAACCCGCGACGGTCTCGACCTCCAGGCCCTCCCGGGTGCCCAGGCGGGCCAGCACCGCATCCCGGACGCCCCCGCCCGCGGCGAATCCTCGGCCGTGGCCCGAGCCCGCCACGTCGGGCACGGAGGGCTGCGCCGCGGCCACGTCGATGCCGGCGGCCACCCAGGCCGCGGAAATTTCCTCGATGCTCAGCACGTGGTCCACCAGGGCATCCTTCATGGCCTCGTCCCGCTTGGCCACGCAGGGGCCGATGAAGACCCGGCGCGCTCCGGGGAAGCGCTGGGCGGCCAGCTCCGCCGCCAGGCGCATGGGCGACGGCGTGTGGGAGACCCGGGGGGCGAGGGCCGTCAGGTGCTCGGTGGCGAGCCCCACGTAGGCCGGGCAGCAGGAGGTGGTCATGAAGGGCGCGCCGCCCTCCAGCCGCTCCACCAGCTCCTCGGCCTCCCGCGCCGCGGTGAGGTCGGCCCCGGCGGCCACCTCCACCACGCGGGTGAAGCCCAGGGCGCGCAGGGCTCCCGTCACCTGCTCCGGCGCGGCCTGGAACTGGGCGTACAGCGCCGGCGCCGGCAGGGCCACCACCTCGCCCCCCGCCCGCAGGAGATCCAACACCTCCAGGTATTCGGAGACCTCCACCACCGCCCCGAAGGGGCAGGCGCTCATGCAGCGCCCGCAGTGGATGCAGCGCGCGTGGTCCAGCTCCTGGCGGCCGTTCTCCCCCCGCCGGATGGCATCCACCGGGCAGGACTCCTCGCAGGGCACCTGGCGGGGGACGATGGCGCGGAAGGCGCACAGTTCCAGGCAGCGTCCGCAGTTCACGCAGCGGTCGGGGTCGATCACGGCCCGCCCGTTGATGCGGTGGATGGCCTCCTTCGGGCAGTTCACGGCGCAGGGCTGGGCCATGCAGCCCCGGCAGGCGTCAGTGACAAAGTAGCTGCTCTTCTGGCAGGCGCTGCAGGCGTCCTGCAGGATGGCCAGGGTCCGGGGATCCCGTGCCCGGCGCGCGCGCGCGGCCTGGAGCACCGCGGAGAGGGGGCGCACGTCGTCGGAACCCTCGTCGGGGCTGCAGCCCATCAGCGCCTGGAGGCGCTGCCGCAGGATGGCGCGCTCGGCATGGGGACAGCAGCGGAGCGGCTGGCGCTCCCCGTCCCGGGGGACCATCTCCACGGGGATGCGGTCCAGCCCGGCCTCCAGCACCCCTTCCGCATGAAGGCGGGCAAAACGGACCATCATCTCGCGGCGCACACGGCGCGCCTGGCTGTCACGGTACATCGGATTCACTCCCGCTCCGCGAGGAGCGCTTCAAGGCGGGCAATCACGCCCGGTATGGTGGCCCGCCCCATGCACGTGCCCTCCACCAGGACGAAGGGGGCCTCCGACGCATGGTCCCGGTGGCACTGCTCCAGGCAGCGCGCACCCCGCACCCGGACCCGCCCCTGAAGGGAGGGGGGGAGCTGCGCCTCGAGATCGAGCAGCGCGGCCCCGTCCATCAGGGAGCAGGTGGTCCCCGTGCAGACGGTGACGGTCAGGGGCTTCGATGCGTCGGCAGGCATGGCGTCCTCGCGTCAGAAGTAGGTGATGTGCGTCTTCTTCAGGTAGCGCTCTTCCAGGAGTCCGGCCAGGCGCTTGATGACGTTGCGGCGGATGTCCAGCTCCACGGGAAGACTGGGGTCCTGGTGGGCCTCGTTGACCCGGGTGCCCACCTGGAAGTCGATGATGTCACTGTCCAACAGGAGCTCCATCAGGCGCGTGGCCGCGTTGGTGCGCCCGGGCGGTCCCCCGCCCGCCTCGAGGTACTCCGCGAGCCGCCCAAGGGTCAGGCAGCCCTCCGTCACCAGCTCCACGCCCGCCATGTAGGAGCAGACCGGCACGTCCCGGTCGTGGCTGGACAGATCCATCGCCACGTCCCGCCGCAGCTCCCGGGCGATGATGTTGCTCGTGGTTCCGCCGCAGATGACCTTGCGGGCGCCCGGAACCTCCACCAGCCGCGCGAACTCCCCGTCCCGGGAAGCCTCGTAGGGCGGCCCCGTGATCACGC
>CAXYVC010000169.1:0-4044 GCA_964292295.1 uncultured bacterium
AGGCCGCCCACGGCGCCCCCCCCCCCACCCCCCCCCGCCACGGCCGCCTCCACGCCCCCCCGGCCGCCAGCCGCCAGGAGGCGCGCCTCGACCAAGGTGGGCGCCAGGAGCTTCTTGGCGATCACGCCCGCCGCCACCAGGCCAGCCGTGAGGCGCCCGGAGAAGGGGCCGCCGCCCCGCAGGTCCCCGAAGCCCTTCGAGCGCTTGAGCGCCACGAAGTCCGCGTGGCCGGGCCGCGGCGTGCGGCGGGTGGCGTCGTAGGCGCTGGAGTCCACGTTCCCGTTCGCGAAGAGGATCAGGATCGGCGCCCCGGTGGTGCGCCCCTGGTACACGCCGGAGCGGAGTTCGGGAAGGTCCGCCTCCCGCCGCGGGGTGGTGCCCGGCGCGCTCCCGCCCCGCCGCCGGGCCAGGTCGCCCTCGAAGTCCGCCTCCTGGAGGGCCATCCCCGGCGGGCATCCGTCCACCAGGACGCCCACGACGGGCCCGTGGGATTCGCCCAGGATGGACAGGCGAAAGAGGCGTCCAAAGCTGTTCATCGCTCCCCCTTGAGCTGGGCCAGGTCGTCGAAAAAGGCCGGGTAGGACTTGGCCACGCAGCCCGCGTCCGCGATCTCGACCTCCGCGCGGGCGCGCAGGGCCGCCACGGCGCAGGCCATGGCGATGCGGTGGTCCCCGTGGGACCGCACGGAGCCGCCCGCCAGGGGGCCTCCCGTGACCTCGAGGACGTCGCCCTTCCGCGCCAACCGGGCCCCCAGGGCGCCCAGCTCCGACAGGAGCGTGGCCGCGCGGTCGCTCTCCTTGCCCCGGAGGCGCCCGGCCCCGGCGATGCGGCTGGTGCCGCGGGCATGGCAGGCCAGGGCCGCGAGGGGCGGAAAGAGGTCCGGGCAGTCCGTGGCGTCGAAGGAGAAGGCGTGGAGGGGCGCCTCGGCCACGCGCAGGGCCCCCGCCTCCCAGACGGGCGCGGCGCCCGCGGCGCGCAGGGCCTCCAGGATGGCCCGGTCCGCCTGGGTCGAATCCGGCCGCAGCCCCTCCAGGCGCAGCTCCCCCGCCAGGGCGCCCGCCACCAGCAGGAAGGCCGCGCCGGACCAGTCGCCCTCCACGTCGTGGACCCCGGCCCGGGGCACCTGGCCGCCGGGAACGCGGAAGGCGTCCAGGGCGGAGGAGGCTTCCACGCGGAGGCCGAAGGCCGACGCGACCTCGAGGGTCATGCGCACGTAGGGCGCACTGCGGAGCCCCCGCACCTCCAGCACGCTCTCCCCCCGCCCCGGGGGCAGGGCCACCGCCAAGCCGCCCAGGCCCGGGCTCCTGGCGGCGCCGTCGACCACGGCGCGCCCGCCCTCCAGGGGCCCCTGCACCGTCAGCGGCGGCCGCCCATCCGGCGCCTCCGCCCGGGCCCCCAGGGCCCTCAAGGGCGCCAGCACCATCTCCGCGGAGCGGCCCGCCAGGGTGCCCCGGCCGAGCAGCGTCCAGGGGCCGCCCCCCAGGGCCGCCAGGGCGGCGCAGGCCCGCAGGCAGAAGCCCGACTCGCCGCAGTCCAGCGGGCCCGTGCCGACGGGAAGCCCGCCCCGCACGCGCACCTGGTCCCCCGCCTCGCCCGCTTCCTCCACCTCGGCTCCCAGGGCGCGCAGCACGCCCAGGCAGGCGCGCACGTCCCCGGAGCCCCCGAGGCCCCGGATCAGGCTTTCCCCGGGCGCCAGCGCCGCCGCCAGGAGCAGGCGCTGGGCGTGGCTCTTGGAGGCGGGCGCCCGCAGGCACCCGCGCAGGCCCCCCGGCGCCACGCGGATCACGGGCGCCCCCCGGCCAGCAGGCGCGCCAGGGCGTCCAGTTCCAGGGGCACGCGGATACCCCGCCCCAGGCCCTCCAGCATCACCGCGTGCACCACGCCGCCCCGGCGCTTCTTGTCCAGGCGGAGGGCCTTCAGGGCGCGGGCCGTTTCTTCGGGCGCGGCGGCCGTGGGCAGGCCCAGGCGCTCCAGGAGCGCCTCCAGGCGATGGGCCTCCGAAGCCGGCAGATGCCCCAGGGCCACGGAGGCGCGGGCCGCGGCCACCATGCCGATGGCCACCGCCTCGCCGTGGGACCAGGCGCCTCCAGAGGCCTTCTCCAGGGCGTGGCCGAGCGTGTGGCCGAAGTTCAGGAGCATCCGGGGCCCGGCCTCGGCCTCGTCCTCCTGCACGATGCGGCGCTTCACCTCCACCGCGGCGGCCACGCAGGCCGCGAGCGGCCCCGGCTCCAGGGCCATCACCCGCTCGCCTTCCGCCTCCAGGCGCGCGAAGAGCCCGCCATCCGCCACGGCCGCCGCCTTCACCAGCTCGGCCATGCCGCAGGCCAGCTCCCGGGGGGGCAGCGTGGCGAGGGTGCCCGGGTCCACCAGCACGAAGGCCGGCTGGCGCACCAGGCCCGCGAGATTTTTGTAACCGCGCAGGTTCACGCCGTTCTTCCCGCCGATGGACGCATCCACCTGGGCCAGCAGCGTGGTCGGCACGAAGCCGAAGGCCAGGCCGCGCTGGTAGGTGGAGGCGGCAAAGCCCACCAGGTCGCACACGATGCCGCCCCCGACGCCCACCACCAGACAGCCCCTGTCCAGCTCGTGCTCCAGGAAGGCCTCGTACAGGGCCTCCACGGTGGCCAGGGTCTTGGCGCCTTCGCCCACGCCCACCTGCACGCAGGGCCCGTCGGGGAAGCGGGCGCCAAGGGCCTCCCGCACGTGGGCGTCCGTCACCAGCAGCGCGCGGCGCCCCTCCACGAGGCGGGAGAGATGCTCCAGCCCTTCCCCCAGCAGGATGCGGCACCTGCCGCTCCGCGCCTCCAGCATCCGTTCCGTCATGCTCTGCATTCTCCCGGAGATGGCCCCCACCGCAAGCCGCGGGCGGCCCCCCTAGCGGGCCACCGGGCGGAGGAATAGCATGACGATCCCCAGGAGACAGAGCACGATCCCGATCGCCTGCACGAAGCCCCGGGACATGCGGCCCGGGAAGAGCACGTAGCGGTCGCTCAGCTCCAGCAGGGTGTCCGGCGCGGCCAGGTACAGCACGCCCGCCAGCATCGTGAGGAGGCCCAGCGTCTTCAGTCCCATGTCGGCTCCTTCTGCAGGCGCTCGGCCAGGCCGCTGTCGCGCTGGACGCTGCGCGCCAGGGCGGCGTCCAGGCGCTCGGGTTCGGCCAGCAGCGCCACGGAGCTGCGGGCGCGGGTGAGGGCCGTATAGAGCAGTTCCCGGGTGAGGAGGCCCGGGTCCGTCCGGGGCAGCACCAGGGCGATGCGGGCGTATTCCGAGCCCTGGGCCTTGTGCACGGTCATGGCGTAGCAAAGCTCCAGCTGCTCCCGCAGGGCCTCGAGGGGGAAGGGCTGGAAGCCGCCCGAGCGCGGGAAGACCGCCGCCTGGCGGAGCCCGTCCTCGAAGCGCACCTTCAGCACCAGGCCCTGGTCCCCGTTGAAGACGCCCCGCCGGTAGTCGTTGGCGGTCATGAGCACCGGCTCGCCCGCCAGGAAGGGCAGCGCCTGGCGCAGGCCCTCGCCCGTGCAGGCGGCCATCCAGCCGTGGAAGAGGGCGTTCAGCCCCTCCGCGCCCCGGAGCCCGGGCGCCTCCCGCTGGGCGCAGAGGATGCGGAAGCGGTCCAGGTGGGCGAAGAGCTCCTCCAGGCGCGCCAGGTCCCCCTCCTTCCAGGCCTCCTGCGCGAAGGTGAAGACGTGGCCTGCCTTCTCCCGGAAGCCCTCCAGGCCGAGCACCTGTTCCTCGAACCAGCGCCGGCAGAAGGCCAGGAGGGCGTTCGGCTCCGGCGCCAGCAGCTCCACGCCGTGCCCCTCCAGCTCCGCGGCCTCGCGCCGCACCCGGACGGGCTGCGGCCCCTCCCACAGGGCCGCGGCGTCGCCTTCGTTCACCGCCCGCGCGGCGGTGAGGATCGCGCGGCCGTCCGGGTCCTCCTCCCGCATGCGGTAGCTCGTGCGAAGGTGCACGCAGCAGTCCGGCAGCGCCTCCACCAGGTCCCGGAAGGCCCGCCCCGCCTCGACGCTTGCCAGCTGGTCCGCATCTCCCAGGAGCACCAGCCGT
>CAXYVC010000170.1:0-4018 GCA_964292295.1 uncultured bacterium
GCTCGGACAGGCCCCCCGCGCCGGGGACGGCCAGGCGGGCCGGCCCCCGCTGGGCCGTGGCCAGGCTGGCGCGCACGGAAGGAAGGTCCCCCGCGGCGGCCTGGCGGCTCATGGCGGGCAGGCTCACGGTGGCCATGCTCATGGCGAAGAGGCCCAGAACCAGTTCGCCCAGGATGTTGCTGGTGTTCAGCACCGTCTGGGCCCCGTAGCCGAGCTGGCTCGCCAGGAGCAGGCTCATGAAGACGTTGATGGGGTGGATCCCTCCCGCCACGAGGCCGGGGCCCATGCGCTTCAGGGCCAGGCGCACATGGGCGTCCAGGCGGGGCAGCAGGCCGACCCGGAAGCCAAGCCTCCGGTAGGCGGGCAGGAGCACCGCCAGCTGCAGGAGCCCCCCCGCCAGCACCGCGCAGGCGAAGACGAGGGCCGCCTGCTCCGGCCGGCGCCAGGCCCCCGGGCCGAGGTGGAAGGCCGTCCAGGCGCTCGCGAGGAAGCTGAGGTTGAAGAAGGTGCTCACCGAGGCGGCCAGCGCGAAGCGGTTGCGCAGGTTCAGCACGGCGGCCATGCCCGCCGTCAGGCTCACCAGCACCAGGTACGGGAACATCACGCGGCCGAGCTGCACCGCGAGCTGCACGTCCGGAGGGAAGGCAGCGCGCCCGGCGAGCACCAGCCCCAGCACGCGCAGCTGCTCCAGGAGCGGCTGCCCGGGGGCCACCTTGCCCAGCATCTGCAGGCCCATGATGGGCGTCATGAGGGCGAGGCTGAGCAGGCAGATCAGGCCCAGCACCCACGCCAGGCTTCCCAGGAAGCGGGCCACGAAGGCCTGGGCGGTGGCCTCGCCCTCCCGGCCCTCCACCTCCGCCAGGGTGGGCAGGAAGGCGGCGGTCATGGTGCCCTCCGCCGTGAAGCGGCGCAGCATGTTGGGCAGGCGCCAGGCCACCTGGTAGGCGTCACCGAAGCGCGTGGCGCCCAGCACGCCGTTCAGCGTCATCTGCACCGCCACGCCCGTGAGGCGCGAGAGCAGGGTCATGAATCCCACCACGCCTGCCGAACGCAGGAGGCTGGGACTGGCGGGGGCGGGATGCGGCGGGGCTTCGGGCATTGGAGCCGCCTGCCGGGATCGAACCGGCGACCTTCGCATTACAAGTGCGGCGCTCTACCAGCTGAGCTAAGGCGGCGGGAGTTCCAGTCTAGCGTTGGCCGCCCCTCAGTCGGCGGGCGTTTCCGGGGCCTCGGGGGCCTGGGGGGCGCCGGCTTCCTTCGCGGCGCACTCGGTCCGGGGCCTCCGGCGGGGGCTCGCCTCGGCGGGGCGCAGCTCCTTGGCGGCGGCGTCCAGGATGCCGTTCACGAACTGGGTGCCCTCCCCGTCGCTGAATTCCTTCACGATCTCCAGGGCCTCGTTGATGATGATCGGGAAGGGGACCTCCTTCAGATACATCAGCTCGAAGATGCCCAGGCGCAGCAGGTTGCGGTCCACGGCGGCCATGCGGTGCAGCTTCCAGTGCTCCGCGAAGCGGCCGAGCATGGTGTCGATCTCCTCCAGGTGGCCGTGCACGCCGTCCACCAGGCGCCGGGCGTGGTAGAAGGCATCCCGGTTCAGGTCCTGGATGGCGTTGAAGCCCGCGAAGACCTCGTCCGGCGGATAGGCCGTGAGGTCCATCGCATACAGCATCTGGAGGGCGTACTCGCGCCCGCGGCGGCGAACGCCCATTACTTCCGATCCTTTCCGGCCTTCAGGCCGCGGCAGAGGTCCGCCATCTCGAGCATCGTCTGGGCGGCCTCCCAGCCCTTGTTGCCCATCTTGGTGCCCGCGCGCTCGATGGCCTGCTCCACGCTGTCGGTGGTGAGCACGCCGAAGGCCACGGGCAGGCCCGTCTCCAGGGCCACGTGGGCGGTGCCCTTCGTGACCTCGGCGGCGACCATGTCGAAGTGGGGCGTGCCTCCGCGGATCACCGCGCCCAGCACCGCCACGCCGGCGTAGCGGCCGCTCCGTGCGGCGTGCTGCGCGGCCAGGGGAAGCTCGAAGGCGCCGGGCACCTTCAGGATGTCGATCTGGGCCTCGCTGCCGCCGTGGCGGACGATGCAGTCCACCGCGCCCCCCACCAGGCGGTCCACGATGAACTCGTTGAAGCGCGCGGCCACGAGGGCGAAACGGTCGCCCTTGTCCACGCGAAGCTGGCCCTCAAAGATCGCCATGGCGAACCCCCCGCAAGGTGGTAGTCGATCAGATTAGCACGAGATGGCCCTTTCAGGCCTCCATGCGCCCCACGAGGCGCAGCAGGCCGTCCAGGATGGTGAGGGGATGGGGCGGGCAGCCGGGGATGTACAGATCCACCGGGACCCCCGCGCCCTCGCAGCCTCCGAGCTGCTCCTCCTGGTGCAGGAAGGGGCCTCCGGCGATGGCGCAGGCGCCCACGGCGATCACGAGCTTCGGATCCGGCGTGGCGTCCAGGGTCTTGCGCAGGCCCAGCTCCATGTTGCGCGTGACGGGGCCGCACACCACCACGGCGTCCGCGTGGCGCGGGCTCGCCACCACGTCGATGCCGAAGCGCTTCAGGTCCCAGGCGAGGGTCTGGAGGACGTTCACGTCCACCTCGCAGCCGTTGCAGCCGCCCGCGCTCACCACGCGCAGCTTCAGGCTGCGCCCGAAGAGGCGCCGGGCTTTCCCCTGCAGGGCCTCGGCCAGCACGGCTTCCGCGCCAGCTTCTGCCACCAGGTCCTCCCTGCGCCGGGTGGCCAGGCGCGGCTCCGCGCGGAAGCGCAGGGTGTCTTCGGGGCAGGCCTCCGTGCAGGCGGTGCAGAAGAGGCAGCGCCCCAGGTCCATGCGCAGGCGCCCGTCCCGGAAGAGCGCCCCGGTGGGGCAGGCCTCCAGGCAGGCGGCGCAGCCCTCGGGGCAATCGGTGGGCAGGACCGGGCGGCCCCGCAGCCGGTCGGGCAGGGGCGGCAGCTCCTGCGGATAGCGGTTGGTGCGGTGCCCCTGGCGGAAGCGCTCGAGAAGGATGTTCAGCATGGGAGGCTCACAGGTCGAAGCCGCAGTACGAGAGGTTGAAGCTCTTGTTGCAGATGGGGAAGTCGGAGACGCCCTCCCCGCGCAGGGCGAGGGCGAGCCCGCTCCAGTTGCGGAAGCTGGGGTCCACCATCTTGCAGAAGCGGAAGCGGCCCGCCGCGTCCGTGACGGCGAGGTGCAGCACCTCGCCGCGCCAGCCTTCCACCAGCCCGAGGGCCACGCTCGAAGGCGCGAGGGGCTCCAGGGGCGTGTGGACGGGGCCGTCGGGGAGGCTCGCCAGGCGGTCCAGGAGCCAGCGCACCAGCTCCACGCTGGTCTCGATCTCCCGGCTGCGCACCCGCGCGCGGGCCGCCACGTCGCCGCCCTCCTCCACCGCGGCTTCCAGCTCCATGTCGCGGTAGGGGCCGAAGGGGTGGGTGCGGCGCAGGTCCAGGGCCTGGCCCGAGGCGCGCCCCGCCACGCCCACCATGCCCAGGTCCCGGGCCTGGGTGGCCTCCACGATGCCCGTGCCCTCGAAGCGGGAGAGGATGCCCGGCGTCTTCCAGAAGAGCCCGACGGCGCCCGCCGTGTCCCGGGCGGTGGCCTCCACGACCTCGCGCATGCCTTCCAGGCGCGCGGCGTCCGCGTCGAAGCGCACGCCTCCGGGGCGCAGCAGGTCGCGGCCCAGGCGGGTGCGGCGCGGGGCCGCGGTGTGGTGCAGCCAGGCGCCCCGCACGGGGGCGCCCGAGGCGGCGTGCTGGAGGAGGGCATCGTCGTGCCCTCCGAGTTCGAAGGGGACTGGAACTACACGGTCCTGCCGAGATGAGCCGCGCCGTCAGACCTTATTCGTGCGCGATCCTGGGGCGCGGGCTGCAGCTCACCCGGCCGTGGCTGTGGGACACGCTCGACGCCGCCGCGGCGCGTCATCCGTCATCGCACTCCCCCACACCGGCGGGCACCGGCGAGCCACAGGCAGCGCCGCCGCCCGGCGCGAGGCCGAGCGGGTCGCCCGCGGCGTCGGAGGTGCCGGGCGGG
>CAXYVC010000171.1:0-4003 GCA_964292295.1 uncultured bacterium
GCGCCGTGAGCATCACGCGCATCCAGCGCGGGCTTCCCTGATGCGGCGCGGACTCGAACCCCTGGGCGCGGCCCTGCCGGATCGCAAGCGTGCCGCGGAACTGCGGGCGGAGCGGCGCATCCGCATCGCGTGGCCCCTGCTCGTGGGTTCCCCCCTTCAGCGCCTCACGCGCCCCCTGATGCTCCGGAGCGGTTGCCTGGTGGTGGGCTGCTGGGAGCCCAGCCTGGTGCCGAGCCTGCGCCTGGCCGCCGCGGACGTGTGGCCCGAGGTGCGGGCGCGCCTGGAGCGCATGCTGCGCCTCAAGGTCCAGCGCCTGGACGTGGTGGCCTGCGATCCGCCGGAGGCTTCCGAAGCCGCCGCCCCGGAGGCCGCGGCACCCGGCGGCGACGCCCTGAAGGAACTGCTCGCGCGGGCCGCCGCCCAGCGCAAAACAAGGCTGGACCGCGCGTAGCGACTGGGATACGATCAGTCTTCTTCGGGGCGTGGCTCAGCCTGGTAGAGCGCTCGGTTCGGGACCGAGAGGTCGGAGGTTCGAATCCTCTCGCCCCGACCAGGATGATCGGGGGAACTTCGGTTCCCCCGATCTGCTGTTGTCCCCATCCACGGGCAGGAGTCGACCATGAAGCCGTTTGCCTTCTACCTGGGCTTCGCCGCCCTGGGCCACGCCCTCTATCACCTGGGCCAGAAGCTGCTGCCCACCCAGGCCAATCCCATGGTGCTGCTCACCGGGGCCTACAGCGTGGCGCTGCTCCTCTCGGCCCTGGCCATTCCCTTCTTCCGCAGCCCCGGGCAGGCCACGGGGCCCTCCCAGGTGTTCAACCTCCCCGTGCTCCTGCTGGGCGCCTCTGCCGTGCTCATCGAGCTGGGCTTCCTGCTGCTCTACCGGAAGGGCGGAGGCCTCCACTGGGCGGGCGTGGGCGTGAGCGCCCTGTCCGCCCTGGTGCTCGTGCCCGTGGGAGTGCTGGTCTTCCGGGAGTCCTTCTCCTTGACGCGCCTTCTGGGCGTGGTGTTCACGCTCGGCGGCCTCTTCCTGCTGGTGCGCAAGTAGGCGAAACGCCGGGACGGTCTGCCCTGCCCTTCAGATCCGTCTGCGCCCCCGTGCCCGATCCGCTTGGGCGGGTGGCAAAGCCGTGGCACACTCGGGACAGGCCTGAACGGCCGGGAGCGGACGCGCCCATGACGGATGCCTGTGTTGTGATGACAACCTGCGGGAGTGAAGAAACCGCGCTCACCATTGCCGCGGCCCTCGTGGACCAGGGGCTTGCCGCCTGCGTGAACCTGCTGCCTTCTATCAAGAGCTACTACTACTACAAGGGGGGGACCTGCCTCGACGAGGAGGTGCTGCTGCTCATCAAGACCACCCGCGACCAGTTCGAGGTGGTCTCCCAGGTGATCACGGACCTCCACACCTACGAGGTGCCCGAGATCCTTCAGTTGCCGGTGGAGGCAGGCTCTCCCGCCTTCCTGGAGTGGATCGCCTCCAGTACCGCCCGCCAGGCTTGACCGCCCATCCCGAGTCCCTTCCGAGGGGCTCGATCGTTTCCCGAGGTGCCTCCATGGAGCAGACCTTCAACGGCGATTTCCTGCGGGTGGTCGAGGAGGCCGCCATCGCCTGCGCCCGCAGCATCGGGCACGGGGACCGGAAGCGCAGCGATCAGCTCGCCGTGGAGGCCATGCGCCATGCCATGGAGACCGTGCACATGGACGGGACCATCGTCATCGGCGAGGGGGAGCGCGACGAGGCCCCCATGCTCTACATCGGCGAGAAGGTGGGCATGGGTGCGGGGCAGCCCGCGGTGGACATCGCCGTGGATCCCCTGGAAGGCACGAACCTCTGCGCCACCGGCGCGCCCAACGCCATCACCGTGATGGCGGCCTCCGAAAAGGGCGGCCTGCTCCACGCCCCCGACCTCTACATGGAGAAGCTGGTGGTGCCGCCTCCCGCCAAGGGGCGGTGCAGCCTGGACTACACGCCGGCGCAGAACCTGAAGATCATCGCCGAGAGCCTGCACCGGAAGGTGGAGGACCTCACCGTGGTGGTGATGGACCGTCCCCGGCACGCGACGCTCGTCGAGCAGATCCGCTCCGCAGGCGCGCGCATCCAGCTCATCGGGGACGGCGACCTCTCCGCGGCCATCTCCGCGGCGGTATCCGGCACGGGCATCCACGCCGTGATGGGCATCGGCGGCGCTCCCGAGGGGGTGCTCTCCGCCGCCGCGCTGAAGTGTCTCAACGGAGAGATCCAGGGGCGCCTCCGGGTGAGCGCCAACACCGCGAGCCGGGAGAAGGCCGAGGCCATGGGCGTGGACTTCGACCGCATCTACATGACCGAGGACCTGGCGCCCGGCGAGCACATCATCTTTGCCGCCACGGGCGTCACCGCGGGCCCCCTGCTTCAGGGGGTGCGCTTCTTCGGAGATGGCGTGAGGACCAGCAGCCTGATCCTGAACTACCAGCCCCGCCGCGTGCGCTTCATCGACACCGTGCACGTGAACGAAGGCGACAAGCTCACCATCCGCTTCTAGGACCTCCCGGGGGCCCGCCGCCCCCGCGGCCCCCGGGGTCCCGCAGCCCACCACTGCGTGGCCAGGTCCCCCCCGTCGCTCTTGGCTCGGCCCTCCTCCGTGCGGTTGTCGGCAATGGGCTTCTCCTGGCCCCAGCCCTTCGCCGCGAGGCGCGCGGCATCCACACCCATCCCCTTCAGGGCATCCACCACGGCCTGGGCGCGCGCCTCCGAGAGCTTCCGGTTGCCGGCGGGTGTGCCCGTGTCGTCCGTGTGCCCCTCCACGCGGATCCGGAGCCCCGCGCTGCCCTTCAGCAGGCGGTGGATCTCCGAAACGAGCGGCTGGGATTCCGGCCGGATGGCAGCCTTGCCGGAATCGAAGGTGATGTAGAGGGCGATGAAGCCGTCCTTCTCGAGGGCCTCGCGCATGGCATTGGCGGTCACCTGCTGCACCATGGCCTCGACCTCCACGATGGAGAGGGTGTATTCCTCGTCCGAAGGCTCCAGCATCACCCAGGTTTCCTTGCCCTTGCCGGAGACCACCGCCGTCAGGTAGTTGTAGGCGCTCCCGGAGGACCAGTATTTGAAGACCTTCGCGTTCAGCTTGCGGAAGGCGTTCTCGTAGTTCCGGAAGACCTGCAGCGCGGACGTGGGAGGGGCGTCCTCGTTGAGCTTGTAGGTGATCTGGGTGAATTTCCCTTCCAGGGTCTGGGTCCGGTTTTCCCCCTGAGCATCGTCCCAGCCCACCTTGAACGCGAAGGCGTCGTAGGCGCGGTTCTCGCAGGAGTCGATGTGGAACTGGGGCATGCGCCCCACGATGGGATGGTCCTTGCAGTCCTCGGCGTCCTGCGCCAGGGCCACGCCCCCGGCCAGGACACAGGCCAGGCCCCACGCCAGAAATCTGTTCATATGCACTCCTGCAGGGAACATCCCGCGATGGACAACGGCTGGCGATGAGACACGGCCAAAAGGCCTCAGGGGCCCGAGGGCGCACGCATCGTCAGGAAGGTGCCACCAGCCTCCATCCCGGCGCGCGGGACGTCAAGGGAGGATCCGCTACAGGCGGTCCAGACCCTCCTGGCCGATCACGGGGTGCCAGGGGAGCAGCTCGTACTGGGCGACGCCCGCCACCGTGAAGGGATCCCCGTCCCGGATCGCATCCAGCTCCCGCGGGGAATCCGCGTCAGCCACCCGCAGCAGCAGCGCACCGCCGTTGCGGGGCTCCAGGGGACCGGAGGCCAGGAGAAGCCCCTTCGCCTGAAGCCCGCGCAGGTAGGTGCGATGGGCCTCCAGGAAGGGAAGCACCTCCTCCAGAGGTTTGCGGTAGCGGACGATGGCCAGGGCGTACATGGGATCTCCAGAACGTTCCTTCACCATAGCCGAAGGGCGCGGCCCAAAGCCGCGCCCTTCCTGGTTCCGAGGCCCGCTCAGCCGCGGACGATGCGGGGGCCCACGGTCTCGTAGGCTTCGCGCCCCAGCGCCTCGGGGCTGGTGGTCAGC
>CAXYVC010000172.1:0-3766 GCA_964292295.1 uncultured bacterium
GATGGCCCGCGCCCGCCCATCAGCTCCTGGGGCGCATCCAGGCCCGGGGGGCGCTCGCGCCCGCCCAGGTGGATGTGCTGGCGACCTGGCTGCGCGGCGTACTGGGAGCCGCTTCCGCCCTTCCCGAGCACGCCCCGGTCTTCCGGGAGGCCCTGCCGCTTCCCCAGGGGCTCCTGGCCGCGCCCCCGGGAAGGGAAGCCTCCCCCGCCGACCGGGCGGAGGGCTGGGAGGCCTGGATCCGCGCCGGCACCGAGACCCTGGCGGATCCGAGGATCAGCCCCCGGGAGGCGGCCTTCCACGTGCTCCAGGCGCGGGAGGGCACGGCCTTCTTCGAGCTGCCCCTTCCCTGGGCGGGCGCGGGTTCCCTCCAGCTCTGGGTGGAGGAGGACGCTTCCCGGGAGGCGCGGAGCGGCGCGGAGGACCCCGCGCGTCGGGTACTGCTCGGCGTGCGCTTCAGCCGGCTCGGGGAGACGCGGGTGGGGCTGGCCAGCACGCCCGGCCACCTGCGGGTGCGCATCTGGACCGAGCATCCGGAGCTCCTTGAGGCCGAGGAGGAACGCCTGCGGGAGGAACTGGAGGCGGGAGGGACCCGGGTGGAACTGCACGTCCAGGCCCTGGGGGAGCCGGCCACGGCGCCCAGCCTGCGCGCCCTCGCCACGGGGAACCGCCTCCACGCCCTGGGGTGAGGCGCAAAACATGAAGGCCTCGCGGGTGCGAGGCCTAGTGGCTCCGGCGGAGGGATTTGAACCCCCGACCAATCGGTTAACAGCCGATCGCTCTACCCCTGAGCTACGCCGGAAGGGGAATGCACAGGATACCAGGATCCGGCCCGGAAGCAAGGCCCCGGCCCGCTTGCGGAGCCTCAGCCCTTCTGGAGGTCCATGAGGATCTGGCGGGCGCAGGCCTTCAGGGTTTCGATGACGCCGGTGCCCTGGCTGGCGACCGCCTCGACCATGGGCTCGTTGCGGAAGCGCAGCAGGCGCTCCATCTCCGCCACGCCCGTGGCGGTGGGCATGTCGCGCTTGTTGAGCTGCAGCACGTAGGGGATCGTGCGGATGTCGAAGCCGTTCTCCTTCAGGTTCGTGGCCAGGTTCGCGATGGATTCGATGTTGGCCTCCATGCGCTGCTTCTGGCTGTCGGCCACGAAGATCACGCCGTCGCAGCCGCGCAGGATCAGCTTGCGGCTGGCGTCGTAGAAGACCTGGCCCGGCACGGTGTAGAGGTGGAAGCGCACCTTGAAGCCCTTGACCGTGCCCATGTCCAGGGGCAGGAAGTCGAAGAAGAGGGTGCGGTCCGTTTCCGTGGCGAGGCTGACCAGCTTGCCGCGCTTCTCCGGGTTGGCCTGCTCGAAGATCCACTGGATGTTCGTGGTCTTCCCGCACAGGCCGGGGCCGTAGTAGACGACCTTGCAGTTGATCTCGCGGGAGGCGTAGTTGATGAAGGTCATGGCAGCCTCCGGGCTCAGTCGCCGAAGAGCTTGTCGATGTCTTCGTCGGTGATCTCGGAGAAGGGGCTCTCGAACTTGCCGCCGTCGCTGCCCTGGTTCTGGGCGCGCAGTTCGACCTTCTCGAAGATCTCCTGCAGGTCCCGGCTGGCCTTCTTCACGCGCAGGCGCACCAGCGCGAGGCTGGAATTCTGGTCGAAGATCACCACCAGGATGCCCCGCTTGCCCACGATGGAGATGTGCAGGTTGTCCTTCTCGCCCTCGTGGAAGAGGAGGCTGAACTCCTTCTCGCCGATGAGCTTGGCCAGACCGTCCGTGGCTGCCACGTTGCCCGCGGTGAGGGAGGCGAGGCTGGTGGCGTCGATGCTCCGCAGGTCCCCGGAAGCAGCGATCTGCTGGCCGTTCTTGTCCACCAGGAACACGACCTTGCTCGAGGAATCCGTCTGGAGACGGCTGATGATTTCCTGGAGGGCCTTGTATTCCTCCTCGAACATGACGAAATCAAGCTTCGCCACAATGACCTCCGGGGCATGCCTAGCGTGAAGACAGAGGATACCGCAGTGGCGGGGCAGGCGCTCAGTAGCCTCCGGCCGCAGCGGCGCCGCCGCCCTGCACGATGGCGATGGAGGCGCTCACGCCCAGGCGCGTAGCGCCGGCGCGGACCATGGCCAGGGCCTCCGCATAGGTGCGCACGCCGCCCGAGGCCTTCACGCCCAGCGCGCCTCCCACCGCTTCGCGCATCAGCCTCACGTCCTCGGCGGTGGCGCCGCCGGTGCTGAAGCCCGTGGAGGTCTTCACGAAATCCAGGCCCTCCTCTGCTGCCAGCTCACAGGCACGGCGCTTCTCCGCGTCCGTCAGCAGGCAGGTCTCGAGGATCACCTTGAGGCAGACGCCGCGGGTGGCCTCGCGCACAGCGCGGTAGTCCCGGCGGACGGCCTCCCAGTCTCCGGCCTTGGCGAGCCCCACGGAGAGCACCATGTCCACCTCGCCGGCGCCATGCTGCACGGCCTCCTTCGCCTCGAAGGCCTTGGTCTCGGGCGTGGAGGCCCCCAGGGGGAAGCCCACCACCGTGCACACGCGCACGGGGCTGCCCGCCAGGGCCGCGGCCGCCCGGGCCACCCAGGCGCCGTTCACGCACACGGAGGCGAACTGGTGCTCCCGGGCCTCGGCGCAGAGCTTGTCGATGTCTTCCGCGGTGGCCGCTGCCTTGAGCAGCGTGTGGTCGATGAGGGGCGCGAGGTCCACCTGGGCCGGGAGCGCGGCCTCGTCGATCTGTTGAAGGCCCTGGCGGGTGCGCAGCACCGCCCGTCCGCCGTGGCAGGCGAGGAGCTGGGGCGTGGCGCCGGGCAGGGCCCGGCCCTCCAGGCGAAGGGCGAGCTCGCGGGTCAGGGTCGTCAGGTCAGCATCCATGGGGTTCATCTTCCCCCAGGCGCCGGGGCGGCACAATCGCCCCGGCCCGCGTCCCCGCCGGATTCCGGCCTTGGCAGGCCTGGCCGCGCGTGCTAGCCTGTCGGTTCCTGCGCCTGCGGGAGACCACGCACCTGGAGAGTTGTCCGAGTGGTCGAAGGAGCACGACTGGAAATCGTGTATACGTCCAAAGCGTATCAAGGGTTCGAATCCCTTACTCTCCGCCACACTGAAGCCCGCAAACACTACGTTTGCGGGCTTCTTCCTTTGTGGCCGATGGCTCGTAAGTGCTGATCGTGATCCTTCCCGATCCTGTCGGTTCCTGCTCGTAAGTGCCCTGGATGGGTGCCATCCTGCCCCCAACGTGACAAGAGACGTGACAACTCGGGAGGCCGCATCAGGACTGGGTTTGCCGCTGGTCGTCCAAGCAGAATGCAGCCGTGGCGAGGGCTTTCGATGACACGAGTGGACCAGCCCGACCCAACGTTCAGGGTGGATGCAGATCCAGCTGCGAACTTGGCCCAGGGTGCCAGCCAGCCGGAGCGCATACTAATCAAGAGCAGCCGTAGTTCATGGAGAAGGCATGGATTTCCCTACCCGGGCGACAGACGCAGTAGCCACGCGACTCGCTAGGAAGGCTCGCTTCTGCCCCAGAGCGGTTGGTTTCTCGGGAGGCTCGCCTCTACAAGTCTCCGAACAGGGGACGACTCAGGCAGAACATCCCCTCAGGCACCGAGGTGAGGGTGCTGGAAGAGCGGCACGAATGGATCGCCGTCAGCTTCGAGGACGGCGACGAATGGGTCAGTGGCTGGATTATGAAGAAATACACCGTGCGAGTGCCTTCCAGGATTCCTTGAGTTCTAGTGTGGTGTCCCTGTAATACAGGGATCAATTTCCAGCTTTCCTGCACTCGAT
>CAXYVC010000173.1:0-3716 GCA_964292295.1 uncultured bacterium
AGTGCGCGCCGGGGGGGCAAGAACTTGGCCCCAGGGGCCCCCCCCCCCCACCCCCGGCCGGTGCGCGGGCAGGCGGAAGCTGCGGTCCATGGCGTCGAGCACCTGGAGGGCCACGGGGTGGAGACCCGCCCAGCGGGAGCGGAGCAGGGCGTCCAGGTGGGTGGGGAGCAGGGGCGGCTGGAGCAGGCCGAGGAGGGCCTCGAGGCCCAGCCTCGGGTGCTGGAGGAAGGCCGCGGTGACGCCCGCGTCCCGCACGCGCCAGATCGCCGGCCAGAGGGGGCGTGGCGCCAGCATCGCGAAGCCGCGGCGCTCACCCAGGCTGAGGCCCGTCCAGAGGGCCTGGAGGCGTTCCACGCACCAGGCGCGGGCCTGGGGGTGGGCCGCGCCATCCGCCGCGAGGGCGGCGAGGGCGCGCCAGGGCAGGCGCGGCAGGAGGCGCATCCGCAGGTGCGCCGGCGTCTGCCGGTGCTGGGCGATCCAGCGCAGCAGCATGGGGCGGCGCTGCACGTCCTCCAGGGCCGCGGCGGCTTCGAGCCAGCCCTTCGGGGGCGCGGGGTGCCGCAGCAGCCGCAGGAACTGCGGCCAGGGCAGCTCGGGGGGGAGGCGCCAGTCCATGGGCCATTGTGCCCGGAGGCCCGGTACACTGGCACCATGTGCGACTTCAGCATCCTGGGACGCGGCAAGGTCGGGCGCGCGCTCGCGAGCGCCTGGGGAGGGCGTGTGCGGCTGCTGCCCAACGACGCGGCCCCCGAGGGCCTGGTGCTCCTGGCCCTTCCGGACCGGGTCCTGCCGGAGGCGGCGGCGCGCTTCCCCGGGCGCTGCGTCCACATGAGCGGAAGCCTGAGTCTGCCCGGCGTGCCCTGTGCCCATCCCCTCACCAGCTTCGACGGGCGTGCGGAAAACTGGACCGGCACGCCGCTCGCGCTGGAGGGGGAGCTTCCGTCCGTGCTCCTGCGCGCCTTCGAGGGGCTGGGCTTCGTGCCCTTCCGCCTGGATCCCGGGCAGAAGGCCCTGTACCACGCCGCGGCGGTGCTCGCCTCGGGTCACGTGGCCTCCCTTTGGCTGGGGGCGGACCGCCTGCTGCGGGAGGCCGGCATCCGCCTGCCCGGCCGCGGTCTGCAGCCCCTCGCCGAGGCCACGCTGCGCAACGTGTCCGTGCTGGGGCCTGAGGGGCGCACGGGGCCCTTCGCCCGGGGGGACGAGGCCACCGTGGCGCGGGACGCGGCCGCCCTTCCCGAGGACTGGCGCGACGTCTTCCTCCGCCTGGGACGGCTCTGAGGGTGCGCATCGCCGCCGTGATTCCCGCCCGGAACGAGGCGGCGCGCGTCGGGGACGTGGTGCGCGGCCTCGCGCCCTTCGGCCTGCACCGCGTCCTGGTGGTGGACGACGGATCCTCCGACGGCACCGGCGCCGCGGCCGCAGCCGCAGGGGCCGAGGTGCTCCGCCGGGAGGGCGGGGGCAAGGGCGCGGCCCTGCGGGCGGGCATCGCGGCCCTGCGGGCGGATGTCTTCGACTACTACCTCTTCCTGGATGGCGACGGCCAGCACGATCCGGCGGACCTGGCGGGCTTCCTGGCGCGCCTGGAGGCGGTGCCCCGTCCCGACATCCTGCTCGGCAGCCGCTACGGGGACCGGGCAAGGATCCCGCGCGCCCGCTGGGCGGCGAACGCCCTGGGAAGCTGGATCCTGGGGCGCATCGCGGGCGTGGCCTGGAGGGACACGCAGTGCGGCTTCCGCATGGTGCGCAAGGCGGTGCTGGAGCGCCTGGACCTGCGGGCCGAAGGCTTCGCCATCGAGATGGAGGTGATCATGAAGGCCGCGGATCGGCGGCTCGTGTGGGCCGAGGTGCCCGTGCGGGCCCTCTACCAGCCGGGCTGGCGCAGCCAGATGCGCGGCGGCTGGGACGTGTGGGCCATCGCCCGCTTCTCGCTGCGATGCTAGGCGCGAAGCTGAATCCCCTGGACTGGGACCTCGGGAACGTGCCCCCGGGCGTGTCCTGGGGCGGCGTGGACGAGGCGGGCCGTGGCGCCTGGGCGGGGCCCGTGGTGGCCGCCTGCGCGGTGCTGGATCCGGCTTGCGTGGCGCGCTGGGGCCACGTGCTGCGGGCGGCGCGGGACAGCAAGAAGCTCCGTCCGGAGCGCCGCGAGGCGCTGGCCTCCGAGCTGAAGGCGGTCCTCAGCGCCTGGGCCGTGGCGGAGGTGGACGCCCTGGCCATCGACCGGGAGAACATCCTGCAGGCCACGCTCCTGGCCATGCGCCAGGCGGTGGCCGGGTGCGGCGTGAAGCCGCGCATCCTCTTCGTGGACGGCGACCGCGCGCCGCGCACCGGCCTCCTGGAGCGCCTGCTGGTGGAGGGCGACGCCACGAGCTGTGCGGTGGCCTGCGCCTCCATCCTCGCCAAGACCCACCGCGACGCCCTGATGCGGGACCTGGACGGGAAGCACCCGGGCTGGGGCTTCGCCCTGCACAAGGGCTACGGTACCGCGGCCCACCGCAGCGCCCTTGAGCACCTGGGAGCCTCGCCCGTGCACCGCCTCAGCTACGCGCCGGTGGCCGCACTCCAGCGTCCGGACGAGGCGGCCTTCGCCGCGCTCCGGGACGCGCTGGAGGCCTGCACCTCCGTGGAGACGCTCCAGGCCTGGGTGAGTTCGGAGCTGCTGCCTCTCTACGGGAGGCTTCGCCTCCCTTGGGTGGAGACCCTGCGGAACCGCTACGCCGAACGCCTGGCGTGCCTGGCGCGGCCCGGGGAGGCCTGATGCGCGAGGTGGCGGTGGCCTGGATCCGGAAGGGCGACCGCTGCTTCCTGCAGCGCCGGGATCCCGCAGCCCGGCACCTTCCGGGCCTGTGGGAGCTTCCCGGCGGCGGCGTCGAGGCGGGGGAGAACCTCGAGGCTGCGCTGCTGCGGGAGCTGGCGGAGGAGCTCGCCTGGCGTCCGGCAGCGTGGCGCGGCGCGGAGGCGCTGGAACACGCCTACCCCTGGGGTTCTGTGCGCCTGCACCCCTTCCTCTGCGAGGGCGGGGGCAGGCCTTCCACGCCGCTGGCCTGGGGCTGGTTCACGGCCGCGGAGGCCCTGCGGCTGCCCCTTCCCGATGCCACGCGGCGCCTCCTGCTGCGCGGGCTCCCTTCGGCGCGCTAGAATCGACGCATGCATTCCGGAGCGGACATGAAGCACTGGCTGTTCGTCCTTGCCCTCGCGCTGTTCGCCGGCTTCCCGGCCCTGGCCCAGCCCCAGCAGGAGGTGGTGCTGAGTGCCTCCGCGAATGCGCGCCTCGGCGTGGCGGTGCCTGCTCCCCAGCTCACGGGGCTGGACGCGGCGCTGGTCCAGAAGGACTTCCACGAAGTCCTGCAGCGCGACCTGGAGGAGGCCGGCCCCTTCGCCCTGGTGAAGGACCGCCTGCCCCGCAGCACCGAGCCCTCGGCCTACAAGGCCTGGCTGGACAGCGGCACGGAGTGGCTGGTGCTCTGCCGCCTCAGCCCCGCGGCGGAGGACGTGGAGCTCGTGGTGCAGGTGACGGACGTGCGCAGCGGGAAGGGCGTCTTCAGCAAGAAGTATCTCGGGAAGCCCGGGGTGCTGAGGCGCATCGCCCACGCGGTGTCGGACGACCTGGTGGCGCGCCTCACCGGGGAGCGGGGCCTTGCGGCGACGCACATCGTCTTCGTGCGGGCCGCCGGACAGGGCATCAAGGAGCTCTGGCAGCTGGACCGGGACGGCTCCCA
>CAXYVC010000174.1:0-3651 GCA_964292295.1 uncultured bacterium
CGTCCGTAGCCGGATTTCAAGGTCGCCATCTTCTGTTGAATCCGCGAAATGCTGTGCGTCGGCAACGATGCATTCGACGAGACGACCGACGTCCATCTTGGTCTTGAAGTCGGTTCCCTGCCGGAGGAGGGCCGCAAGCCGGGCGCTGTCCTCCGGCGCCTGGGCCAGGGTGCGGGCTGCCTGCAGCTGCACCAGGGCCTGGTCCGGAGACGCTGCAGCCAGCCCCAACCCAGCCAGGGCCTCCGCGGCCTCCAGTCCTCGGGACGCCAGGTCGCCGGCCTTGCCCTTCAGCACCCGCAGGGTGGCAGCCACCGCCAGCTGCTGGGCGGCCCGCTGGGCCCCTGCCCCACCCTTGGCCGCCAGCAGGGCTGCCCGGGCTGTGAGGGCTGCCTGGCGCAGCTCGGCGAGCACCTGCAGCGCGGTCATGGCACCTCCGCCGCCGTAGAGCCCGACACCGGATGGGTGTGGTGCGCCGGCGTTCGGCCAGCCACCATCAGGTCGCCGGTGGCCTCCAGGTTGCCAAGCACCTTTACAGCCCCCTTGAAGGTGGTTTGAGGCGCCGCCACGGTGACGGCCGCGCTCGCATCCAGGGCGATGGAGGCAGCCTGCACCAGGACCGACACGGCAGCCACCACCTCGCAGGCATCATAGGCGTTCACCCGCACCCCGTCGTAGGCCTCCAGGGTGAGGCGGCCCGAGGCCTTCACGGTCATGTCCTCAAGGGCCTGGAGGTCCACGGGGCCCGCACCCACGAAGGAGAGTCCCTGGAGGCCCCGGGCCGCGATGCGCCCGGCGGCCGACAGCGTCACGTCCCCCATGCCGGCGACCGCGATGGCGCTGGTCTCGGGGTCCCAGCTCACGCTGCCGCCATCCGGCAGCTCCAGGTGCAGCGCCGCCGGGTTGGCCACGGGCGGCGGGTCCGCCGTGCCGTAGCAGGCCCCCAACACCAGGCCATCCTCCCCGTGCTCGTCCAGCAGAAGGGCCACCTGGCTGCCGGCACGCAGGGGCATCCACACCCGGGGCCCCAGGGTGGCGGGGTGAAGCACGGGCAGCCATGCGCTCTCGATGCCATCCTCCGGCAGCCAGACCTTCACCCGGAAGGGGGCGGCGTCCTCCACCCGGGAGATGATGCCCCGGGCCCAGTTCACGCAAGCCTCCGCAGGGTGGGCTCCACCTTCCAGCCCTCCCCTGATGCGACGTGGCGCGCCCGGGTCACCTGCCACAGGCCGTCCAGGGCGTGGAAGCCCTGCAGCTCGATATTGACGCCGGCACGCACACGGCGATCGCCCGGCATCACCAGGCTCTGCTCCTTGTCCCAGCCATGTTCCTGGCGCAGCGCCTGGCGCACCATCCGATGCACCTGTGCCTGGTCCTCCACGCGCCGCCGTAGGCGGTGGACGTCTCCCTCCTTCCGGCCCTGGGCACGGGCCTGGCTCTCCACCAGTTCCTTGCGGTCCAGGTCAAAATAGCTGGCCGAGGCCCCCGCGCTGGCCCTGGAGACGACGTCCCGCAGGTGGTAGCTGGTGCATTGGTCCTTGCGCACCACCAGGGCTGCGAGCGCACCATCCAGCCGTTCCAGCTCATGCCAGACCAGCAGGCCGCCCCGCACGCTGAACACCACCCCCTGCTCCCAGCCCACCCGGTTCAGGAAGGCCAGGTCCGTCTCCCGCCACTGGGTGCGGCGCTGGAAGCGCAGGTCGGGCACCTCCCCCACCAGGCTCAGGCCCCGGCGGCTGGCGATCTCCTCGGCCAGCTGGCGCAGGCTGCGCCCCTCGAAGGCCCGGGATTCCTCGGTGCGCAGGCCGTTGGCCACACCCGTCGCCAGCGCCCGGATCACCACCGTGTCCGGTGGGCCGGACAGTTCGATCTCGTCGATCTGGTGGGTTCCGGTGGCAAGCAGCGGCGCCCCCTCCAGCCCGAAGGCCGCCTCCACCGTGCTGCCCTTCTGCGGATACCAGCGGCCCTGCCACAGCCCCTCGGGGTCGGCCAGGTGGATCTCCAGCACGTCGGATCGGTCCTTCAGGTTGTCCGTGAAACTGATCTGCCGCAGCCAGGGGCCGAAGTCCCCGCTCACGTCGAGGTGGTTCACCCGGAGGGTGGCCGTCAGGCTTGGCGCGAGGCTCACCCCCATGGCGTCAGCCCCTGGGAGGAGGAGGCGGGGACGTCCTCCAGATAGGGAATGCGCAGGCGCAGGCCGGCGGGCAGCGCCAGGGGCAGCTGCGGCCGGTAGAGCTCCGGGTTGGCGAGCAGGAGGGGCTCCAGGCAGCAGGCGTCCCCGTAGTACGACCAGGCCAGCAGGTCCAGCCGATCGCCTGCCACGCACAGGTGCTCGCGGTACTGGTAGGTCATGACGGCCACCGCAGCTGGTGGTAGGCCCCCCACACCGAGCCGGCCTTCGCCGCCTGGGGCGGCGCCAGCGTGCCAGTCTTCGCCTCGGGAGCGGCCGGCGCCTGGCCCGTCTTCACCACCGCCTTGGCCTTGGCTTTGCCGGCCGTCCGGACGGTGGCCTTGGTCACGCTGCGCTGGCTCACCACCAGATCCTCGGGTGCCACCCATTCCTTCAGGGCCAGGGTGATCTCCACGGCCAGCAGGCGTCCCGCCGCATAGGCAAGGGGCCGATGCTCCAGGCGGACGATCACGACCTCGCCGGCATAGACCCCGCTGTCTCCCTGCCCGAGCACCAGCGGCAGCACGGCCCCCTGGGAGCGGTCATCCTGGAACGCGCGCAGCACCAGCTCCAGGTTCGGCTCGTAGGCCCGGTGCAGGCGCAGCACCAGGTGGAGGTCCTGGAGGCCCAGCCCCACCCGCTGCAGCAGGGGCTTCCGCCCGATGCGCTTCTGCTCGGCATAGTCCGTGGCGTCCGTCACCCGCAGCTCCTCGGGTGCATTCACCAGCTCGAAGGTGTGGTCCCCCAGCGATCCCCAGTTCATGCGAAGGCCCCCCGGTCTTCCGAGACCTGCAGGCCCCGCATCATGCCGAGGAAGTCGTTGCTGTGCTGCCGGAGCAGCTTCTTCAGCTCTTCAGGGCCCATCTGGGCCCCGGAGATGTTGTAGGTGGGCGAATAGGTGAGGGGCTTCTCCGACTCATCCTTCCCTCCCCAGCCGAACCAGCGCCGGAAGGGGTGCTTCATGTCCTTGTCCGCCCAGTCCATCTGGCGCCGCTCCTCCCGGAAGCGTTCCGCCTCGCCGGCCTCGTTGGCGGCCTGGAGGTCACCCGGGAGTTTCCGGAAGGAGGCCTGCCATCCCCGCTCATAGGCGCGCGCCTGGCGCTCGGCCCGGGCGTCCACATCGTTGCGCATGTCCAGGCTGCGGAAATACGCGGCCCGGGCGGACGGGTCGTGGGACTCCAGGATGGGGCGGATCCTCCGGGCCTTCTCGGTTGCCCCGGTGACGTCCTTCTCCATCTGGTCCCGGCTCTTGAAGGTCTTTTCCACCCCTTCGGCGGCCTCGCTGACCAGCTTCAGGGCCACGAGCACCAGGGCCGCCTTGGCGGCCACCATCCCGAGCCCCTTGGCCATGCCTGCCAGCCCGGCCTGGGAGGCCGCCGTGGCGGCGGTGTTGGCCTCCGTGGCCACCGTGGTGGCGTGGATGGCCGTGCGCATGCCGCCGAAGAGGAGCATCCCCTCCTTCAGCCCGAGCCAGAGCTTTCCCG
>CAXYVC010000175.1:0-3592 GCA_964292295.1 uncultured bacterium
GCCTCGCGGCCGATCCTGCAGGCCTCGATGCTGGCGGTCCCCGCCACCGCCCGCTGCGTGCGCGACGGCCCCCCCCTCCAGTTCGCCCACACCGAGACCATGGCCCAGGCCGCCGAGGCCCACGCCGCCTCCCTGCGCGCCGAATCCGAGCGGGCCAAGGAACCCCCGGTCCAGCGCCAGCTCCCCATCACCCCCGAGCAGGAACGCGCCGCCCGCGACTTCCTTACCCGTGAGCGGTCGGAAGACCCGCGGGAGCGCTACATCCGGCTCGCCCGCCAGCCGCTGGTGTCCGCCGCCGACCGCGAGTGGATGGACCACTTCGAGACGACCCCAGAGGGCAGGGGGCTCCAGAAGGCCTTTGCCCAGTTCTCTCCCACCCCCAAGGCCCAGTAGGGCCGCGAAAGGAGCATTGATGCGATACCAGCTCGTCCCGGTCAAGAACGTGCTGATGCTGCACTCGGCCATGGAGGCCCTGCGCGAGCGCAGCGAAGGCGTCCCTGGGCTCGGCCTCATCTTCGGGCGCAGCGGCGCCGGCAAGACCACCGCCCTGGCCAGCATGGTGGCCAAGACCGGCGCGGTCTACGTGCGCGCCTACGCCGCCATCACCCTGTCGGCCCTGCTCGACCTCCTCTGCTTCGAGCTGCAGGTGGAGGGCCGCCTCGGCAAGAACAGCGAGAAATTCAAGCTGATCTGCGGGGCCCTGCAGGCCTATCCCAGGCCCATCTTTGTGGACGAGGGCGACTACCTGCTCCACGACCGCCGGATGCTCGAAATCCTGCGGGACATCCACGACACCGAAGGCGTCCCCGTGCTGTTGGTCGGCATGGCCGGCATCGAGCGGAAGCTCGTCAACCAGCCCCAGTTCGCCCGGCGCATCAGCCAGCGCATCGAGTTCCAGGCCTGCGACCTCGAGGACGCCCGCCTGGTGGCCGACACCCTTTGCGAGGTCCACGTCGAAGAGGACCTCCTGCGCCTGATGCACAAGCGGGCCCAAGGGTGCATCGGCCACATGGTGGTGGCGCTGGCCCAGTTCGAAGCCTTCGCCAAGGGGAACCGGTACACCACCCTCACCGCGGCCCAGTGGGGGGATCGGACCATGTTCCTCGGCAGCGATCGGGCGGTGTCCTGATGGCTCGGACTCCAGGATCCCATTCGACCAAGCGACCCAACCACGAGGGGCGATCCCGGTGCTGGCGAGCCATGCGGGTGCTGGTCCAGTTCACCATCCCCCAGCTCGCCATGACCGCCGACCTGAAGCCGGACAACGCCCGGAACTACGTGTTGCGCCTCCAGGGAGAGGGCTTCGTCCGGAAGGTCCAGCCCCACCAGAACGGCCGTGCCGGGAGCTATGCCCTCTGGCGCCTGATGAAGAACAGCGGACCCCAGGCCCCCATCCCCCTCAAGGGGGGTGGGGTCTATGACCCGAACACGCACCGCACCTACGGAGGCCACCGTGATCTCGCCCTCCAGGCCTGAATGGCTGCAGGTGCTCGCCGCCGCCTGCGAAGCCACCAGCCAGGCCGACGTTTCCCGCCGCCTGGGCATCAGCGCCTCCAGCGTCTGCCTGCTCCTGAAGGGCACCTACAAGGGCCGCCTCGACCACATGGAAGCCCGGGTGCGCGGCGAGCTGATGGCGCGCACCGTCCAGTGCCCCGTCCTCGGCGAGATGAGCACCCGCCAGTGCTGCGACGAGCAGAAGAAGCCCTACTGGCCCAACCCCCTGCGCAGCGCCCTCTTCAAGGCCTGCAAAACCTGTCCCCACGCCTCTCAACCCACCTCCCGAAAGGAGCCCGCATGACCAAGATCCCCCCCGACTGCCGCCTGGACGCCAAGGGCCGCTACGTCCCCCTCGCCGCGATCCCCGAGGTCGACCTGCTGCGCGACCAGCTGGTCACCGACCTCCTGGCCCAGGCCCAGAGCCTGCAGGGCACCCTCCAGGACTTCAAGGACGACGTTTTCGGAAAGCTGGAGGACTTCCTGCAGGAAGCCGCACGGCTCGGCAAGGTGAAGGTTCGGGGCGAGAAGGGGAACTTCACCCTCTTCTCCTTCGACGGCTCCTGCAAGATCACGGTCCAGACCCAGGCCCGCATGGGCTTCAACGAATCGCTGCAGCTGGCCAAGGACCAGCTCCTGCGCTGCGTGAACCGCTGGGCCGAGGGCGCCAACGCCCACCTGCTGGCCCTGGTGAACCAGGCCTTCGAGCTGGACCAGGAAGGCAACGTCAACATCCACCGCATCCTGCAGCTGCGCCGCACGCGCATCGAGGACCGCGAGTGGAAGAAGGGCATCGACCTGCTGACCCAGTCGATGCAGACCGTGGACAGCAAGCGCTACCTGCGCTTCTACGTCCGGGATGCTCACGGCGCTTACCAGTCCGTGAGCCTGGACCTTGCCGCCCTGTAGGGAGGTGCGATGTGGCTCCTGACCTCGCTCCTGGCCTGCCTGCTGAAGCCCCTGTCCGACGCGCAGCGTGCCCTGGAAGCCTCCGCGCGCGAGCGGAGGAAGCGCAGGACCGCCCGGAAAGCCTCCTCCTGCCCCAGGCGAGCCTGACCCGCGCCCTGCAGCTCCTGGCCGCCTTTGGCCTGGGCTGCTGGCTCGGCTGCCTCCTGGCCTCCGCCCGCCTCCTGCCATGACCTCCCGGCCCTCGCCCCGCAGCATCCTCGTCCAGGGCCAGGCCTATGCCTGGCGCGCGGGCGAGGGCCTGGACGCCTCCGTGGTCCACACCGTGGAGGCCTGGATCCACAGCGAGGCCCACCGCCTGGCTGCCGCCGCGCGCCGGCGCGGCCTGGACCATGACGACCTGGCCCAGGCCGGTCTGCTCGGCGCCCTGGAGGCCGCCCGGCGCTTCGACCCCGAGCGGGGCTCCAGCTACCTGGCCTATGCCAAGCGCTGGATCCGGCAGGCTCAAGTCGAAGCCCTGGGCGCAGCCCAGGACGTCCACATGAGCCGCGAGGCCCTGGCCTCCGCCCTGGCCGCCGGAGCCCTGCCCGAGGTCACCGCGCTGGACGCCCCCGCCGGAGACGACCGGAGCCTAGTCGACCTGCTCCCCGCAGACCCTTCCGCCGACAGCGCCGAGGCCCAGGAAGCCGCCGCGCTGCTGGCCCGGGCTCTGGCTCGCCTGGACGGCCAGGACCGCCTGCTGCTGCAGCTCCGCCACGGCCTCCAGGGTGAGCCCCAGACCCTGGAGCAGATCGGCCACGCCCTGCAGCCCCCCGTGGGCCGCGAGCGGGCCCGTCAGCTCCTGCTGCGCGCCGAAGGCCGCCTGCGATCCGCCCTGCGCGCCGCAGGCCTTCACGCCCCCTTGCAGCCCCCCCCTCCCCTCCGCCTCGCCCCCTCCCCCGCAGCCCTCCCCCCCCCCGCCACCGGCGCTCGCCACGACTGGCAGACGCTGAAGAGCCTTTTCCCCTTCATCTGGGCCTACAAGGGCCGCGTGCTGTTCGCGCTCGCCTGCCTGGTGGCGGCCAAGGGCGCCAACGTGTCGGTGCCGATCATCTTCAAGCACCTGATCGACGGCCTCACGATCACCCCCGAGCAGGCCTTCATCGTGGTGCCGGCGGCGCTGCTGCTGGGCTACGGCGTACTGCGCTTCTTG
>CAXYVC010000176.1:0-3587 GCA_964292295.1 uncultured bacterium
GGCGATCCAAACGGTACAACCCCTATTCACGACGTCCAACTGCAGGATGCGGGATGAGCTCTCCCCCCGCACGCGAGCCTGGAGACCGAGGCGGACATGGCAAGCGAACGCATGAAGATGGATGATGCGGTTGCGGCCGGCCTTTCGCGAGAGCGAAAGGTGTGGAGCGGGCTTGGGCCAGGCTCGGGCTGGCCCGAACTGGACCAAGTCGCGAGCCGCAACCGCTCGAAGGCCCACCTCGCCACAGCCAACCTGTCGAGCCCACACGCATGATCCTGGCTGAAGATGCTGGCGGGAGAGCCCTACGACCCCGCAGACCCGGAGCTGGTGGAGGCACGGCGCCAGGCCCGCCTTCGGCTCCAGCGGTACAACGGGAGCCTGGAGCTGCCGCAGGAGGCGCGCCTCGAACTGCTGCGGGACCTGATCCCGCACCTGGGCCGGAAGGCCTGGATCGAGCCGCCCTTCTTCTGCGACTACGGCACGCAGCTCCACCTCGGCGAAGGGGTCTTTCTCAACACGGGCTGCGTGATCCTCGACGTGGCGCCGGTGCGCATCGGGTCGGGCACGCTGCTCGGCCCCGCCGTCCAGGTCTACACCGCCACCCACCCGCTCCGCGCCTCGGAGCGGCGCCGGGGGCTGGAGTCCGCCTGCCCCATCGAGATCGGCGAGGACGTGTGGGTGGGGGGCGGCGCCATCCTCTGTCCCGGCGTACGCATCGGCTCCCGGGCCGTCCTCGGCGCCGGGAGCGTGGTGACCCGGGACATCCCGGAGGGCGTGCCCGCCGCGGGAACCCCCGCGCGGGTGCTGCGCAAGCTCGAGGCCTGAGGCGGGAGCACCCTACTTCAGGGCCTCCGCGCCGGCGAAGACACGATCGGGGCGAAGCTCCTCCAGGGTCTCGGCGTCCCCGGGGCGCAGGCGCTCCGTGACCAGGCGCGCCACCAGGGCGCCCACGCCGGCGCCGAGCATGTAGCCCTGGCCGCACATGCCGATGGCGTCCACGTAGCCCTGCAGCTCCGGGGCACGTCCCAGGATGGGGCTGCCGTCGGGCGTCATGGGGTAGAGGCCCCGCCAGGTGCGGCGCACCTTCAGGTTCGCCACCTTGGGCATGAGCTGGACCATGCGCTTCGCGCAGAGGGGCAGGAAGGCGCTGGTCTCCCGGCGGTCCGAGCCGAGAACGGCCGGATCCGGCGTGATGCAGAAGATCACCTGGCCCAGGGCGCTCTGGTGGAAGTAGTAGTTGGCGCTTCCCGGCGCCTTGCGGATGTCCACCAGCATGGGGTCCAGGAAGCGGGCCACGGGCTCGGTGATGCCCGCCTCGTGGCAGTCGGGGTCCACCGCGCGCTCCAGGCCGCCCGAGAAAGCGAGCTGGCGCGCCCAGGCACCCGCGGCGTTCACCACGCAGTCCGTGGCGTAGCCGCCCTTGTCGGTGCGCACGCCCACCACGCGCCCCTTGCGGCGGATGATGGCGGTGACGCGCTCGTTGAAGCGGAACTGCACGCCCAGCTCCCGGGCGCGGCGGTAGAAGGCGAGGTTCGTGCGCATGGGGCTCGCGCTGCCGTCCTCCGGGCTGAGGGTCCCGCCCAGGAGCCCCTCGGGGTTGAGGCCCGGCACGCGCTCCAGCAGCGTTTGTCCGTCGAGCCAGTCGATGGCGAGGCCGGCGGCCTTCTGCACCTTCAGCAGGTCCTTCAGCACCTTCTCCTCCGCGGCGCCGTAGGCCACGAAGGCGTAGCCCCCCTGGAACCACTCCAGGTCGTCGCCGTGGCGCTCCTTCCAGGTGCGCACGGTGCTAAGCGCGTCCATGCAGAGGCGGATCTTGGCGGGGGCGCTGTGGGTGGCCCGCAGGCCGCCGATGGCGGCCTTGTTGCTGCCCTGGCCGGGGCTGGCGAACTGGTCGATGCAGAGCACCTTCAGGCCCTGCTCGGCGAGCTCCATGGCGCTGGGCATGCCCACGCTGCCCGCGCCCACCACGATGACGTCGAAGCTGCTGGCCATCACAGACCTCCCTCGAAGGCGCCGTGCGCATGCTGGACCTGGGCGTCCACCTCGGGCCCCTCGCCGGTGATCACGCCGGCGAAGGCCCCCAGCGGCACCTCCATCATCAGCGGGCGCTTCGTGAAGGGCGTGACCTGATCCAGCGGCACGCCCTCCTCCCGGAAAATGCGCTGGAGGAGGCCGGGGCAGGTCTTGGCGCCGCAGGCGCCCATGCCCGCGCGCGTGCGGTTCTTCAATTCGTTCAGGTCGCGCACGCCCGCGCGGATCAGCGCGCGGATCTCGCCGGCGGTGACGCGCTCGCAGCGGCAGACGATCTCGTCGTCCGCCACCCGGGCCTCCGCTTCGGGCAGGGCCTCGGAGACCCAGCCATCCTGCACCCGGATGCCCGCGATGCGGGAGGCGATCCCGGAAGGCGCCTTCACCTTCACCAGCAGCGCGTGGTCGGCGAAGGCCGGCGTGCGCACCTGGGCCACCTCCACGTTGCCGAGCACCTGGCCCAGCGTGTCCAGCACCGTCACCACGTCCCCGGCCTTCAGGCGCGTCTCCGGGAACTCGAAGGGCACGCTCACCAGGGCCTCGCCGGAGGGGCTCTTCCGGTGGTCCACCAGGGTGATGGCCAGCCCGGGGCACACTGCCACGCACTGCTCGCAGGCGATGCAGGCCTCCTCGTTCCACATGGGCAGGCCCAGGATGTCCGAACCCTCGATCTGGATCGCCCCCTTGGGGCAGATGGAGGTGCAGGGGTTGCAGGGGATCTCCTGGCTGCAGTGGAAGACGGGATAGACGCCCGCGCCGCCCTCCGGCATCTCCTCGGTGACGGTCGCGCCGGGGCGGCTCTTCAGAAGCTCCGCCGTGCGGTGCCATTCGGGGGGCACCTCGCCCACGTCCCGGCCCAGCTCCCGGGCGATCTCGAGGCCGCGGATGCGCCCCGTGAACATAGCCGCGCTGGCCTCGGCGATCTCCTCCGCGTCGCCCGCCGCGAACACCGGAAGACCGAAGGCCCTGGCCTTGTGCAGGAACTCGTCCACCGGCTCCAGGCCCACGGCCACGAGCACCGTGTCGCAGGCGAAGGTCCGCTCGGTGCCGGGGATGGGCTGCCAGCGCTCGTCCAGGCGGGCGATGGTGACGGAGCGCACCTCGCCCTCGCCGTTGGCGGAAAGCACCGTGTGGCGCAGGTGGATGGGCACCCCCATGCGCACCAGCTTGTCCTTGTGCACCTTGTAGCCGCCGCACTCGGGCAGCGCCTCGCAGAGGCCCACCACCTCGATGCCCGCCTGCAGCGCGTGGTAGGCGGCAATCAGGCCCACGTTGCCGCCGCCGATGATGAAGAGGCGGGAGGAGGCCTTCACCAGGTCGCGGTTCACCAGGGTCTGGAAGGCCCCGGCGCCGTAGACGCCGGGCAGGGTGTTGCCCCTGAAGACCAGGCTCTTCTCCCGGGCGCCCGTGGCCACCAGCAGCACCTGGGGCTTCACCAGCTCGTAGTGGCCCCGGCGCAGCAGGCCCACGGTGCGGTCGCTGAAGGCCGACAGGGCGGTGGGGGACGTCCAGATGCGCACGCTCTCCAGGGCGCGCACCTGCTCCTCTAGCTTCCTGCC
>CAXYVC010000177.1:0-3534 GCA_964292295.1 uncultured bacterium
TGGCGCGGTTTCTGCCCGATCTGCCCAAATGCAGAGCGATGCCCGGGCCGAGATCATTCGGCCCCAGCCACCCAGAGCTGGATTTTGAGTGACTGGGGCTCAACTGTAGGATGCGGGCTGAGCTCAGGCCCTCAGCTTGCCCTGCATGATGTCCAGGATCTCGGCATCCACCTGGGCCATGCCCACCTGGGCGATGCGCCCAAGGTTGGCCAGGGAGGCTTCGCCGCTGGCGGCCACGATGCCGTCCGTGGCCGGGATGCCGATGCCGGCAAGGGCCAGCCCCGCGGCGCGGAAGGCCGCGTCCACGCCCGTCATGGTCTTCATGGCACACCCGATCTTCGCGCCGTCGCAGATCATGCCCGCCAGGTTGCCCACGATGTTGTTCACAGCCAGCCCCACCTGCGCGGCGCTCCCGCCCTCCAGCATCACGATGGCCGCGGCGATGCCGATGCCCCCGGCGTTCGCGGCCCCGCAGATGGCGCTGAGCGTTCCCAGGTGGTGGGTCACGCTGGCCGTCACGAGACACGCGAAGGCCAGGGCCTCGTCGATGCGCTCCTGGGAATGCCCCGCCTCCCGCCCCCAGAGGACGACGGGCACCGAAACGGTGATGCCCTTGTTCCCGGACCCCGCGAGGCTCATCACGGGCAGGGCCTCGCCGGACATGCGCGCGTGGACGCCCGCACTCACCAGGCGGGCCAGCCGTGTCTGGGCGTCATGGACGCCGGGCGCCACGAACCCTGCGGGCAGCAGGCTCAGGCCGTGCCGGGCGATGGCCAGGTTCAGCTCCGCCCCCTCCCGCAGCAGCACCCGGTCCGCCTCCGTCAGGGTGCGCGCCAGGGCCATGAGGTCGGCCAGGCTCATGGCTGCCAGCTCAGCCCGGAAGGAGGGACAGGTGCCGGCTCCCCCGCAGGCGCCCTCGCCGACCACCACCCGGCCATCGGCCTCCAGCCGCACCACCCGGGTGTGCTCGTGGGCGATCACGGCCCTTCCACAGCCCCCTTCCCGCTCCACGGTCACGTCGATGCACAGGTGATCCCCGGCGGGGTCCACCTCCACCTCGACCGCGCGGGCGTCCAGAAGCGCCTGGGCCGTGGCCTGGGTCTCTTCCGTCACGGCCTGGAAGCAGCGGAGACCCAGGGAGGGGTCCGGCAGCACCGCGCCCAGCGCCAGCGCCCACAGGAGGCCTGTGCGGCGTCCGGAGTTGGGCAGTCCCACGGCGTAGCAGTTCTTGTGGGGGGGGGGATCGCAGTGCAGAACCACCCGCGACACGGCCCCCCGCCCCTGCGAACCCGCCAGGGCCGCCGCATGGGCCACCGCGGCCGGCTCGGTGCAACCGAGCGCCAGCCGCCATTCAGACGCGAGAACCTGGGACACCTGCATGGAAACGCCTCCTCCCGGGTCGCACACCCCGGGCCAGAGCCATGATCCCACACTTTGGAATATTTAACCGCATAGACGCATATCACAACCCGCCCGCGCCCCCCGAGCAACCCAACGCCTGGAAGGTCCCCACTCGGCCCAGGAACCCCCCACGTCGCCTACGAAAAAGGCCACCCTGAGGGTGGCCCAAGTTCTTTGTTTTCTGGAGGCGCCGATCGGAATCGAACCGATGAATGGCAGATTTGCAGTCCATGCAGGTTCGAACATAACAGCTTGATTCCGCCAGCGTTATCCGACAAAGCAGGGTCCGCTTGCAACTCTATTGCAACAGCAGACCTCGACTCTATCAAGAGGATCACCCAGGCACTGCTTCCCGCTGGGGGAGCAAGATGCCCAAGTTCAAAAACGGACTCGCCAAAGTGGGCGATGTCTACCACTACTGTTTCCGTGTCAATGGACGCTACCTGAAAGGCAGCACCCGCGCCAAGGACAAGGCGACCGCCGAAAAGGTCATCGCCGAGATCCGAAAAAGAGCCCTGCTCGGCGAAAGTGCTTCACCCTCGGGTCCTCCGACCATTCGTGGACTCGTTGACATCTGGATGGTGAACCACAGGAGCGCGCTCAGCCCCCAGCATGTCCACAATGTCGACCAAATCACCAGGGACTGGGTCCTGCCCGTAATCGGAGACCTCTGTATCGATCAGGTCACCACCTCACTCATCCTTGCGATCCGCTCCAGGATGCTTGAGCAAGGAAGGTCCCCATCCACCGCCAATCACATGATCAGGGTCATGCGGCTCCTCTGGAACTACGCGGTTCGGATGGGATTCATCGAGCGGTTGCCCTTCCGAGTTTCCCAACTTCGAATCCAGAGGAAGCCACGCCCTACCCTTCCCTCCAGCAAGGTCGGAGAGTTCTTCGGGGCGATCGATCGCACCACCTCCAACATTCAGATCCGAACCATGGTGCGGATGATGGTCGGGTTGGGGCTTCGGGCAACGGAAGTCAGGATGGCGCGATGGGAATGGCTCGACCCTGAGCGGAAGACCTACACCGTTGGGAAAGCCAAGGGCAAGGAAGCGCGCGTCCTCCCCATTCCGGATTGGCTTCTGGGCTTCTTCGCCAATCAACCCAACCGGATCAGCGAATGGATGTTCCCGAATCGGCAGGGGAAACCCTATGGTCCGACCTTCCTATGCCGCTATCTGTCCATCGCTTCGGCATTGGTGAACCTACCTCGCCTCTCTCAGCACCGGCTTCGAAGTTCATTCGCGACCCTGCACGCCCATGCCGGAACCCCGATCACTGAGATCCAGGGGATGCTCGGGCACAAGAGCGTCAGCACGACGATGATCTACGTCGAACAGTCCCTGGATGCGAAACGCCGCGCCCAGGACACGCTAAGCCAGAAGCTGGGCTTGGCGTGAGGGAGGCGGCGATGAACTTCCCACCTCTCCCCGTGAACCACGATGTCTTCTCGGTGATCGACACCCATCAGAAGGCATACCTGCTGGGGTTCTTGGCTGCTGATGGCTGTGTGCTGGCTGCCCGCTCGGGGCGGTATCGCGCCCGCGTGAACCTGAAGATCAAATCCGAAGACATACAGGTGTGCCGGTCCCTCTACGAGCTGGTAGGCGGCTGTCTGCGCTCGATTGAACGTGGATACCGTGTTCTGTGGGAGGTCAACTCGGATCGGTTGGCGGCGGATTTGATCACCCTCGGGCTAACGCCTCGGAAGAGCCTCACCCTGGCGCTGGCGTGGGATCGTGTGCCTGCGCATCTGCACGGTGCTGTGCTGGCAGGTCTGATCGATGGGGATGGTCACCTGCGGTTCAACCGTAAGCAGCGCCGTTCGGAAGTGTCCCTGCTCACCGCCAGCGAAGCACTGATGCGCCAGCTCGTGGAGCGGTTCTCGCTCTTCTGTGCGAGCGTGATCCCTCCTCGGGGACGGGCGCGGCACACCCACTACCGTCTGGAGGTTGGTAGCAATCGAAGGCAGCTCTGGGCGCTGATGGATTCCGTCTACGAGGGGCTGCCCTTCAGGATTCTCCAGCGCAAAGCGAAGGTGCTGGATCAGATCCGAGGCTACCTGAAGGAGCAGGACGCCGACGATGCGCGGCTGGCGCAGGTCGCTGATCTGAAGGCTACAGGGAT
>CAXYVC010000178.1:0-3526 GCA_964292295.1 uncultured bacterium
GTTGTGTGGTGGGCTTCTTCTGCCGCGCCTTGTAGATTGCGGGGAAGGTCATGAGGTTCTGCCGCCCAAAGGGCGTATCTGGCATGTGAGGGACGTGGGGATTCCCCACCGCGGGGACGACCCCGCCCACCCCGACCATGCGCGTATCCCTGGGCGCCGGGATCCAGGCCCCCAGGGTGAGGATGCTGATCGCCTGGGGGCCTGGATTCGATAAGGATGGCCCGAACGCCACGAGGCTCGGCCCGGTGAAATTCTTGGAAGGGGTCGCCACGGCCAGCTCCCTAGGCGGGCTTGGTGTAGCCGCAGAAAAGGGCGCCACCGTTGATGATCGTGAACCAGAGGGCCTGATTAACCCGCTCTCCCGCCCAGTGGTCCCTGGCTCTGCTCCCGTATTGCGCCCTGGAGATGCCCGTAAGGCGTTTCGCGGCGATGTCCTTGGCGGTGTAGGCGTAGACCTCCGACCCGATCACAACAAACCCGACCGAGTTGAAGGCGTCGACGCTGTCGAGCTGGAGGTAGGCTGGCGTGTCGGTCGCGCTGTGGGACGCCTGAAGAACGGCGCTGACGACCTGGTCGGCTGCGAGCATCAGGGACTCGTTCGACGCGCTCCCCCGGAACCGGTACCAGTCGTCGGTGTCAATTAGTGGGGCAAAACCTGGCTGACTGTTGCTCAGGTAGAGCAACACGTACTTGATTCCCCTGTCCCGCATCGAGTGGATCTGAAAATCGTCGACATTCCCCTGCCCACCTGCACCATCTACGATCCCAGAAAGGGCAAGGCTGAACGATGCGTTTTGCAAACCACTGTAAAGACTGCAATTATGGTAATTAGTAAACACGGAACGGATTAGCGAACCGGCGACCGGGTGGGCGATGCCGTTGTACGAAATACCGTCTCGGTATCTCAGCTCAAAAACGTTGTATCCCTGGTTGCCCATTGCCCAGAACGTGGCAGTCGTGGCTGTCGCTGTCCCCCCGTCGGCAGCGGCATCGTATCCGATCATCAGTTCGATTGGGCTCGTAAGGAACGGGATGGGGCTTGCTGGCACCTGCGCCAACGCCTTCGCGTGGTCCCCCCAACAGGCGTGAATCGGGCCATAGAACCCGGCATTGGTCTTGGTGGCGATGGCAAATCCACGGCTGTTCACCTGCATGTAGTAGATGAAACCGCTCACGAGATCGATGGGGAGAGAGCACCCCTGCCCGGCCCAGGCGAGCGGGGGAACCCAGCAGGGAGTCGTCCCCACCTGGACAGGGAGGCCGAGCTGCTTGATGGTCACGTTCGTCGCGCTGAAGGATCGCCCAGCGCCGGCTCCCCCCTCGCTGAGTGGAGCGTAGCTCTTGCGGTAGCCGATAATCCAGTCGAGGGTGTCCGAGGCGTTCTGAGCCGGGGCGGGCTGATAGATCCACTCCCACTCCTTGAACTCCGCGAGCTGGGACTCCTTCAGGGCCTTAAACAGCGCCCACAGATTGTCGTTGGCCGTGGCCGTTCCCGCGGGGGCAGGGATGGAGACGGTCTGGCTTCCGAAGCTTACGCTGGCGACCACATTCCCCGCCGTGGCGTCGGAGAATCCAACCACAGGGGGCGTGTCCTGGAAATATTGGACTCCAGCTCGCAGCTGGAGGGTATTGCTGCCCACGATGAACGCCACGACCTCGCGCTGGAGAGCGTCCCCCACCACCTCGCTAGCAGGGGGAGCCAGGATCAAGGTCGGGTCGCGGCAGATGAATTTGCCGCTGGAAGTGTAGGGAACGATCTGACCGACCGAGAGGTAGGTGGCATTCCGAACTGCCGTTATGGTCCAACGCCAGTAGCGGTGCGCCCCTGGGGCGGACGCCAGCACGTATTCCCGGTCCTCTCCGATATGCAGGCGCTCAGCGCTGCGGGCGTCTACCTGGGTGAACGTCTGGCCGTCGTCGCTCCACGCGAGCGTCCATGCGCTCCAAGTGTTCCAAGTATAGTAAGATCCAGAGCGCATCCTGTATTTAACGATCTCCTCGGCGTTAATGCACTTGAGCGTGATGGTCACCGGCAATGCTGCGGTGTCATTCACACTGCTGAGACCACCTTCGAAGATGTTGGCTGCGCCAGCGCAACTCGCTGTAACCGAGTCATATCCGATCCCGTCTGCAATGACCTGGTAACCCCGACTGGTGAGGCCAGCCAGCATCGACGTCTTGACGCCCTCCATCGATGCGCCGAGCGGGATGAGGAAGGAATCAAACGCGAGAAAATGGGACATGATCAGGCCTCCAAAACAAGGACACGAAGCTGCACGACCGCAGGTGGTCCGTCCCATGCCCAGCGCACCAAGCCATCCGAGCCCGCAGCAGCCGAGAACTCAGGGCCAACAATGACCTGGGACGAAGAAGTAAAAACGTCATCAAGCAGCACGCCATCTGAGGGACGCACATCCAAGCCCACCGCCCGCGCCGCATCCGCGCTGCGGGCAGCCTCGGTGCGGTAGAGGCGCAAGCGGCCGGGCGCGCTGGCCGTCTCGCTGAGCAGCACGAAGACCTGGCCCAGGGCCACGGTCCCGGTGGGGCCGCTGGCGGTGACGGTGACGTCTCGGGCCGCAGCGCCGCCACCGCCCACCTCCCGCGGGGTGCCGCTCGCGTCTCCCACCAGGAGCTTGGGCCTCGCAGGATCATCCAGGGCCACGGCGGGCTCGCCGGGGCGCAGGCCCAGGGCGAGGAGCCGCGCGAGCTTGCCGCGCTTGAGGCGGAGGGGCGGGATCACTGGACCTCCCCGAAGTCGTGGCTGGCGGAGGGCAGGAAGCGCTCCGGCACCAGTCCGGATCCGTCCAGCGGTGCGACCCCCGCCGCCACGCCCACCTCGGCGCGGGGCACGTAGCGGGCGTCCAGGCTGGTGGAGGCGGCCCAGGCGACATCCGTCGTCTGCGCGGAAGGGTCGCTGGCGGATGCCGGCACCCAGGTCAAGGTCGCCACCGCCTGGCCGGGGGACGGGCGGCGCAGGCTCACGCCGCGCAGCTTGATGCGCGGCTCCCACCGCGCCACGGCCTGGGAGATGGCCCGCACGATGCCAGGCAGCGCCCCCGGTGCATCCAGGCGATCCACCCAGGCCAGCACGTCGCACCCGAACTCGGGGTCGAAGGGCACGGACCCGGGCGGCGTGTGCAGCAGGATCCCCAGCCCCTGGCCAACCCCACCCCCCCCTTCCGGCCTTCCGCCCTCCGCCCCCAGGCGGTTCTGCCAGTACGGGGATGCAGGCAGAGAGGTAGCCACGCCCAGACCCTCGCCCGAGGGCTACGCCGCAGCGCGGAAAGCCCTTTCAGGAGAGCTGGGCGAGCAGATCCCCCACGTCCTTCAGGAGGGCCTGGACCTCCCCCATCACGACCCTGGCCTCTCGCTCCAGGCGGAGGACGCGCCGCACCGTGGCCAGGGCGCGGTCGAGGGTCGCCAGCCGGGCGCTGTCCTCCCGCGCCACGGCCAGGGTGCGGGCTGGCTGCCGGCGCACCAGGGGCTGGTCCCGGGACGCTGCAGGCAGCCCCCACCCCGCCCGGGG
>CAXYVC010000179.1:0-3502 GCA_964292295.1 uncultured bacterium
CCGGATGGATACGCGAGCGAAAGAGGAGATGCTGGTTCGGTTGCGGGAGGAGTCGCTGCTGGGGGGCGGGCAGGAGCGGATCGACGCGCAGCACGCCAAGGGGAAGATGACGGCCCGCGAGCGCATCCAGGTGCTGCTGGATCCGGGTTCCTTCCGGGAGGTGGACGCCTTCGTCACGCACCGCACGACGGACTTCGGCATGGACCAGAAGACCGTGCTGGGTGACAGCGTGGTCACGGGCTGGGGCACCATCGAGGGGCGCCCGGTCTACGTCTTCAGCCAGGATTTCACGGTCTTCGGCGGGAGCCTGGGCGAGGTCCACGCGGAGAAGATCTGCAAGATCATGGAGCTGGCCGTGAAGAACGGGCATCCGGTGATCGGCCTGAACGACAGCGGCGGCGCGCGCATCCAGGAGGGTGTGGTGAGCCTGGGCGCGTATGCGGACATCTTCCTGCGCAACACGCTGGCCTCGGGCGTGGTGCCGCAGATCAGCGCCATCCTGGGCCCCTGCGCGGGGGGTGCGGTGTACAGCCCGGCGCTGACCGACTTCATCTTCATGGTGAAGAAGACCAGCCACATGTTCATCACGGGTCCGGACGTGGTGAAGTCGGTGACGCACGAGGAGTGCAGCTTCGACGAGCTGGGCGGCGCGGACGTGCACGGGACCAAGTCCGGCGTGGCGCACGTGGTGGCGGAGGACGAGGAGGACTGCCTCCAGCAGATCCGCACGCTGGTGGGCTACCTGCCCTCGAACAACCTGGAGGATGCGCCCCGGGTGGAGGGAGGGGACGACCCGGCGCGGCGTTCCCCCGAGCTGGACACGCTGATCCCCGACGACCCGCGCAAGGCCTACGACATGCACGAGGTCATCGCGAAGGTGGTGGACGACGGCGACTTCTTCGAGATCCACGCGGGCTTCGCCGCCAACCTGATCGTGGGGCTGGCCCGCCTGGACGGCCGTGTGGTGGGCATCGTGGCCAACCAGCCGCTGGTGCTGGCGGGCGTGCTGGACATCAAGGCCAGCATCAAGGGCGCGCGCTTCGTGCGCTTCTGCGACGCCTTCAACATCCCGCTGGTCACCTTCGAGGACGTGCCGGGCTTCATGCCGGGCCTGGACCAGGAGCAGGGCGGCATCATCCTGCACGGCGCGAAGCTGCTGTACGCGTACTGCGAGGCGACGGTGCCGAAGCTGACGGTCATTACGCGGAAGGCCTACGGGGGGGCCTACGACGTGATGAGCAGCAAGCACATCCGGGGCGACTACAACGTGGCCTGGCCCACCGCCGAGATCGCGGTGATGGGGCCGGAAGGCGCGGTGAACATCATCTTCCGCAAGGAGCTCGCCGAGGCGGAGGACCCGGCCGGTCGGCGCGCCGAGCTGATCGAGGTCTACAAGGAGAAGTTCGCCAATCCCTTCGTGGCGGCCTCCCGCGGCTACCTGGACGACGTGATCGATCCCGCGGACACGCGGCCCCGGCTCATCGAGGCCCTGCGCATGTGCGAGCGCAAGCGCGACCAGAATCCGCCGCGCAAGCACAGCACCATGCCGCTTTGAGGGGAGCCGTGCCCATGGCCACGCCCGTGATGATCACCGAGACCCTCCTGCGGGACGCGCACCAGTCGCTGCTGGCGACGCGCCTGCGCCTGGAGGACATGCTGCCCTTCTGCGCGGAGCTGGACGAGATCGGCTTCTGGAGCCTGGAGGTGTGGGGCGGCGCCACCTTCGACACGGCCCTGCGCTTCCTGGGGGAGGACCCCTGGGAGCGCCTGCGCCAGCTGCGGAAGGCCATGCCGAAGACCCGCCTCCAGATGCTGCTGCGCGGCCAGAACGTGGTGGGCTACAAGCACTACCCGGACGACGTGGTGGAGGCCTTCGTGGTGCTCGCCCGGAAGAACGGCATCGACGTCTTCCGGATCTTCGACGCGCTGAACGACCTGCGGAACATGGAGTTCTCCATGAAGGTCGCCAAGCGCGAGGGCGCCCACGTGCAGGGCACCATCTGCTACACCATCAGCCCCGTGCACAGCCTCGAGGCCTTCGTGCAGATGGGCCGCGACCTCAAGGCGATGGGGGCCGACAGCCTGGCCGTGAAGGACATGGCGGGCCTCATCAGCCCCTACGTGGCCCACGACCTGGTGAAGGCGCTGAAGGAGCAGGTGGGCCTGCCGGTGCAGCTGCACACGCACTACACCTCGGGCTTCGGCACCGCCTCCCTGCTGAAGGCCGTGGAGGCGGGGGCGGACGTGGTGGACTGCGCCATCTCCGCCATGGCCATGAGCACCAGCCAGCCGCCGACGGAGACCCTGGTGGCCGCGCTGAAGGGCACCCCCCGGGACACGGGGCTGGACCTGGCGCGCCTGGCGGAGCTGGCCCGGCGCATGGGCGAGGTGCGCCGGAAGTATGCGAGCTTCGAGGCCGGCATCGCGCCGGTGGACGTGAACGTGCTGCAGTTCCAGGTGCCCGGCGGCATGCTGAGCAACATGGTCAGCCAGCTGCGCCAGCAGAACGCCATGGACAAGTACTACGCGGTGCTGGACGAGATCCCGCGGGTGCGCAAGGACATGGGCTACCCGCCGCTGGTGACGCCCTCCAGCCAGATCGTGGGCACCCAGGCCACGCTGAACGTGGTGCTGGGCGAGCGCTACAAGATCATCCCCGAGGAGGTGAAGCAGTACTTCCGCGGCTACTACGGCCAGCCCCCGGCGCCCATGGATCCGGAGATCCAGCGGAAGGCCATCGGGGACGAGGCGCCCATCACCTGCCGCCCGGCGGACATGCTGGCGCCGGGCATGGCCCAGGCGCGGGAGGAGATCGGGACGCTCGCGTCCTGCGAGGAGGACGTGGTGAGCTACGCCCTCTTCCCCCAGGTGGCGCGGCCCTTCTTCGAGCGGCGCGCCAAGGGCTTGGGCGGCAGGGAGGAGGTGGCCGCCGCCATCGGCGCGGCGCTCTTCCAGCAGGCCGACGCCCGCGCGGCGCGGCCCGCCCCCACGGCGACGGCCCCCGGCCTGGACCCCTGGAAGATGAGCGCCCGCACCTGGGCGGGGAGGAGCTTCTGATGGCCGCCACCCGGTTCACCCTGCTGCTCGAGGGCCAGCCCTACGAGGTGGAGCGCCGCGAGGGGCTGATCGCGGTCAACGGCGTGGAGTTCAGCCTGGCGCACAAGGAGGGGCAGGTCCTCGTGGCGGGCACCCCGCACGCGGTGAAGCTCGGCCCCGGCAGCGCCGAGGTGGACGGCATCGCCTACGCCGTGGAGGCCCAGGGCCTCGAGGAGCCGAAGGCCGCGAGGCACAGGGCCGGCGGCCACGCCGACGCGGCCGCGGAGGGCGCCGTCACCGCCATCATGCCGGGCCTCATCATCAAGGTGCTGAAGGCGGAGGGGGACACGGTTTCGGAAGGCGAGACCGTGCTCATCCTCGAGGCCATGAAGATGCAGAACGAGATCAAGGCCAGACAGGGCGGGCGCATCGCCCAGATGAAGGTCAAGCAGGGAGACAACGTCGA
>CAXYVC010000180.1:0-3472 GCA_964292295.1 uncultured bacterium
CCGCCGGTAGCCGGCCCAGGGTTCGTTCCAGGGATGGCGGAAGGTCAGCCCCGCGCCCGTGAGGGTTCCCGTGCGCGCACCCGCGGCCCCGGCCACCCAGGCCACCGGGAAGCGCTCGCGCAGGACTTCCACCTCCCAGGCCAGGGTGGTGCCGCCCCAGGCCCACTGCCCGCTGTGGGAGAGGCGTTCGCGCAGGCGGCCGGAAGCGCCGGGCACCGCGCCTGGACCGCGGTCATCCTGTTCGGCGCCCCGGAAAGCCATGAGGTTGAGGAAGCGGTCCTGGGCGCCCCCGTGGTTGTAGATCAGGCCCACACCCACCGTCTTGGAGCGGTTGTTGTCGCGGATCCGGTCCTCCCCGTTGAAGAGCCACAGCGCCGTGCTCCAGGAGGGGCTGAAGGCGTGGCGCCAGTCCACGCCCACCTGCCCGAAAGGCAGCGGGAAGGTGGCCATCAGGCCGTGGCTGGCCGGCACGGCGGCGGTGAGGTCCGTGCTCTCCATGCCCATCCAGGTCCACATGCGCCCGAGGCGCACGGTGTCCTTCCCGTTCGACCAGATGAGCATGGCCTCGGGAAAGCCCAGGCTGCCCGACTCGGAAGAGAACTCCTGCAGCAGCTGCCCTGCACGGCCCGCCATCAGGGTCACCTTCAGGGTCCAGGCCTGGGAAAGAGGCACGTCGACCCCGAACTGGAGGCCATCGAAGGTGAACTGGCCGTCCCGCTGGTCCATGGGCCGCAGGAAGAGCCCGCCCCCCGCCGTCTCGCGGTCCGAGGCCGCCCCCAGGGCCCATACCGAACCCCGCCAGGTTGGCTTGGACAGCTCCTGTCCCATGCAGAAAGAGGAAACGAGTGCGAAGGTCAGCAGGGTCGCGTACCGCATGGACCACCTCCCGTCGGGTTTCAGTGCTGGAAGCGCGACACCACGGCCGCGAGCTGTTCGGACACCTTGGCGAGCTCCGAGGAGGTGCGCGCCACCTCGCTGACGGTGGTGGAGAGCTCCGCCGTGGCGTGGGCGGTGCGGGCCGAGGCCTGGGCCCCGCCCTCCACCTGCCGGCTCACCTCCACACCCGTGCGGGCCTGTTCCTCGGAGGCCACGGCGATCTCGCGCAGCATGGCGGCCACCTGGTCCACGCGCGAGGCGATGCCGTGCAGCGCCTGCACCGAGGAGCCCACCGTCTCGGAACCGCGCTGGATGGCCTGGTTGCACGTCTCGATGAAGGTCTGGATCTCCCGCGCCGCCTGGCCGCTGCGCTCCGCCAGCTTGCGCACCTCCTCGGCCACGACCGCGAAGCCCTTCCCCTGCTCGCCCGCCTTGGCGGCCTCGATGGCCGCATTCAGGGAGAGCAGGTTGGTCTGGTTGGCGATCTCGTGGATGGATCCAATCTCGTACATAGCATCCACTTCACCATTTTCAGCTGCTTTTGTTATCCAATAAATAGCTTGGTCAATTTCATCTTGCCTTCCTGAAGTATTTTTCCAAATATCTACACCTAATTCATACATAGCCCTTCTATTTCCCATTTTGGCCTTCATTTTTAGCCGATCATATTGAGGATAGACCGTGTGGCCGATCCCAGCGTGACGGCTCTGGACTGGTTCTTCAGCACGAAGCCCTGCCCGAAGGATTGATATGAGGCATCGCCGGTGCGGGGATCTCTCGGGTCCCCGCACCTGGCGTATGGAGTGACTGGGCATTCACCTGGGTATCCAGGACGGCAAGGTCAGTTCTGGATTGCATCGCCACCATCTTCCCCAATGCTGGCAGACTCAATGTCAAGGCATTGCCCGCGTGGAATCACGAAATGCGGCGGTGAGATTGGGAGGGGGGCGCCATCATGATGATCCACAAGTTGCAGCTCGATTCCATCCAGGGACGCCTGCGGGGGGCGCTGATCCTGCCCGTGCTGATCTTTGGGGCATGCGCCGTCTGGATCGGGTTCCTGGCCAGTGCTTCCCAGCAACAAGTCACCGCCTTCATGGACAAGGATCTCGTCTTCCAGCGGGAGACCAAGGACGCCTACGCCCAGGGCCTGCAGTCCGGACAAGCGATCCGGAATATCTGTCTGGACCCGGCCAATCCCCAGGCCTACAAGAATCTCCAGGCCGCCCAGCAGGGCATTACCGAAGCCCTTGCCAAGGCGGAGCAGACGGCTCCCTCCCAGGCTCTGAAGGATCGGCTTCGGCAGGTGGCCGCGAAATCCTCGGATCGGGACGCACTGCTCGCGAGGATCCGGGATCTGGCCGGACAGGATACCAAGACTGCCCTGCAGTTGATCAATCAGGAAGAGACACCGCTCTGGCGCCAGATCAAGGCCGAACTGATCGATTTCGCAAAATCCGGGGAGGCTCGCGTCCTCGAAGTCCGAGGCCAGGTCGAGCGTTCTGCGGCCCAGGTGCGGATGGCCATCCTGGCGTCTGGAATCATCACGGTCCTGCTCTTCAGCCTGATCGGGTGGGCGATATCCCGCAGCCTTCGCAAGGACTTTTCGGCACTCTTGGAAGGAATCCGTTGTGTGCAGGAAGGGGATCTTCGTTTCACCTTTTCCGAATCCGCCAGTCTCGAGATCGCCCACGTGGGTCTCGCGCTCAACAGCATGCTGAGTCAGTTCCAGGGCATCGTGAAGAGCATCCACGAAAACAGCTGTCAAATCGCCAGTTCGTCTCAACAGCTCATGGCTTCGACCTCCGAGATTGCGATGACCTCTCTTGAAGTGTCTCGCAGTGCCGAGGTGCAGCAGACCACCACGGAGCGTCTCGCTTCGGCCACGACCGAACTCTCAGCCTCCCTCGACGAAGTGGGTCGGCAGATCCAGGCGTGCGAGGGCAAGGCCCAGGACACCGTGACCGCCACGGATGCGGGCGACCAGGCCGGGAGCGACACCGTCCAGGCCATGGATCAGATCCGGGAATCGACTCGGGCCATGACCACGGCCGTGCAGGTGATCCAGGAAATTGCCCGCCAGACCAATCTCCTCAGCCTGAACGCGGCCATCGAGGCGGCCAAGGCGGGTTCCATGGGCAAGGGCTTTGCCGTGGTGGCCGAGGAGGTGCGCAAGCTGGCGGAACGCTCGGGAAGCGCCGCCAAGGAGATCGGCCAGCTCATCGAGAGCAGCCAGATTTCCGTGGATCAAGGTACTTCCAAGGTGCAGGCCACCTCCGAGGCCCTGTGCCGCATTCGCACCCTGACCATCACCCTGCGAGAAATGCTGGGCACCATCGCCCTCACGACCGAGCAGCAGGCCCGCACGGGCAATGAGGCCGCCGCCCAGGTGGAACAGAGCGCCCTCGAAGCTGCGAAAAACGCCAGCGCGAGCACAGAACTCTCCGCCACCGCCATTGAGATCGAGCGCGCGGTGGAACACCTGAAGAAAGTCGCGGTGTCGCTTGTTGATGCTGCGGACCGGTTCAAGGTCCAGTGAACGTATCGATTCACCCCCCTTGTTTCATGAGGTGCGATAGGCCTCAGGCTGGGCCGG
>CAXYVC010000181.1:0-3308 GCA_964292295.1 uncultured bacterium
CAGGGTGACCTGGCGGCCGGGGCGGAGGCCGCCCCCCCACCCGCGGCGCCCGCCCCAAGACGAAGCCCTCCCCCTCCCCCCGGGCCGCCCTGAGCGCCAAGTAGCGGGGACGGGAAGGCGCGAAGCCCGGCGTTCACGCCGGCCTTCGCGCGTCTGTGACCTTCTGGCGCCGCAGGCCGTGGGATCATGCACCCACCAAGGGGGATCCCATGAACGCCAACCACGAAGCCTGGATCAAGACCTTCCGGGAGCGGGCGAAGGGCCTGAAGCGCCACATCGTGCTGCCCGAGGGGGTGGACGACCGCACCCTGAAGGCCGCGGACGCGCTGCTGAAGGAGGGCATCTGCCGCCTCACCGTGCTGGGGGACCCGGCCGCGATGCAGGCCCGGGCGAAGGAGTTGGGCCTGAGCCTGGAGGGAGCCACCCTGCGGAATCCCGCCACGGATCCCGATGCCAAGCCCTTTGCCGCCGCCTTCTTCGAGGCCCGCAAGCACAAGGGCATGACCGAGGAGAAGGCCGCCGAGACGATGATGTCCCCCCTGTACTTCGGCGGCATGATGGTGCGCACGGGCCAGGCGGACGGCTTCGTGGCCGGCGCCCTCAATACCACCGGCGAGACCGTGCGGGCCTGCCTGCTCACCATCGGCTGCGCCAAGGGCATCAAGACGGTGTCGAGCGCCTTCCTGATGATCCACCCGGATGCCTCCTTCGGTGAGCGGGGCGCGATGCTCTTCGGCGACTGCGCCGTGAACCCCGATCCGAACCCCGAGCAGCTGGCCGACATCGCTGCGGCCTCGGCGGACACCGCCAAGGCCATGCTGGGCATCGATCCGAAGGTCGCGATGCTGAGCTTCAGCACCGCCGGCAGCGCCGAGCACGAGAAGGTGGATAAGGTGCGCGAGGCCCTCCAGCTGGTGCGCGCGCGGCGGACCGACCTGGAGGCGGACGGCGAGATCCAGTTCGATGCGGCCATGATCCCCGCCATCGGCCAGAAGAAGTTTCCGGGCTCTCAGGTCGCCGGCAAGGCCAACGTGCTGGTCTTCCCCGACCTGAACGCCGGCAACATCGGCTACAAGATCGCCGAGCGCTTCGGCGGCTGTTCCGCCATCGGCCCGGTGCTCCAGGGCCTCGCAAAGCCCGGCAACGACCTGAGCCGCGGCTGCTCCGCGGAGGACGTGGTCAACACCGTGGTGCTGACGGTGCTTCAGACGGCGCTCTGAGCCCGTTCCGCCCCAGAGGGGGCCGCCTGGACGCCCGGCTTCGGCCGGGCGTTCGGCTTGCGGCGCGGCTCCTCCCCGAGGTCCACGAGCACGCCCTGGCTCCGGGCATGTCGCAGGGTTTCCCGCAGGTGCTGGGCTTCCGTGTCGTTTCCGAGGGAATCCAGGGCCTCCAGCACCTCGCCCGCCAGCTGGAGGTTGGGCAGGTCGCTGGTGACGTCGAAACCCCGGTCGGCCAGGGCCGACCAAGCGGCGTTGCGGAAGGCCTCGGGAGCCGTTTCCAGCGCATCGCGCAAGGGCAGCAGGTTGCCGAGGAAGGTGCGCGTCACCATGGGACCCCTCCGGTGGGTTTCTCACGTGGTTCCGGCAAGATGGGTCCAGCAGGCATATTTGTGAATAGAAAAAAACGCTGTTCGGCGTCGCAAAAAGCGATTCATGCCTTCGGGGCTCATCCTGCCCCCGTGCGGCCGGGCTGGCGAGGAACCTGGGCTTGGGGCTATCTTCACGCATGCCCTCCCATTCATGTCCGGAGTCCCGCGTGGTGCCGCTCCCATCGAAGCCCGAGACCCCGGAACCGCCCGCGTCGGAGGAACTCCTCCTGGCCCGGGAGGAACTGCGGCGCCTGAGGGCCGAGCTGGAGGAGGTGCGCCAGCAGGATGCGGTGACGGGGCTTCCGAACCGCCACCGTCTGGTGGATCGCCTCGAGCAGGCCATGCTCCTGGCCCAGCGGGAAGAGCGGCAGGTGGCGCTGCTCTTCCTGGAGATCGACGGCTTCCGCAGCATCACCCGCACCTTCGGGTACGAGGAGAACGACGAGCTCTGCACCCAGTTCGCCCGGCGCGTGGGGGCCCTCCTGCGCCTGGGGGACACCCTCGGCCGCCTGGAGAGCGACCGCTTCGCGGTGCTCCTGCCGGACCTCCGCGACCCCTACGAGCCCGTGCGCGTGGCGGAGAGCATCCTGGAGACCCTGAAGGTCCCCTTCCGCCTGGGGCGCCGGGAGCAGCGCCTGATGGTGAGCATCGGCATCAGCCAGTTCCCCCAGGATGGCGGGGACGCCGCCAGCCTGCAGCTCTGCGCGGAAAGCGCCCTGGGGCGCGCCCGCCAGGACGGCGGCGGCTGCGTGCGCATGGCCACGCCCACCTTGGGGGCGGCCTTCCTGGAGCGCCGGGAGATGGAGACCTGCCTGGACAGCGCGCTGCTCAAGCGGGAGTTCGAGGTGCTCTTCCAGCCCCAGGTGACCGCGGAGGGCGCGATCCTGGGCCTGGAGGCGCTCATGCGCTGGCAGCATCCGGTGCTGGGCGCGGTGCCGCCCTCCAAGTTCATCCCCCTGGCGGAGGAGAAGAACCTCATCCACCCCATGGGCGAGTGGGTCCTGCGGGAGGCCTGCCGGCACGCCTCGGCTTGGCAGGCGCTGTGCCCCAAGGGCCTGCGCGTGGCGGTGAACATCTCCGCCATCCAGATCGGCTTCCCCGGCTGGATCGACACCGTGGCCCGGGTGCTGCGGGGGACGCGTGTGCCGCCGGGCTCCCTGTAACTGGAACTCACCGGGGGCACCCTCATGCGCCAGGCGGCGCCGGGGCAGGGACCCCTGCACGAGGTGCGGCGCATGGGCGTGCGCCTGGCCATCGACGACTTCGGCATCGGCTACTCCTCCTTAAGCTACCTCCAGCGCTTTCCCGTGGACACGCTCAAGCTGGACCGCTCCTTCGTGGTGGCCATGGACCACGCCGCGCCCCGCAGTTCCTCGGAGCCCATCGTCCGCGCCATCCTGGACCTGGGCCGCAGCCTGGACCTGGACGTGGTGGCCGAGGGGGTGGAAACGGAGGCCCAGCTGACGCGGCTCCGGGACCTGGGCTGTCCCCTGGTGCAGGGCTACCTGCTGGCCCCGCCCATGAAGGCGGAGGAGGTCACCCGGCGCCTGGAGCAGCAGCAGGCCAAGGCCTTCGACGCCCTGCTCGCGGGGAGCGCCCCGCGTCTCGCCTGATAGTCGAAGGGGCCGGGAGATCCCGGCCCCTTCGAACGTGCGTGCCTTCGCTTCAGCCCGCATCCTGCAGTTGGTCCCGAAAAATCGGCCCAATGCGGTGTCGCATA
>CAXYVC010000182.1:0-3247 GCA_964292295.1 uncultured bacterium
GGCCGCTGCCCGCGGCGATGCGGCGCTTGCGCTTGGCGTCCAGCAGGGCATGGTTGGCGCGCTCCTTCGGGGTCATGGAGCTGAGGATGGCCTCCAGGTGCTTCACCCGCTTGTCCGTGGCCACCGTCTCGAGCTGCTGCTTGATCTGCCCCATGCCCGGGAGCATGCCCAGGATCTTCTGCATGCTGCCCAGCTTCTGGACCTGGCGCATCTGGCTGAGCATGTCGTCCAGGGTGAACTGGCTGGAGACGAAGCGCTTGGCCACCCGCTCGGCCTCGGCCTCGTCGATCTTCTCCTTGGCCTGCTCGATGAGGGTGAGCACGTCGCCCATGCCCAGGATCCGCTGGGCCATGCGGTCGGGGTGGAAGCGCTCGAAGTCGTCCAGCTTCTCGCCGGTGCCCGTGAACTTCAGGGGCTGGCCCGTGGCGTGGCGCACGCTGAAGGCCGCGCCGCCCCGCGTGTCCCCGTCGGTCTTGGTGAGCACGACGCCCGTGATGGCCAGTTTCTCGTGGAAGGCGGAAGCCGAGCGCACCGCGTCCTGGCCCGTCATGGCGTCCGCCACGAAGAGGATCTCGTTCGGGGAGGTGGCGGCCTTGATGCGGGCCAGCTCCTCCATCAGGGGCGCGTCCAGGTGCAGGCGTCCCGCCGTGTCGAGGACGACCACGTCCCAGCCCTTCTGGCGGGCCTCCGCCAGGGCGGCCTCGCAGATGGCCACGGGGTCCTTGGATTCGGTGCGGAAGCTGGGAACGCCGGCCTCCTTGGCCACCACGTGGAGCTGCTCGATGGCCGCGGGACGGTAGACGTCCGCGGGCACGAGGAGGGGGCTGTGCCCCTGCTTCTTCAGGAAGCGCGCCAGCTTGCCGCAGCTCGTGGTCTTGCCGCTGCCCTGGAGGCCCACCACCATGATCACGGTGGGAGGCTGGGACGCGAGGGCCAGCGGCTTCTCGGGCGAGGCGCCCCCCATGATCTCCGTGAGCTCCTGGTAGACGATGTCGATGAACTGCTGGGCGGGGTTCAGGCCCTGGAGCACCTCCGCACCGAGGGCCTTCTCCTTGACCTTCTGCAGGAAGGCCCGGGCCACGCCCACGTGGACATCCGCCTCCAGCAGGGCGAGGCGTACCTCGCGGAGGGCGTCCTCGATGTTGCGCTCGGTGAGGCGCGCTTCGCCCTTCAGGCTGCGCATCGCCTTGCTGAGCTTCTCGGTGAGGGATTCGAACATGGAGGTTTCCTGGGCCTTCGGGCCAATCCCCCATTCTACCGGCTGCGGGGAAGGGCGTCAGGCGCGGAGATCCCCTGAGGGCCCTGCTTGCCCGTTCCTGTCGCGGGAGGCCTGGGCAGTCCATGCACCTACAGCGAAGGGGCGTTTCGGCAGAAAAGGCCTCTTGAAGGGGGTGGGCCCAGGCCTAGCCTTGGCTCCGGGTAGAACAAGCTTCTGTCCCACACCACACGGGGCTACCTTCCTACGAGCCCCTTCCGCAGCACGGGACCTCCGGAGCCCGGGGCTTGCGCGACACGCAAGGGGGCGCCTACGGGCGCCCTTTTGCGTGGGGTGGGGCGGCTTGGCGGGTGGCGAGGAGGTGCCCGATGGCCACGGCAGCGGCGTCCGCCGCGTCCGCGGGGAGGGGCTCTGCAAGGCTGAGCAGGGTCATGACCATCTTCCCCACCTGGCTCTTGTCGGCCCATCCGTAGCCGCTGACGGCCTTCTTGACCTGCATGGGGTTGAAGTCGCCCACGGGAAGGGCGTGAAGACCTGCGGTGAGCAGGATGCCCCCCCGGATCTGGCCCAGCTTGAGGGCCGTGGCGGCGTTCTTCTCGACAAAGGGGGATTCGACGGCCATGGCCTGCGGGCTGTGGCGCGCGATCACTTCGCTGAGCTTCTGGTGGATGCCGAGGATGCGCTGGTCGAAGGCTGCCCCCCGCGGGCTGCGGATGACTCCGGCCTCCAGGAGGGAAAGGCGGGAGCCGTGCCGGCACACCACCGCCCAGCCGCAGGCCAGGGAGCCCGGGTCGACGCCCAGGCACACCGAAGGGAGGGGGGGAGGTGACATGGCTTCATCCTTATCACAGGGCGGGAACCCTGGAATGCGCTCCTGTCATGCGCGGGTAATTTCGGCCCAGGAAAGACAATCGTGTGACGCGCGCGCGGAGGGGCTGTTTGACAATCCCGAAGGGAGTGTGAAGCCATGCGCCATCTCAACGCGTTTGCCCTTGCGTCCACCGTGTTTGTCGCCGGAAGTCTCCAGGCGGCCCCGTTGCCGCCGCAGACCAGCGCCCGCTTGGTGCTGATGATCTCCAAGGGTTCCGGCGAGGGTGGCCAGGTGGCCTGCAAGCACGAGGGCATGGCCGCGGAGCTGGCCAGGGCCGGCTGTCAGGTTTCGGCCGGGGCCAGGATTGCCTGGGCCGCGAACGCCGCCGAGGCGAGGGTCCTGGCCATGCAGGGGAAACTGGTCGTGGGACCGGATGCCGCCCTGTTGAACCAGGGGGCCGGCCTTGCGCTCGTGGAGGAGGGGGGCAGGCCCAAGCTGCTGTTGAACCCCCGCAACGTCCAGAAGAGCGGCGTCCATCTTTCCGACACGGTGCTCAAGGCGGCGATGGGCAGCTGAGTCCGTCGCAAGTTATTTGCGGGTAGTGTTTAAAAAATAGGTCCTCAACCCGGGGCCTCCCTTGTTCGATAGAAGTTGCAAGGGAGGCTTCCGATGTCCGTGCGTACCGCTGTTGTTGCCCTGTTCGTGCTGCTGATGCCAGGAGCGGCCCAGGCCGCGGAGTTGCCCCTTCCCGTGGCGGCCAAGCTCCTGCAGATGGTCAGCAAGGGCGCTGGCGAGAACGGCCGCGTGGCCTGCAAGCACGAGGCCATGGCCGCCGAGCTGGCCAAGATCGGCTCCGAGGTGAACGCCTCCGGGAAGATCGCCTGGGCCTCCAACATGGCCGAGGCCCGCATGTTCTCCATGCAGAGCAAGCTGGTGGTGGGCGGGGACCCGAGCCTCTTCGGCGGCGGCGCCGGCCTGGTGATGGGCCTGGAAGGCGGCCGGCCCAAGCTCATGCTGAACCCCCCGAACGTGCGGAAGAGCGGCGTCCACCTGTCGGACGCCGCCCTCAAGGCCGCCATGCAGTAGGTTCCTATTTCCTGCGTTTCCCGCCGCCCCGGACGCTGCCCTTCGGCGCCTTGGGGCGGCCTTCCTTCTGTCTGGCCGGCTTGGGGGGGCGGGCCTTTGGGGGCATGCCTCCGGGCTTTCGGTCTCGGGCCCGG
>CAXYVC010000183.1:0-3209 GCA_964292295.1 uncultured bacterium
CGTGGCCGTGAAGGCCTGCGTGGCCCCGGGAAGCACCTGGACCGTGGCCGAGGGGCTGATGGAGAGAACCAGAGGCGGCCTCACCGTCACGATGGCCGTGCCGGACTTGCCCCAGCTGGAGGTGGCGGTCACGGTGTAGGTGCCCGGCGTCGCAGACGCGGTGTAGGCGCCGGTGGAGGCGTTGATCGTCCCACCGCCACTGCTGACGCTCCATGCGAGCGTGCCGCCGCTCGGGGCGTTGCTCACCGTGGCGCTGAAGGTCTGGGTGCCGCCGGGCAGGAGCGTGACCGTCGCGGGGTTCACCGTCACCATCACCTGGCCGAGGTCGAAGACCTGCACCGTCGTGCTCGCCGTCTTCGTGCCGTCCTCCACGCTCGTGGCCGTGACCACGCAGGTGCCCACCGTCGCGGGAGCCGTGAAGGTGGCCGTGGCCGTGCCGTCCCCGGCGGTGGTGGCAGGCGTGATGGAGCCGCCGTTCACGGTCCAGTTCACGGCATTGTTCGTGGCGTTGGTCACCGTGGCCGTGAAGGCCTGCGTGGCCCCGGGAAGCACCTGGACCGTGGCCGAGGGGTTGATGGACACCCGCAGGGCGGACACGCTGTCCGCCAGGTCCACCACGCCCCATCCCCAGTTCTTGTCCCAGGTGCCCTGGGTGGTGTGCACCGTAGTGCCCTGGGAGTGGGTCTTAAAATAGTCGATCACGTCCGCGTACGTCCAGGCCGGGTGGGCCTCCTTCAGGAGCGCCACGGCTCCCGCCACGGTGGGCGAGGCCATGCTGGTGCCCTGCATGTAGCGGTAGAAGGTGCTTCCTTCGGGGGGCAGGTAGGAAGCATCCGGTGCCGTGGCCGCGGAGCGCGTGCTGAGGATCTGGGTACCCCCGGCGGTCACGTCCGGCTTCTGGCGACCATCCCGCGTGGGCCCGATGGAACTGAAGGTGGCAATGGCATCCTGCGTCTGGCTGGGATAGTTGTAGCGCTTCCCGTCAGAGGCATCCCAGTATTTCCGGGACACATAGGCCGCAACGGAGACGATGTTCTTGCCGCAGGCCCCGTTGCCGAGGGTCACGTCCTTGTCCGCGGGTGCAAAAACACCTGGCAGGTCGTTGTCGCCATCACCCAGGTACCAGAGCCATCCGTCCACCCGGGCCGAGCCGGAGGCCGTCTTGAACTCCAGAGCCCAGCTGCCGGGACGGATGTACTTGCCGTCGGACCGGCTGGACATCTCGCCCAGCTCCACGTAGAGCAGCTTGATGCTGGAGTTGTAGGACTCGGCCGCCGCGGCATTCGTGATGTGGAAGCCCGTCCCGTCCGGCATCGTTCCGTCATAGGCCGTCGTGGAGGGCGTAAGCCAGTCGGAATAGTTCCCCGCGCTGTCCTTGACACGCAGGCTCACGGTGGCGGTGGCGCTGGCGTCGACGTAGAAGTTGAAGGCCACGCAGTCCAGCACGGAATCCGAGGGGGTGTAGCTCCCCACCGTGAAGGGCATGCTGCCCCCTGTCGTGGTGGCCCCGACGCTCCCGTGCACGCCGTCCTCGGCATAGTTTCCGGCGGAACGCACGACGATGAGATTGCCGTTGGAAGCAGCCACGAGGTCATCGATGGCCTTGGTGTCGGTGTCCGTGCCGTCGTGGGGCCCATAGTGGGAACCCAGGCTCATGTTCACGACGATGGGCTTGCCCAGGGCCTTGGCCTGCTCATTCAGCCAGACGAGCCCATTCAGGATGTCGACGGAGCTAAAGGTCGTCTTCACGAAGAGGATGTTGGCGCTCTTCGCCCCGCCATGGCGGGCGGGGAAGGCCGCGTCGTAGCCCGCTGCCGAGCCCATCACGTGGGTGCCGTGGCCGTTGGTGTCCGTCTCAGTGCAGGACCCCGCGGTGATTTCCGAATCCGTCCAGCGACGTCCCTTGCTGGAGGTGAAGCTTCCGACATTGAAGGGCACATGGTCGGCGGTCTGGTCCCAGAGATACTTGATGCGGGAGGCCCCGGAGGCCACACCCCCCACCCGGAAGGCCGGGTGGTTCACGTCCACGCCGGAGTCGATGACGCCCACCAGGACGTTCTCCCCCGTGTAGCCCTCTGCGTAGGGCACCGAGGCGTGGATCTTCGTCATGTTGATGTCGTTGTGGAGTTGCACCCGGTGGGCCATCCCCACATGGGTGATGGAGCCATCCCGCTCCAGGGCATCCAGGGCGGAAAGGGGCACGCGGGCGGTCACCACGTTGGGCGTCACGCGCGTGTAGGCGATGCCGAGACGATCCAGCAGGCTGGTAGAGGAGAGGGCAATGGTGGTCTGGACCGTGACCTCCTCCCCCATGCGGGCAAGGGGCGTCGTGCGGGCTGCCTTCGCCGAAGACTCGGCCTCCACGCGGGCAAGGACCTTGACACGGTCCTGCCCCCACTGCTGCTGCAGGCGCTTCAGGCGCGCGTCAAGCTGCCCTGCATAGAGCCCCGTTGCAGCAAGCATCGCGAGGGCGAGAAGCCCGAGGCGCCGCCCGAGCCCTCCCGAATGGGGAGAGGATTTGCACGAAACACGAAGATGCATGGGGACTCCAAGACAAAAAAAGTGGCCAGGCAGTCGGACAAGGCTCCTGGCCCCGGGGGATGGTTGTGATTCTATAAGGAGTCCGCCCACAAACCCGTGACTTAACAAAAATTAACATCCGATTTACACTAGAACACCCAAAAAACAACAAGCAGCAACCAATACCAACCAGAAAAACAGGTAACAAGAAAATTCCAATGTGCACCCCTAGCACCCAAGATATCTCAAATTCAACCATCACTCTAACCAGCACTAGGCATCAATGGCGCGGCATCCGCTGCCGGCGGCGGTGATGGCTTGGCGGAAGAGGGGTCTACCACGGGGGGACGGCACGAGGAGCCTGTCCATGGACAGCGCGCGGGTGGAGCCGCCCACCATGTCCTTCGGCTGCAGGGGCGGTGAGCTGACGGCGGACACCAGAACCCCCGCTTTCTGTTCTGCGGCAGACTCAGCGAATCCGCGGCCGCCCCCTCAGACCATCACCAGCTGCGCGTCGTCGAGGCCGATCACACTCCCCCGCCCTGTGATAGCCCGCCACTGAGCCGTCGGGGCTCCCGGTCTGAGGTGCCCACGGGAAAAACCCCCCTTCCGGGGCGGTTTCCGCCCAGGTTTCCGGGAGGGCCTCTCCTCGGGCGGGTTCTTGGGCCCTTCGGCCCGGGGGAGGCGAG
>CAXYVC010000184.1:0-3118 GCA_964292295.1 uncultured bacterium
CCAAGAAGGCCGTCGCGAAGAAGCCGGTCGCCAAGAAGACCGTGGCCAAGAAGGCCGTCGCGAAGAAGCCGGTCGCCAAGAAGACCGTGGCCAAGAAGGCCGTCGCGAAGAAGCCGGTCGCCAAGAAGACCGTGGCCAAGAAGGCCGTCGCGAAGAAGCCGGTCGCCAAGAAGACCGTGGCCAAGAAGGCTGCAAAGAAGTAGCCTCCCGAGCCCCCGGGCGTCCTGGATCCCCCCATGAAGCTGATCGAACGTCTTTCCGCCCTCGAAGTCCTCGACAGCCGTGGCAACCCCACGGTGCTCGCCCGCGTCCAACTGAACGACGGGACCTGCGGCCAGGCCATGGTGCCCAGCGGCGCCTCCACGGGCAGCAGGGAGGCCCTCGAGAAGCGTGACGGCGACCCGAAGCGCTACCTCGGCAAGGGGGTGCTCGGGGCCGTGCAGGCGATCAACACGGAGATCCATGACGCCCTGGTGGGCCTGGACGTCTTCCAGCAGGCCGAACTCGACGAGGTCCTGATCAACCTGGACGGCACGGAGAACAAGGCCGAGCTGGGCGCCAACGCCCTGCTCGGCGTGTCCATGGCCATCGCGGACGCCGCCGCGAAGGCCTGCGGGCAGCCGCTGTACCGCTACCTCGGCGGCGCGGCGGCCCGCACGCTGCCCGTGCCCATGATGAACATCCTCAACGGCGGTGCCCACGCGGACAACAACGTGGACATCCAGGAGTTCATGATCCTTCCCGTGGGGGCCCCCACCTTCACCGAGTGCCTGCGCTGGGGTGCCGAGGTCTACCACGCCCTGAAGGGCGTGCTGAAGGCCCGGAAGCTCTCCACCGGCGTGGGCGACGAGGGGGGCTTCGCGCCGAACCTCGGCAGCAACGAGGAGGCCCTGGACCTCATCGAGGCCGCCATCAAGAAGGCTGGCCTGAAGCCCGGCAGGGACGTGCTGCTCGGCCTCGACTGCGCCAGCAGTGAGTTCTTCAAGGGCGGGAAGTACGAGATCGACGGCGCCAAGCGCAGCGGCAAGGACCTGGTCGCGTACTACGCCGGGCTTGCCGAGCGCCACCCCATCGTGACCCTGGAAGACGGCTGCGACGAGGGCGACTGGAAGACCTGGAAGCTCCTGACCGAGCGCCTGGGCGAGCGCCTGCAGCTCGTGGGCGACGACCTCTTCGTCACCAATCCCGCGATCCTCTCCCGGGGCATCCAGGAGGGCGTGGCCAACGCCATCCTCATCAAGCTGAACCAGATCGGCACCGTCACCGAGACCCTGAAGGCCGTGGACATGGCCCACAAGGCGGGCTACCGCGCCGTCATCAGCCACCGCAGCGGCGAGACGGAGGACACCTTCATCGCCGACCTCGCCGTGGCCACGGGCGCGGGACAGATCAAGACCGGCGCGCCCTGCCGCACGGACCGCGTCGCCAAGTACAACCGCCTGCTCCAGATCGAATGGGAGCTGGGCGCCGCCGCCCGCTTCGCCGGGCGCGACACCTTCGGAAGGGTCCTGCGCTGAAGCTCCCGAACGCCAACTGGCTCCTGAAGTCCAGCACGCTCTGGGGCGCGCTGGCGGGGGCGGGTGTGCTTTCCACGGCCCTGCTCTTCCTGAGCCCCTCCGGCCTGCCGAGCCTCGGCAAGCAGCGCAAGGAGCTCCGGGACTGCCAGATGGAGCTGCTCCAGAAGCACCAGCGGAACCGGGAGCTGCTGGAGGAGGTCCATCGCCTGTCCGCGAAGGACCCGGAACTCTTCGAGGCCCTCGCCCGGCGCCAGGGCTATGCGCGCCCCGGAGAGACCGTCTTCACCTTCCGCGACCGCGGCGAGAGCCGCTAGGCTGTGCTGACCCTCGCCGCCGCGTCGGGGAACGCCTTCGCCTACGCATGGGCCGACGAGGTGCCGGCCGGCTTCGAAGGCCCCGCCTGGGCCCGGGCCCTCTGCCCCCGCGGCGATGGCCTCGGGCTCGACGGCCTCTTCCTGCTGCAGCGCCCGAAGGCCGGCCAGCCCTGGATTATCGACCACTGGGAGCCGGACGGAGCCCACACCTTCTGCTCCAACGGAACCCGCGCCGCGGCGGCCCTGCTGGGCCCCGGCGATCCGGAACAGCTCCAGGTGCGCAGCAGCGGCGAGGCCGTCGCGCTCCGGCGCGAGGGGGAGCGCCACGTGGCCCTGCGCCTCCCGGAGGGCGAAGGCTACGGCCTGCGCCCCCTGCAGCTCGACCTGGAGGCGCCCCACGTCTACGGTTGGACCGGCACGCCGCATCTCGTGCTGGAGGTGGAGGACACGGAGACCCTGGACCTTCCCATCCTCGCCCCGCCCCTGCGCCACCACCCGGCCCTCCCGGAAGGCGCGAACGTCAGCTTCGTGCAGGTGCTGGAACCGGGTCTGGCGCGCATCCGCTCCTGGGAGCGCGGCGTGGAGGGGGAGACCCTCTGCTGCGGCCAGGGCTGCTGCGTGGCGGGGGCCTGGCTGGCCCGGCGCACGGGGCATGCCGCCTGGCGCTTCCGTCCCCGGGGACGGGACGAGGTGCACGTCTCCGCCCGCCCCGGCCCGGAGGGCAGCTGGCACGACCTGTGGCTCGGCGGCCCGATCCGGGTGCTCGGGCGCCTGGAACCCGGGCCGGACCTGCTCCGGGAGCTCCCGTGAGCGCCGCGGATCCCGCCACGCTGGCCTTCGCTCAGGCCCTGGGCCACCACGTGGCAGGGCGCACCGGCCCCGCCATCCTGGCCTACCGGCGGGTCGTGGGCGCGGGCCCCCGGCCCGCCGGCGCCCGGGGCCACCCCGCCCCCCAGGCCTGCACCCGCCAGGGCCAGCCAGAGCAAGGCACGGCGCCAGGGCACAGCGGCCGCGGGCGCCTTGCGACCGGCAGCGCCACCACCCTGGACTTCAGCGACGGCCATGCGCACATGTGCACGCTCGACCTGGCGCGCGCCCTGGGCAAAGGCCGCCAGCAAGGCCTTGTCGGCCAGCAGGTGGATGGCGCGGATGCGCCCGCCCGAGGCGTCGGTCTGCGCGCGCAGCGCGAGCTGTTCCGCCTCTAGCTCGCGCAGGCGTTCCTGCAGGGCGGCGTTGGCCTGCTGGAGCAGCAGGTTCTCGGCTTCGCTGGCGCGCAGCCTGTCTCTC
>CAXYVC010000185.1:0-3022 GCA_964292295.1 uncultured bacterium
GCCGCCGCGCCGAGGAGGGAGCGGAGGCCGAGGAGCGCCTGCTGCGGGCCCTGCGGGCGGCCTATCCCGACGGGCTGGCCCGGGCGGGGGGCAAGGGCACCTACGCCCTGCTGGGCGGCGGCGGCGCGCGTCTGGCCCCGGAGAGCCGCGTGCGCGCCGAGCTGATCCTCGCCCTGGAGGCCGAGCGGAGCGGCCGCGAGGTGCGCATCCGCACGGCGTCGAAGGTGGAGCCCGAGTGGCTGCTGGAGGCCTTTCCCGAGCCCCTGCGCGAGGAGGAGGAGCCCCGCTTCAACCCGGAGAGCGGGCGCGTGGAGCGCGTCCTGCGCCCCCTCCTGGGGGACCTCTGCATCGAGGAGACCCGGCGCCGGGCCGACCCCGGCGATCCCCGCGCCGCCGCCCTCCTGGCCGAGGCCATGGCGGAGCGCGGCCTGGGGGACGCGGGCGAGGCCCTCCTGGACCGCCTCGCCTTCCTGGCGCGCCTGCATCCGGAGCTGGAGCTGCCGCCCCGGGAGCTCCTGAAGGGGAGCCTGCTGGCCCAGGCCTGCGAGGGGCTGGACGGCCTCAAGGACCTGGCGCGCGCGGACTGGCGGGGCATCCTCCAGGCGGCGCTTCCCGAAGCCGCCGCCCTGCTGGAGCGCCTCGCGCCCGGCGAGGTGCAGCTCCCCCGGCGGCGCGTGAAGGTCCGCTACGACGGGGAGGAGCCCTGGATCGAAAGCCGCCTGCAGGACTTCCTGGGCCTGCGCACGGGACCTTCCGTGGGAGGCCGGCCGCTGGTGCTGCACCTGCTGGCGCCCAACGGCCGCGCGGTGCAGGTCACCCGGGACCTGGCGGGCTTCTGGGCCCGGGCCTACCGGGAGCTGCGGCCCCAGCTGAGCCGCCGCTACCCGAGGCACGCCTGGCCGGAGGACCCGCTTCAGTCCCTCAAGACGTAGCCCGCGGCCCGAAGGCGGGCGCAGACCTCCTCGGCGTGGCTGCGGCTGCGGGTCTCCAGCACGGTGTCGATCTCCACCGCACCCAGGTCCACCTGCTCGTCGCTGCGGCGGTGGCGCACGGAGATGACGTTCACCCCCGCCTGCCCCAGCAGCTCCATGAGCGCCGCGAGCTGGCCGGGCCGATCGCCCACGATGGTGCGCACGCGGATGCGGCGGCCCGCCTTCACCAGGCCCTTCTCGATGATGCTGCTCACCAGGTTGATGTCGATGTTGCCGCCCGAAAGCAGCACGCCCACCTTGAGGCCCTCCAGGCGGGCCCGGCGCTCCACCACCGCGGCGAGTCCCACCGCCCCGGCGCCTTCCACCACGAACTTGGCGCGCTCCAGGAGCATCAGGATGGCGGAGGCGATCTCCTCCTCGCTCACGGTGACGATCTCGTCCACGTACCGGCGGCAGAGCTCGAAGGTGAGGTCGCCGGGCCGCTTCACGGAGATGCCGTCCGCCAGGGAGGCGCTGCCCTGGACCATCACCATCTCGCCCGCGGCCATGCTGCGGGCCATGGCGTCGTAGCGCTCGGTCTCCACCCCCACGATGCGGATGGAGGGCTTCACGGCCTTGGCCGCCAGCGCCATGCCCGCCGCCAGCCCGCCGCCGCCCACGGGCATGACCAGGGCGTCCAGCTCCGGCAGGTCCTCCAGCATCTCCAGGGCGATGGTGCCCTGCCCCGCGATCACCGACGGGTCGTCGAAGGGGTGCACGAAGGTGTAGCCGTGCTTTTCCTGAAGGTCCCGCGCCTTGGCGTAGGCCTCGTCGTACACGCGCCCCGCCAGCACCACCTCCGCCCCGTAGGCCCGGGTGGCGGTGACCTTTGCCACGGGCGCGGTCTCGGGCATCACGATGGTGGCCTTCACGCCGTGCGCCGCGGCGCCGAAGGCCACACCCTGGGCGTGGTTGCCCGCGCTGGAGGCGATGACGCCCCGCGCCTTCTCCGTCGCTTCGAGGGTGGCGATGCGGTTGTAGGCGCCGCGCAGCTTGAAGGAGCCCGTCTTCTGGAGGTTCTCGGCCTTCAGGAAGACCTCGCAGCCGCCCAGCTCGCTGAAGGTGCGGCTGGGAATCAGGGCCGTGCGGTGGATGACGGGCGCGAGGCGCTCCCGGGCCGACTGGACATCCGCAAGGGTCAACATGAAAACCTCCCGGGCTGGATCCTAGTCCCCTCCTCGACCATCCCGGTAGTCACCTTGACGATCAGCCAAGCTCATTCGTCACACAGCTCGTCCAGCAGGTCCACGGCGCGGCGCAGATGGGGGATCACGATGGAGCCCCCGACCACCAGGCCCACCGCCAGCACCTCGAAGATCTCCTCGCGGCTCACGCCCGCGCGGCGGCACTGGATCACGTGGTAGGCGATGCAGTCGTCGCAGCGCAGCACCAGGGAAGCGGAGAGCCCGAGCATCTCCTTGGTGCGCACGTCGAGGGCGCCGGCCTCGTAGCAGCGGGTGTCCAGGGCGAAGAAGCGGTTCACCACCGGGTTCTTCTCCGCGAGGATGCGTTCGTTCATGCGCTCCCGGAAGGACTTGAAGGCCTCGAGCTTCTCGGACATGGCGGTTCTCCCCGTAGCGTCCATGGTACGCGCAAAGGCCCGCCGTAGGCGGGCCCTCCGCAGATCCGGCGCGGGTCTAGAGCTTGACGACGTTCAGCGCCTGGGGGCCCTTCTGGCCCTGGCCGACCTCGAAGCTGACGCGCTGGTTCTCGTCCAGGGTCTTGAAGCCGCTGCCCTGGATGGCGCTGTGGTGGACGAAGAGGTCGGAACCTCCCTCGTCGGGGGTGATGAAGCCGAAGCCCTTCTCGGCGTTGAACCACTTGACGGTGCCCTGAGCCATTGAACTGTCCTGATCGTGTCTCTTGGATGTGGCGCCGGTGCGGTCGAGACGGGGCAGCCCCGGCGTGGGGAGACGGCAACGTGCAGCCTCGCCTTCCTCCACGATGAGGCTTTCCGCGTTTCCTGTCCCACAGAATCTTGCGGCGGAGGGGTACCTTTTTTGGTTCAACGTGAAACTCCGGGGAAAGCGGCTCGGATCTTGAGGAAGAAG
>CAXYVC010000186.1:0-3002 GCA_964292295.1 uncultured bacterium
CGTGCCAATCCCGGACGGTAGTGGTGGGGGTTCCTCGCCCGCCAAAGGGTTCCACGGGGGCGGACAGGTCGAAGGCATCGCCCCCCGCCACCAGGAAGCTCTCGGAGAGGCTGCCCGTCAGGCTCACGGCTCCCCCGCCCTGCCTGCTGCCGCCGCCCACCACCTCCTTCAAGGGAGCGCCCTCCCGCTGGTGGCGGGCCCGCTGCCAGGCCTGGAGCCAGGGGCTGGGGCACGTCGCCGCCAGGCTGCACGTCCCCGTCAGGGTGACCAGGCAGGCCTGCACGCAGGTCAGGACCAGCGAGTCCCAGCTCGACGGATCGCTCTTTGCGGCCGTGCTGAACCAGTCGGGGAGCGCCGTGAAGGCCGGATCCACCGCCAGAGCCCCGGAATACCAACCGGGCTCCACCACCGAGCCGCTGCCAGCCCAGGGGATCTGCCCCTCGACCTGGGCCAGCTTCGACCCGGCGTAGTAGCTGAAGGGCGCGGGGTAGTGGACGGGATCGCTGCCGGCGTTGCCAATCTGGTAGCTGCCGTCCACGGTGCTGAAGAGATCCGGGCTCCAGACGGCCCGGGGATGCCCTGCGGCGGGCGGGACCTGGTCCAGGATGGCCACGTAGCTCATCAGAGTCTCGTCTGGGTGAGCACGCCGTTGACCACGGAGAGCGTGTAGCTGGCGGATCCGTCGGCATAGGTGACATCCGCCCCGCTGTGGCCGTGGGTGGACGCCGCTTTGCCATTCAGGGCCTGCGAAAGCGCGTCCAGGGCCGCCTGGAGGCCCGACACGTCCCCGAGGGCGTGATTGTGGGCGGACGCAGCCTTGCCGCTGAGGGCCTGCGAAAGCGCGTCCAGCTGCCCCTTGAGCCAGAACACGCGGTTGGCGAGCTGGCGGTGGGGCACGTTGTCGATGCCGTCTAGGCCCCCCTCGACGTCATCCCCCAGCTCGATCTGGGTGATGTGGGGCTCCCAGGTAGCGGTCTCCTGCAGGTTGGTCATGCGAGGCTCCAGCCCACAAGCAGCGTGTGCTCGGTGTGGAGCAGCGGGATGTCCCGCGCCAGGGTGGCCCCCGTGACGCCGGTGGCGTCCACCAGGTGGAAGGTGCGCAAGTCTTCGCCCGAGGCCTCGAAGCGGCGGATGCGGGCCTGGGCGAGGGTGCCCGTGAGCAGCACGGGGCGGCTGCAGCTTCCGGCCACCAGGCGCACAGCGTCGGCAGCCGACTTTCCAGGCAAGAGCCCGCCGGCTAGGCGCACCCTGAGCCGCAGTTCCACGCAGCGTCGCCCCGCCGGGCTCCAGGCATCCACGGCAGCTCGGAAACAGGCCACGTCCGCCGCCGAGATGGCCCGTGACCCCAGCTCGAAGCACACACGGAAACAGGCCCAGCCGCCACGCCCGCCGTAACAGACCGAGCCGTCGTGCTTGAAGCTGCGGTCGTGCTGGTGGTCCGATGCGATGCGTTCCTCTACGACCCCGCCTGGCCATCCCGCCGCCCCGAGCACTTGGGAAAGCGCCCAGGGCGTCCCGCGGTGGCGCTGCCAGAGGAGGGCCTTGCCCACCAGGGCCCGCTGCTCTGCCTCCGATCTCGCCAGCGCCCAGACCTCATTGAGCACCCCCCACTGGCTGGCCAGGAACGGAAGTGCCTCGACGGGGCACCGGGCGGGATCGTAGAGCGTGCGCAGCAGATCCAGGGGCAGCGCGTCCAGGCGGTCCAGGAGTCCCTCCAGGGCCAGGGTCCGGGCGTCCCGGATGCTGGGCGGCAGCAGGCTACCCATCGGCCCGCTCCGGTGCAACGTGAAGGGTCGTGGATCCGGCGTCCGCCCATTCCGAGGGGGCGCAGGCGCGATCTGTCCAGCCGTTGAGGGTGACCTTGTAGACCCCCTCCCCCATCAAAGCCTTGACGATCTGGGCACCCACAAGGTCGCGGCCCAGCCCAGCCCGGCGGTCGGCGGCATAGGCATCCACGGCGGCCTGGGCGGTCGCCAGCACCTGGGAGGCGTCCGTCTGCCGGTAGAGCGTCAGCGTGGCATCCAGGGTCCAGGACACCCGCGTGGGCGACGAAACTATCACCAGGTCGCAGATGGGCCGCACCGTGTCGGCCGTGAGGGCAGCGGTCACCCGATCCAGCGTGGCCTGGGCAGGCAGGCCATCGGAGGTGAGCACGTAGACGCCCACCACGCCGGGGGCGGGGCTGTCCACGGCCACGTCCTGGATGTCGCCGGAGGCCGACAGCGCGTGGTATCGATAGGCCGCCGCGGATCCGGCAGCCGAGAAACGGGCCGGGGCGTCCAGGATGCGGGCTCGCAGCGCCTCGTCATCCTCAACGTCCGCACCGCCAGAGCTGGTGGTGGTGGAGGTCACCGTGACTGCCCCCTCCAGGGCGGTCCATCCTCCCCCTGCGGCGAGTCCATTGGCGGCGCTGCCCGCCGTCTCGGCCTCGGCCAGGGCATTGACGCTGAGCTGGCCTGCGGGGATGACGGCGCTGGCCGTCAGCCGGAAGACCTGGTTGCCGGGGCTGATGGCCCCCCAGCCTGCGGCAAAGGCCGTGTCCTGGGCCGCCACGACAGGAAGGGCCAGGCGCAGGGTCGCGGCGGCCTTGGAGGCGGGGAGGCGCGCGACGCCCACCAGCGCACCCAGGCATTCCAGGCGGCCCCCGGTGGAATACTGCACCAGGCTCTGCTCGGCGGCATCCTGGATGGCCATGCGCTGCAGGCTCTCCCGGTACGCGACCAGCTGCAGCAGCAGGCGCTCCAGCTGCGCGGGGTAGAGGACGCGCCCCAACGCCCGCTCAAAGTCCGCCTGGATCTCCTCCAGGAGGACGGCAGGCGAGGTCTCAAGGAAGGTGGGTGCGGTCATCGGAGCCCCGTGAGTGGATAGAGCCGTCCTGTGGTGGGCTGCTGCTGCCGCGCCTTGTAGATTGCGGGGAAGGTCATGAGGATCTGCCGCCCAAAGGGCGGATCTGGCATGTGAGGGACGTGGGGATTCCCCACCGCGGGGACGACCCCGCCCAC
>CAXYVC010000187.1:0-2954 GCA_964292295.1 uncultured bacterium
CTCGTGCGGAGGGCCGCGTCCACGTCCTCCGCGATCCGCGCCCGGTCCCCCTCCACGAGGTGCCGGGGCCGGGGCGCGCCGGGGGCCCGGGCCCGCCCCAGGCGCCCCGGGCGGGGGGGCCCTGCCGCCCAGGGCGCCCCAGAGGGGGGGGTCCCAGAGGGAGACGCCGCCGGCCTCGTGGGCCAGCAGCAGCTTCTGGCCCGGGGTGCGCGCCTTCAGCGCCTGGCTTGCGGCCAGCAGGAGGCGCGCGCGGTCCTCGCCGTGCCCCAGGCGGATGCGCACGGCGTCCAGGCCCGCGAAGGGGACCGCGAGGGTTTCCCAGCGCTTCCGGCAGGCCTCCACCTGGGCCGGATCCCGGGGATCCAGGGGCAGCAGGGCACGGACATCGGCTTCCGAGAGGTCCAGCAGGGGCGGCAGGGGAAGGCTCCGCTGCAGGGGGAGGGCGGGCTGGAGCCCCTGGGCCAGCAGGGCGGGGGCGACGGCGAGGACGGGGGCGATGCGCACGGGTTCTCCTGGGAGCCGAGTGTAGACGGGACCGAACCGCTATGCTTGAGCCCATGCGCTACACCGTCCGCTACACGGCCAAGACCGGCGAGGTCCTCGTGCGGGACCTGGACTGCGCGGGTCCCGACGAGGTGCGGGCGCGCATCCAGGCCGAGGGGGGCTTTCCGCTGGAGGTGCGCCGGGCGGCCAGCGCCTTCCGGCGCCAGAAGGCGCTGTCGGCGGAGACGCTGGTGCTCTTCAACCAGGAGCTGCTGGCCCTGCTGAAGGCCGGCATTCCCCTGCTGCAGGCCCTGGAGCTGCTCCAGGGCCACGGGAAGGATCCCCTGCTGCGGGACAGCCTGGAGCGCGTGGTGCAGCTCCTGAGGGAGGGCCTGGCCTTCTCGGAGGCGCTGGAGCAGGTGGGAGCCTTCCCGGCGGTGTACCGCGCCAACGTGGTGGCGGGCGAGCGCAGCGGCGCGCTGGTGGAGGTCATCACGCGCTGGCTGGCCTTCCAGCGCTTCGCCCAGGGCAGCCGCCGCCGCATCCTCGAGGCCCTGTTCTATCCCGCCTTCCTGGTGGTGGTGATCTTCGTGAGCCTGGGCGTGATCTTCAACGTGGTGCTGCCGCGCTTCTCGGAACTCTATGCGGGCGGATCCGTGGAGATGCCCACCCCCACGCGGGTGCTCCTGGCGCTGGGCGCCTTCGTGCGCAGCACGATCTGGATCCAGGCGGGGCTGCTCGTGGCCCTCGGCTTCGTCGGGCGCTGGATGGTGGTGGCCGAGGCGGGGCGGCGGACGCTGGAGCGCATCCTGTTGGGCATTCCCAAGATCGGAACCCTGTACCGCATGTACCACTCCAGCGTCTTCTCCCGCACCCTCTCGGTGCTCCTGAGCGGCGGCATGCCGGCCCTCCAGGCCCTGGAGGTGATCCAGCGCACCACGCCGAGCGAGCGCATGAAGCTGCGCCTGGTCGCGGTGGCGGAGATGGTGCGCTCCGGGAGCAGCCTGCACCTGGCCCTGGAGCAGAGCCGCATCCTGGATCCGCTGGCGGTGGAGATGGTCCGCGTGGGCGAGCAGAGCAGCGCCCTGGCCGAGATGCTGGACCACGTGGCGGACTTCTTCGACCAGGAGGTGGAGAAGGCCACCACCGCGGTGACGGGCCTCATCGGCCCCGTGCTCATCCTCGTGATGGGCGTGCTGGTGCTGGGGCTTCTCATGGCCATCTACGTGCCCCTCTTCAGCTCCAGCCAGGTCGTCCACTGAATTCCGCCGCCGGGCCCCGCCTGGCGGCACTTGGCGCTTCCGTGACGGTCGCCCGGGGATCTCGGGGCCACAATGGGTTCCGGAGGCTTCTGTTCATGCGTCACCCGCGTTTCCTGCTCCTTGGACTCCTGCTCACGGCCGGCGCCGTGTCCGCCCCCGCCGCGGGCAAGCTGTACGGGAAGCCCCTGGCGCTCCGGCAGGAGACGAAGGTGAGCGAGATCCTGGCGAACCCGGCGGCCTTCCAGGGGAAGAAGGTGCGCAGCCGGGGCACCGTCGTGGAGGGCTGCGACAAACTGGGCTGCTACGTGAAGGTGGCGGGGGACCAGCGCTTCACCTCCCTCCTGGTGGTCTTCGAGGAGGGGGCCGTGGTGATGCCGCCCTCCCTGAAGGGCACCACGGTGATGGCCGAGGGCGTGGTGGAGGCCAAGAAGCTCAGCGCCGAGGAGCAGAAGCGGATGTGCCCCATCCTCATGCGGGGCCTGGACCGCCGCTTCGATCCCGCCCAGGCGCAACCCCGCAGCTTCGTGACCCTGCGCGGCATCGGCGTGCAGGCGCAGTAGGAGGGAGCATGACGGAGACGAAGCCCGCATCGGGACGTCCCTGGCGCCGCTGGCTGGCGGCCCTGCACCGGGACCTGGGCTACCTGGCGGCGGGAACCACGCTGGTGTACGCCCTGAGCGGCCTGGCCCTGAACCACCGCGCCCACTGGAATCCCAGCTACCGCAACCTGGACCGCACCTTCCACGTGGCGCCCATCGCCACGGACCTGCCCGAGGCGCGGGTCGTGGCCGAGGCCCTGGCCCGCCTGGGGGAGCGGGAAGCCCCGAAGAACACCTTCCAGCCGGACGCGGAGACCCTCCAGGTCTTCTTCGCCCAGCGCACCTACACGCTGGATCTGCCCACGGGCAAGGTGCTGGTGCAGGGCCTGCAGCCGCGGCCCGTGCTGCACACCCTGAACCTCCTGCACCGCAACGGCCCGCGCGGCCCCTGGACCTGGATCGCGGACGCCTACGCCGCGACGCTCCTCTTCCTGGCCCTCTCCGGCCTCTTCATCCTGAAGGGCCGCTTCGGGCTGAAGGGGCGCGGAGGCTGGCTCACGGCCGCGGGGGTGGCATTGCCCCTCGTCGTGTGGGCCTGGTGGAGCCTGCGGGCGTAGGGTGGGCGGGTACGCGCCGCCATGGTGCTGGAGGACGATCCAGTCGGTGATGC
>CAXYVC010000188.1:0-2895 GCA_964292295.1 uncultured bacterium
AGCCGTGGCGAGCAGGAGCAGGCCGCGGTGCGGCCTGCAATCGATGGAGGAAGGGGAAGCCCGCGCCAAGGGCTGGCCGCAACCGCATCATCTGGGTTCAGTTCGTCTCGCCGTCCACGTAGACCCAGCGGCCCTCTTCCCGCACGAAGCGGCTCTTCTCCAGGTGCAGGGTACGGCGTCCGTTGAACTGCAGGCTGGCCTGGAAGCGCACGACGCCGGTCTCGTCCCCCGCGCCGCCCAGCTCGGTGGACAGGATCTTCAGGGAGATGCAGCGCACCGAGCGGCAGTACTGGGCGAGGTCCTCCCGGTCGAGCTTGGCGCGCTCCTCCGCGGCGGTGGTGGCGATCAGGTAGTCCACCTTGCCGAGGGCGTAGGCGGTGAAGCGGCTGCGCATGAGCTGGGCAGCGGTCTCGGGGGGGCGACGGCCGCTCACGTAGGGCTCGCAGCAGGCGTCGTAGGTCTTCTTGGAGGTGCAGGGGCAGGGTCGCGACATGGTTCCTTTCCGGTTCTGGACAGTCTACTTCGTGATGCCCACCTGGCCGAGCATCCACGCGTATTCGAAGGCCTTGTCCTTCAGGGCGTCGTAGCGTCCCGAGGCCCCGCCGTGGCCGGCGGGCTCCATCTTGCACTTGAGCAGCAGCGGGTTCCCGTCGGTCTTCAGGGTGCGCAGCTTGGCCACGTACTTGGCCGGCTCCCAGTACATCACCTGGCTGTCGTTGTAGCTGGTGGTGACGAGCATGGCGGGGTAGGGGCCGCGCTTCAGGTTGTCGTAGGGGCTGTAGCTCATCATGTAATCGAAGGCGGCCTTCTCGTTGGGGTTGCCCCACTCCAGGTACTCGCCCACCGTGAGCGGCAGGCTGGCGTCCATCATGGTGTTCATCACGTCCACGAAGGGCACGGCGGCATGCACGGCGCGGAACAGGTCGGGCCGCAGGTTCACCACGGCGCCGATGAGCAGGCCCCCGGCGCTGCCGCCCTCGGCCACGAGGCGCTCGCGTTCCGTCCACCTCTCCTGGATCAGGTGCTCCGCACAGTCGATGAAGTCGAGGAAGGTGTTCTTCTTCTTCAGCAGCATGCCCTCGTCGTGCCAGGTCTCGCCCAGCTCGTCGCCGCCCCGGATGTGGGCCACGGCGTAGGCCATGCCGCGGTCCAGGAGGGAGAGGCGGGCGGAGCTGAAGGTCGCGTCCATGCCCGCGCCGTAGCTGCCGTAGCCGTACAGGAAGAGCGGGGCCTTGCCGTCCCGCGCGAGGCCCTTCCGGTAGACGATGGAGATGGGCACCCGCGCGCCGTCCCGGGCGGTGGCCCAGAGGCGCTCGGTGGCGTAGCTGGCGGGATCGTAGCCGCCCAGCACTTCCTGCTGCTTGAGCACCCGGCGCTGGAGGGTGGCCACGTCCAGTTCGTAGACGGCGGGGGGCGTGACCATGGACTGGTAGCTGAAGCGCCAGGCCCGGGCCTCGAAGTCGGGGGTGCCGCCGGGGAAGGCGCTGTAGGCGGCCTCGGGGAAGCCCACCTCGCGCCAGCTCCCGTCCTGGAAGCTGTGGACGCGGAAGCGGTTCAGGCCCTCCCGCTTCTCGGACACCACCGCGAAATCCCGGAACAGGTCCAGCCCCTCCACCAGCACGCCCGCCTGGGCGGGGACGAAGGGCTTCCAGGCGCGGGGGGAGGGATCCTCGACCGGCGCGATGACGATGCGGAAATCCTTGGCGCCGCGGTTGGTGCGGATGAAGAAGGTGCCCTCGCGGTGCTCGAGGCTGTACTTGTGTCCCTTCTCCCGGCCCAGCACGGGCCGGAAGGCGCCCTTGGGCTGGTCGGCGGGAAGGACGCGGGCCTCCCAGGTGTCCGTGCTGGCCATGTTCAGCACGAGGTAGCGACGGTCCTTGGTGGTGCCGAGGTCCAGGGCGAAGAGGGCGTCCTTCTCCGCGTAGACCCGTTCCGGCTTCCCGCCCAGCTCCAGGCGCCAGAGCTGGTCCGAGCGCTTGGTGACGGGATCCTCCGTGACGTAGAAGAGGGTGCGGTCGTCGCCGGCCCAGGCGAGGCTGGTCACGCGTTCCGCCGTGTCGGGCAGCAGGCGTCCCGTGCGGAGATCCTTCACCTGCAGGCGGTACTGGCGGAAGCCCGTGGTGTCGGTGGTGTAGGCCATGAGCTGCCCGCTGGGGCTGATGTCCCGGTCGCCCATCGCGATGAAGGCGTGCCCCTTGCCCAGGGCGTTGAGGTCGAGCAGGACCTCCTCGGGCGCGTCGAGGCTGCCCTTCTTCCGGCACTGGATGCCGTACTGCTTGCCCTCCTCCGTGCGGGAGTAGTAGTGGTAGCCGCGGTCGTAGACGGGGACGCCCAGGTCCGTCTGCTTGATGCGGCCGAGCATCTCCCGGTAGAGGGTCTCCTGCAGGGGCTTCAGGGCCTCGGTGCAGGCGCTCGTGTAGGCGTTCTCGGCCTGGAGGTAGGCGAGGACGTCGGGGTGGTCCTTCTGGCGCATCCAGAAGTAGGGGTCCTCGTAGCGCCGGCCGTGCCAGGTCTGGGCGTGGGGCACCTGCTTCGCCCGGGGGGGCAGGGGGATCGGGGTCGGGTCGGACATGGCCATCACCGGGCTGAGGAGGGCGAGGAGGAGGGTGCAGGGCTTCACGGGGGCCTCCCAGGAGGGGCGGGAATCATTCGAACAGCTGCGGGCGGGGGGCTGCAAGAAGCCGGCATCTGGGTTGAAAGCGTTGACGGTACTGGCCTTCCTGCTACCCTTTGGGCGGAAATCCGCGCCTGCCTTTGACAACAGCACCTTCTTTCCCCGGGCGTCCGGCCATTGCCGGGCGCCCGGGGCGTGCCGTTTTCCTATTCCCAAAGGTGCACTCCCATGATGCGGAGATGGCTTGATCGGCTTCTGCAGTCGCCCCTGGTACGCAAGGC
>CAXYVC010000189.1:0-2844 GCA_964292295.1 uncultured bacterium
GTGGCCGTATCCGCCCGCCCCGCCTTGCCGAAGACCTGGGCCACCTCGGGCACCAGGCAGGGGCTGATGACGAAGCGCGCGCCCGAGGCCAGATAGAGGGCCGCCGTCGGCGCATCCAGGATGGGGCCGACGCCCATGATGATGTCGGGATCGGTCTGGGCGAACTGCTTCGACAGGGCGGTGAAGGTCTCCCAGGCGAAGTCGCCGCGATTGGTGAACTCGATGGCCTTGGCCCCGCCGCCCGCCATCGCGAGGATGGCGTGCAGCACGGGCACGCCGGCGCGGACGGCCGCGTCCCGGGCGGAGAGCTTGTTGCCCATGACCTCCAGCACCTCGGGCGAGGGGCCGATCCAGGTCAGGCCGGCCTCGATCACCTTGCGGGCGGCCTCCGGATCCTCGCCGAGGAAGCCGTAGCCGGGATGGATGGCGTCCGCGCCGGTCTGGCGGGCCACCTCCAGGAGCTTGTCCACCCGGAGGTAGCTCTCCCGGGAGGGCGTGGGGCCGATGGGATACGAATGCGTGGCCAGCCGCACGTGCATGCTTCCCCGGTCGGAATCGGAGTAGATGGCCACGGAGGGGATGTCCAGCTCCCGGCAGGTGCGGACGATCCGGCAGGCGATCTCCCCGCGGTTGGCGATGAGCAGCTTGGTGACGGGCATCCTTGGTTTCCTTTCCTGATGGCGCCTGCTCCCGGTGGAGCGCGATCGGGCATCATAGGTCGGTGCGACCTTCTACCCTACCAAAGACGGCGATCACGTCCATCCTCTGCGTCCTCCTCGCAGGCCTCGGCTGCGGACGCAAGGGCGACCCAATTCCCCGCCCCCGCGCGGCCGTCCGGGCCTGCCAGGCCTCCTGGGTGACCTTCAAGCGCCTGCGCGTGGTGCTGCCGGAGGCGGCGGCGGACGCCTCCAGCCTGCGCGGCGTCGAGAAGGTGTGGGTGTACTACCTGCCCCTGGGCGTGGCGCGCCCCGCCCCGGCGGAGGTGGTGGCCAAGGGCGAGGTGGTCCTGGAGCGCCGCCGCCCGGACCTGCCTGGCCCCGGGGAGGCCCTGGAGCTGGACCTCTCCCGGGTGGTGCGCGACCCCGGCTGGGTGGTGGTGAGCGCCGTGCGGGTGGGGGACGTGGTGGGCCAGCCGAGCCCCGTCCTGCCCTGGATGCACGCCGCGATCCGCGGCGAGTAGCGAAGCCGGGATCAACCCAGGCGCCCCGCCCACCAGGCCACCACGGCGGCAGCCAGGGCCTCCTTCGGCGCGGGCCCCAGGGGCGCGCCGGCCCCCTCAGCCGTGACGGGCAGCAGGGTGTTGGCCTGGAGGCCGAAGCCCCGCCCCTCCGACACGTCGTTGAGCAGGATGGCGTCCAGCCCCTTCCGCAGGAGCTTCTCCCGGGCGTGGTCGAGGTGCGCCTCGCTCTCGGCCGCAAAGCCCACCAGCCACTGTCCCGGGCGCTTCGAGGCCGCGAGGGTGGCCAGCACATCCGGCGTGCGCACCAGGACGAGCGTCCCCGGCCCCTCCTGCTTCTTCACCTTCTGGGCGGCGCAGGACTCCGGCCGCTGGTCCGCCACCGCCGCCGCGGCGAAAAGCCCGTCGCAGGAGGGCCAGAAGGCCTGGCAGGCGGCCAGCATGTCCTCGGCGCTGCGCACCCGCCGGGTTTCCACGCCCCGAGGCGCGGGCAGCTCCCCGCCCAGCACCAGCTTCACGTCGGCCCCGGCGTTGCGCAGGGCCCGCGCCAGCTCCACGCCCATGGCGCCGGTGCTACGGTTGGTGAGGGTGCGCACCGGATCCAGGTCCTCCCGGGTGGGCCCCGCGGTCACCAGCACGCACGTTCCCGCCAGGGCGGGCAGCTTCGGCCCCGCGAAGGCCTGAATGGCCTCGAAGATGTCCTCCACGCCCGCCAGGCGGCCGATGCCCGTCTCGCCCTCCGCCAGGAAGCCCACGGCGGGATCCACCACCAGGTGGCCGAAGCCTTTGAGGCGCGAGAGGTTGGCCTGCACGGCCGGGTGGCGCCACATGGCGTGGTTCATGGCCGGCGCCCAGAGCACCTGCCCCCGGGCCGCCAGGAGTACCGTGGAGAGCAGGTCGTCCGCCAGCCCGTTGGCGGTCTTCCCCAGGATGTCCGCCGTGGCGGGCACCACCGCCACCAGGTCGGCCCACTTGGCCAGATCCACGTGCTCCACCTTCGGGTTCGGCCGCCATGCGTGGTACTCCGGGTTCGCCCCGAAGCAGGGCTCCCCGGTGAGGGTGGCCAGGGTCAGGGGCGTGATGAAGCGGCTGCCCGCGTCGGTCAGGCAGCAGCGGACCTGGTGACCCGCCTTCACGAGGAGACGGACCAGTTCGCAGGCCTTGTAGGCCGCGATGCCACCGGTGACGCCGAGCAGGATCTTCATGAAGCCTCCCGCCATCATCCTATCCCTGGAAAGGCCTGGTCCGTCCTGCTAGACTGGCCTGCTTCGAGGGGAGTCCATGACCCAGCGCACCGTTGTCCACATTCCGGAGGAAGTCGCCAACAAGTACCGCTTCGTGGTCGTCGCCGGCAAGCGCTGCGAGCAGCTGCAGCGCGGCGCCTTCCCCAAGGTGGAGGTGGTCGTCCCCGTGAACCGCCTGGGCCAGGCCCAGGATGCCCCCCGCCTCGCCTCCTTCTGGAGCCAGGTGGGCGTGCGCGAGGTCGAGGAGAGCCGCATCGCCTTCGAGACCCCCGAGATCGTGCTGTACGACTACACCACGGAAGTGCCGATCTCCGTCGAGTAGAACCCGTCCCTCCGAGAGGGAACGGGGCGGGGGGCCCCTTCCGGGGCCCCGGCGCGGTCCCGGCCCCCCCCTCCCGGGCGGCGGGGTCCGCCAGGGGGAGG
>CAXYVC010000190.1:0-2825 GCA_964292295.1 uncultured bacterium
CCTGGTCGCGGGGGAGCCCCTGCTCCCCCGGGGGAAACACGGAGCGCCCCCCCAGGCCCCAGCCCCTGCCCAGGGAGGGGGGCCTGGAGGACCGGGTGCTGCTGAGGGGGAGCCGCTGCGAGGGGCTTTGCAGCTGCGGTCCCAACCTGCGCGTCGGGGACGAGCTGGTCCAGGAACTGGACGAGGCGCGCCTCCTGGCCATCCTGGAGCGCCTCCCGTGAACAAGACCTCCCCTGTCTACTCCGAGTCGACCCGCTGCCAGGACTGCTACTGCTGCGTGCGGGAGTGCCCCGTGAAGGCGATCCAGGTGGTGGACGCCTGCGCCGTGATCCTGCCCGAGCGCTGTGTGTCCTGCGGCACCTGCGTGGAGGCCTGCACGTCCGGCGCCAAGAAGGTGCGGGACGACCGGCCCCTGGCGGAAGCCCTGCTCGCCTCGGGCCGCCCCGTGGCGGTCTCCCTGGCCCCCAGCTGGGTGGCGGCCTTCCCGGGCCTGCGCTTCGGGCAGATGGCCGCCGCGCTCCGGCACCTCGGCTTCGCCGGAGCCTCGGAAACGGCGCTGGGCGCCCAGGAGGTCTCGGCGCGCCTGGCCCAGGACCTGGACCGGAGCCAGGGGAGGTATTTCCTGTCCACCGCCTGCCCGGTGGCGGTGGAGCTCGTGTGCAAGTATCTGCCCCACCTGGCGGAGCACCTGACGCCCGTGGCCTCGCCGCTCCAGGCCCACGCGCGCATGCTGAAGGAGGCCTTGGGACCCCAGGCTGCCGTGGCCTTCTTCGGTCCCTGCGTGGGCAAGAAGCTCGAGGCCGCGCCAGAGCTTGACGCAGCAGACGTGGTGCTTTCCTTCGACGACCTGGCCGCGTGGTTGCAGGCGTCGGGGGTGGATCCCGCCCGGGAGGCGGACGCGCCGCCGCTGCTGGAGGCCGCCGCCGAGGGCGCGTGGTTCCCGGTGGAGGGCGGCATGGCCGAGACCATCCAGCGCAGCCTCCGCTCCGACCACACGGACTTCGTCACCCTCAGCGGCCTGGCCCACGTGCAGGAAGGGCTCACGCGGTTGAAGGCGCCGGAGCCGACGGGCCGCAACCTCTTCCTGGAGCTGCTGGCCTGCACCGGGGGCTGCGTGGGCGGCCCCTTCTCCCGCACGGATTCCGCCGTGCAGGCGCGCCTGGAGGTGGTCCACGGCGTCCGGGAGGTGCCGGAGGCCTGTCCCCGCAGCCCGCGCCTGGACGTGACCCGCGCCTTCCGGCCGCGCCCCGTGGAGGAGCCCCCCGTGACGCCCGGCGCCCTGGCGGGCGCCCTGGCCAAGCTGGGCAAGTTCGGTCCCGAGGACGAACTCAACTGCCGGGCCTGCGGCTACGACAGCTGCCGGGACCTGGCCCGGGCGATCCTCGTGGGGCGCGGCGAGCCGCAGATGTGCGTCTCGCACATGCGCCTGCTGGCGACCCGCAAGGCGAACGCCCTTCTGCGCAGCCTGCCCTTCGGCGTGGTCATCGTGGGGGCGGACCTGGAGATCATCGACTGCAACCACCACTTCGCCCGCATGATGGGAGAGGACGCCCTCTTCCTGCTGGAGACCCAGCGGGACCTGTCCGGCGCCCACCTGGAGAAGTTCATCGACTTCGCCGACCGCTTCCGCGCGGTGCTGGAGGGGGGCGACGAGATCATCCGGGAGACGCTCCTGTGCCGGAACCGCCGCTTCAGCGTTTCGGTGTTCCCGGTCGAGCCCGGCCAGGTGGTGGGGGCCCTGCTGCTGGACGTCACGGAGCGGGAGCGGCGGCGGGACGAGGTGATCCACAAGGCCCAGGAGGTCATCCAGAACATGATGGAGAACGTCCAGGGCATCGCCTTCAGCCTGGGCAGCAACGCCGCCAAGTCCGAGGGCATCCTGAACTCGATCATCGCGGAGTTCTCGGCGCCGGAGCGCAGCGAGGACGGCCATGGCCTCTGAGGGGGGCCTCTTCATCGAGGTGGACCACGTCCAGCTCCCCTGCCACGGGGAGAACCTCGCGGGGGACGTGGTGCTGGCCCGGAAGCTGGACGGCGAGCGGCGCGTGCTGTCGGTGCTCGCGGACGGCCTGAGTTCCGGCGTGGAGGCGGCGGTGCTCGCCTCGGTGACCGCCTCCATGGCCCTGGAATACGTGTCGTGGCACATCGACACGGAGCGGGCCTGCGCCCTGCTGCTGGACTCCCTGCCCGTGGAGCCGGTGCGGGCCATCAGCTATTCCACCTTCACGGTGGTGGACGCCTGCACCGACGGGCACATCCGCGTCTTCGAGCACGGCAACCCGCCCTTCCTGCTCATGCGCGACGGGGTGGCGGTGGAGGTGCCCCGGCGCACGGTCCAGTGCGGACGCTGGGGCAAGCGGGCGCTCCAGGTCTCCGAGTTCGTGGCGCGGGAGGGGGATCGCATCGTCTGCTTCTCGGACGGCGTGACCCAGTCGGGCATGGGCTCGGAGGAAATGCCCCTGGGCTGGGGCGAACTCCGCGGCCAGGCTTGGCTGGAGCGGCGGATGGCCCAGCATCCGGACATCTCCGCCCGGCGGCTCTGCGACCTGGTGGTGGAGAGCGCCCTGGCCAACGACGGCGGCGAGGCGGGGGATGACATCAGCTGCGCCGTCATCGCCTTCCGGCAGCCTCGGCGGCTCAGCGTGATCACGGGGCCGCCCTACGAGGCTTCCCCGGACGGGGGGTTCGCGCGGCTGGGGGGGGCGGCCCGCGTGGACGCCCGCGGAGACGCGGAGAAGGCGGTCGATCCGGACGACGTCCCGGGCGAGGCGGCGAATCGCGCTTACGCCGCTCTTCGACCTCCACATCGCGAACGGGCGCATGTG
>CAXYVC010000191.1:0-2825 GCA_964292295.1 uncultured bacterium
GAAATTTTTCATTTTTGAACTACGCATATATTCTATTTGATCTCCAGAACCTTCCTCCACCATAGCCGAAGGGCGCGGCCCAAAGCCGGCCCCTTCCTGGTTCCGAGGCCCGCTCAGCCGCGGACGATGCGGGTGCCCACGGTCTCGTAGGCTTCGCGCCCCAGCGCCTCGGGGCTGGTGATCAGCACCTCGTGGCCGCCCGCCTCGATGAAGGCGATGGCGCTCTCGATCTTGGGGCCCATGCTGCCGGCGGGAAACTGGCCGTCGGCCATGTGCCGCCTGGCTTCGGTGACGGTCATGCGGTCCAGCCAGGTCTGGGTGGGCTTGCCGAAGTCCACGGCCACCTTGTCCACCCCCGTGAGGATCACGTAGGTGTCGGCGCCGAGCTGCTCGGCCAGCAGGCTGGAGAGGCGGTCCTTGTCGATCACCGCCTCCACGCCCACGAGGAGCCCCGAGGCGTCGCGGATCACGGGGATGCCGCCCCCGCCGCCGGCGATCACGCAGTGGCCGGCCTCCAGCAGGGTCTTGATGCCCTCCAGCTGGATGATCTCCAGGGGCTTGGGCGAGGGCACCACCTTGCGCCAGCCGCGGCCGGCGTCCTCCTTCATGTGCCAGCCCTTCTGCTTCGTCAGCTCCACGGCGCGGTGCTCGGCGTAGAAGGGGCCCACGGGCTTGGTGGGGTTCTCGAAGCCGGGGTCGTCCTGGTCCACCACCACCTCCGTGAGCACGGTGGTGACGGGCGTGGCGTGGCCCACGTACTTCAGGCGGTTGATGAGGGTGCGCTCGATCATGTAGCCCATGGACCCTTGGGTCATGGCGTCGGCGATGTCCAGGGTGTAGGGGGGGATCTTGTTCGCGCCGGCCTCCTGCTGGATGAGGATGTTGCCCACCTGGGGGCCGTTGCCGTGCACCACGCAGAGGCTGTAGCCCGCCTGGATGACGTTGGCGAACATCTCGGCGCAGCCGCGGGCGTTCTCCAGCTGCTCCTCCTGGAGCCCCTGCTCCTTTTCCTTGAGGAGGGCGTTTCCGCCGATGGCGATGAGGGCGATTTTCTTGGACATGGGGCTTCCGGAACGGGAAAGGATCCGAGGCACGGCGCCCCGGAAACCCCCTGTCTTATCACGAGTGGCGGATTATGAAAATTCTTTTTCATGACGCGCGGCACCTGTTCCGGCAGGCGGGCCTCCTATCATGGAGCCCTCGTCTCGCGCCCATGGTCGCCCCTTCCCCTTCCCCCCTCATGCCTTCCTCCCTGCGGGGGGAGGCATGATCGACGGCCTGCGGCGCGTGGAGACGCCCGAGGGCGTCCGCCTCGACCTGCGGCCCGCGGGGCCCTTGGGACGCGGGCTGGCCTGGCTGCTGGATCTCGCCATCCGGGCGGGGCTCTACCTGGTCCTGGCCATGGTCCTGGCCCTCCTGGGGGGCCTGGGCATGGGGGCCTTCCTGCTTGCCGTCTTCGCCCTGGAGTGGCTGTACCCCGTGTGCTTCGAGGCCCTCGCCTCCGGGCAGACGCCGGGCAAGATGGTCCTGGGCCTCCGGGTGGTGGGCGAGGACGGGACGCCCGTGGGCTGGAGCCGCGCCATGGTGCGCAGCCTGCTCATGGCGGCGGACTTCCTGCCCTTCGCCTACGCCTCGGGCCTGCTCTGCATGCTGCTCCAGCGGGAGGGCCGCCGCCTGGGCGACCTGGCCGCGGGCACGCTGGTGGTGTACGCGCCGCGGGCGGTGCCCCGCGGCCCCCTGCCCACGGCTTCCGCTCCCTGGATGCCCCCCCTTCCTCTGGATCTGGAAGAGCAGCGGGCCGTCATCGCCTTTGCGGAGCGCGCCGCCTCCTTCTCGCCAGAGCGGACCCGGGAGCTGGCGGGGCTCCTGCGGCCCCTCACGGGCCTGGAGGGCGAGGTGGCCGTCGCCCGCCTGAAGGGCCTCGCGGGCCTCTGCGCCGGAGGGCGGCCGTGAGGCAGCAGGCCTTCGAGCAGGCCCACGCGGCGGAGTGGCAGGCCTTCGAGGCCCAGCTCGGACGGGCCGGCAAGCGCGCGCCGGAGGCGGCGTCCCTGGAGGCCTTCCCGGAGCGCTACCGCCGCCTCTGTCACCACCTCGCCCTCGCCCAGGAGCGCCGCTACACCTCAGGGCTGGTGGAGCGCCTCCACGACCTGGTCGCCCGGGGGCACGCGGTGCTGTATGCGGGCGGCGGCGGGCTGTGGCGCAGCTGGGGCAGCTTCCTGCGGGGTGGCCTCGCGCGGCAGATCCGCGCCCGGCGGGGTGCCGTGCTGCTGGCCTCTGCCCTGTTCTTCCTGCCCCAGCTGCTGCTGCCCCTGGCCATCCGGCGGAACCCGGAGGTGGCCTTCCTGGTGGAAGAGCCCCGGGAACTCGCGCGATACGAAGCCATGTACCGCGGCGAGGGCGGACGTTTCGGGCGCGAAGGCCAGGCGGACACGGATCTCGCCATGTTCGGGCACTACGTGTGGAACAACGTGCGGGTGTCCTTCCAGTGCTTCGCCAGCGGCCTCTTCCTGGGGGTGGGCAGCGCCTTCTACTTGCTCTGGAACGGCCTCCACGGGGGCGCGGTGGCGGGGCACCTGATCCGCGTGGGGCTCGGCCCTTCCTGCGGCAGCTTCGTGGCCACCCACAGCGCCTTCGAGCTGCCCGCCCTCATCCTCTGCGGCGCCGGGGGGCTCGGCCTGGGCGCCGCGGTGGCGGCGCCCGGGCGCCGCGGCCGCCTTCATGCCCTCCAGCAGGCCGTGCGCGACCACGCGGGCCTCGTCTACGCCGCGGCCTGCCTGGACCTCCTGGCGGCGGGTCTCGAGGCCTTCTGGTCGGCCAGTGCCGCC
>CAXYVC010000192.1:0-2719 GCA_964292295.1 uncultured bacterium
CCTATAAGCCTACCTGCGGAGGCGCGGGCTCTCTTGCAGAAAAAAGGTGTTCTGTCCCGCGCAAATATTCCCGAATGGGTAAGGCGCGCGGTTTTTTTCCGCGATCGCGGAATGTGCGCTTCGTGCAATACGGACCTAAGCGGTCTTATTAACATCAACACAATTAAACATTTTGATCATATTATCCCACTAGCAGACGGCGGCATCAACGATGTAACAAACATTCAGCTTCTATGTGAATCATGCAACTTATCCAAGGGTAGAAAACGCCACATCACATCAAATCGATATGAAGCCTGGTACACATGACCTCTAACCAATCGTTCGTGTGCTTCCGGCAAGCATGCGTGAAAGCCGGGGGCACTGACCGATAGTCTCGTGGGGTCGCTGGAGGCCCCATGGTTCGGTTCAGGAAGGATCCCCCGCAGGAGCAGGTGGATGAGCTGCTCGCCAGAATCGGAGAGTGGCGCCAGGTCCGCCGTGGACCAGAACCGATGCCGGGGGCAATCTGGGACGCCGCCGTGGCTCTGGCCCGGGAGTTCGGCATCTGCCGCGTGTCTCGCGCCCTCGCTATCGACTACTCGGCCCTGCGCAGGCGCGCCGAGGTGATCGAGGGACACAGTCTGGTGAGGCCGACCTTCGTCCAGTTGCCGGCCACCCTGGATTCCGACGGCGGGATGGCACCCGCGCCGGGAACGACCATCGAGATCTCGGCTCGCGACGGGTCGAGGATGCGGATCTGCCTGGAGGCCGGGCGTGGGAACGAAGCCGCCAGCATCGTGACAGCCTTCCTCGGGAGCCGGGGTTGATCCAGATCAGCCCGCAGATGCGGATCCTGGTGGCCGTGGAGCCGGTGGACTTCCGGCGCGGGATCGATGGCCTCGCCCAGATCTGCCGAGAGGTGCTGGGGGCCGATCCATTCTCCGGCACCCTGTTCGTGTTCCGGGGCCGGTCGGGCACGTCGATCAAGCTGCTCGCCTTCGACGGCCAGGGCTACTGGCTCTGCCAGAAGCGCCTCTCCCAGGGGCGCTTTCGGTGGTGGCCAGGCAAAGGGGAAGGAGACGCATGCGTCCCTTCCTCGGCTCGGCTCCTCGCCCACGAGTTGCAGGTGCTGATCTGCGGGGGCGATCCTCGCGGAGCCAGGGTTCCCCCGGCCTGGCGTCCGGTCGGTGGGCCTTCAACCTAAATATCTGATTCGATTCGTATTAATTTCGCTTGTACGCATTGAAAATCCGCCCACATTAGTCTCATGGGCCAGAGCAAGCAGAAGGCGACAGTCTCCCAGCCGCGTCCAGACGTGTGGTTCAAGGAGGTCTCGGCAGATGCCCTGCGCAACGACCTGGTCAAGCTCCGCGAGGCTATGGGAGAAGGGGAGGTCTACGACACCTTCAGGATGATGACGGAGACCATGCTCCTGGTTCGGGACGAAGCCGGTCGCAAAGGAGTCAGCCTCCAGCGCCTTCGATTCCTGCTGTTCGGTCCGAAAACGGAGTCGTTCGCGGCGGTGTGTCGCGAGGCCATGCAGGGCGAGAAACCGAAGGAGCCCCGTGAGAAACCAAGGGGGCACGGGCGCAACGGCGCTGATGACTATCCCAAGGCCAAGCGAATCCCCGTGGCTCTGGAGGGGGAAGTCAGCGGCGAGCCCTGTCCGCTCTGTCCCAATGGCAAGGTCTATCCCCTGAGGGTGCCGTCTCCACTGCTGCGGATCACCGGCGTGGCGCCATTTGCGGCGACGATCTATGAGCTGGAGCGCAGGCGGTGCAACCTCTGCGGCCAGGTATTCACCGCCGCGGCGCCAGCCGGCGTGGGCGGCGAGAAATACGACCACAGCGTGGCTGCCCTGCTGGGGCTGCTGCGCTACGGGGCGGGCCTGCCCATGAACCGGATCGAGCGGCTCCAACTGGCCCTGGGCATTCCCCTGCCGGTCTCCACCCAGTGGGAGCTGCTCCTCGAGGCGGCTCACCTGCTCGCCCCGGCCCATGGGGAGCTGGCCCGTCAGGCCGCCCAGGGCCAGGTGCTTTACAACGACGACACTGTCATGCGGATCCTGGAGAAGGCGATCCCCGCCAAGCCTGGACGCAAGGCGACCTACACCAGTGCCATCCTTTCCAGGAGCGGGGAGCACCGGATCGCCCTGTTTATCACCGGCCACAACCACGCAGGCGAGAACCTGGAGGCGGTGCTGAAACTGCGGGCCGAGCACCTCCCGGCTCCCATCCAGATGTGCGATGCCCTCGCGGCCAATACGGTGGGCGAGGCCGGAGAGCTGAACACGATCCTGGCCCACTGCCTGGCCCATGCCCGTCGCCGGTTCGTGGAGGTGGAGAACCGGTTCCCGAAGGAGGTCGAGCACCTGCTCGCGGAACTCCGGGAGGTCTATCGGAACGACGCCCAGACCAAGCGGGAGGGCCTGGATCCCGGAGCGCGGCTCGCCTTCCACCAGGAACGGAGCGGACCAGTGATGGCGGGCCTGGAGGTATGGCTCCGGGAACTGATCGAGGGCGGCAGGGTGGAGCCCAATTCAGGATTGGGGCAGGCGATCACCTACATGCGGAAGCACTGGGTGGAGCTGACACTGTTCCTGTGCGAGCCCGGCGCCCCGTTGGACAACAACCTGTGCGAGGCCACGCTGAAGCGGGCCATCATGCACCGCAAGAACTCGCTGTTCTACCGGTCCACGACCGGAGCCCGCGCCGGCGACACCTTTATGAGCCTGATC
>CAXYVC010000193.1:0-2589 GCA_964292295.1 uncultured bacterium
CATCGCCGACAACGTGGGCGACAACGTGGGCGACTGCGCCGGCATGGCCGCCGACATCTTCGAGAGCTACGAAGTCACCATCGTGGCCGCCATGATCCTGGGCATGGCCACCTTCGGCCACAAGGGCGTGATGTTCCCCCTGCTGGTGCGCGGCATCGGCGTGCTGGGCAGCATCATCTCCACCTACACCGTGAAGGCCGGCCCCAACGACACCAGTGATACGGCCCTGAAGAGCGTGCACCGCGGCTTCTGGATCGGCTCGGTCATCTCGGTGGTGGGCTTCTTCGCGCTGGGCTTCAGCTACCTGAAGTTCGACGCCACCTACTTGGCCACCAACACCCTCGCCAAGGCGGGCTTCCCCGGCGGCGATCCCACCGCGCTGCCCGTGTGGGCCAACTTCGGCATCGCCGGCCTCGACATGCGCCCCGCCATCACCTGCCTCATCGGCGTCTTCCTCGCCGTGGCGCTCAACAAGGCCACCAGCTACTACACCCACACCAGCCACAAGCCCGTGAAGGGCCTGGCCAAGGCCTGCACCACGGGCCACGCCACGAACATCATCGAGGGCTTCGCCGTGGGCTACGAGTCCACGGTGGTCAACCTGGTGATCATCGCCGTGGCCGTCTTCCTCTCGGTCATCGTCTATGCCGGAACGCCGCCCATGTTCGTGGCCTACGGCGTGGCCATGGCGGGCATCGGCATGCTGACCCTCACCGGCAACACCATTTCCATGGACGTCTTCGGCCCCGTGGCCGACAACGCCAACGGCATCGGCGAGATGGGCTACGACAAGGACGAGATGGAGAGGGAGCGCCCCGGCTCCTACGCCCGCGCCCGGCAGATCCTGGCCGACCTCGACGCCGTGGGCAACACCACGAAGGCCGAGACCAAGGGCATCGCCATCGGTTCCGCCGTGATCGCGGCCGTGAGCCTCTTCTCCAGCTTCATCGCCGTCATCGCGGTGGGCAGCGAGGACAAGCTCGCCACCATGACGATGGAGCAGTACACGGGCATCCAGAGCCTGCTCACCGTGGCCGATCCCAAGGTGCTCATCGGCCTCCTCCTGGGCGGCGCCGTGCCCTTCCTCTTCAGCTCCAGCCTCATCCGCGCCGTGGGGCGCGCGGCCTACTTCATCGTGAAGGAGTGCCGCGTGCAGTTCCGCGACAAGGACATCTGGGAGGGCCGGAAGAAGCCCGACTACGGCCGCGTGGTGGACATCTGCACCAACATGGCCCAGAAGGAGCTGATCGGCCCCGGCCTGCTGGCCATCTGCGCCCCGCTGGCCGTCGGTCTGCTGCTGGGGCCCTACGCCCTGGGCGGCTTCCTGGCGGGCATGATCGTGGTGGGCCAGCTGCTGGCGGTCTTCATGGCCAACGCCGGCGGCGCCTGGGACAACGCCAAGAAGATGATCGAGGACGGCGTGCACGGCGGGAAGGGCTCCGAAGCCCACAAGGCGGCCGTCACGGGCGACACCGTGGGCGATCCCCTGAAGGACACCGCGGGCCCCGCCATCAATCCGCTCATCAAAGTGATGAACATGGTCAGCCTGCTCCTCCTGGGCGTGGTCATGAAGTATTCCCTCCAGGGCGGCAGCTCCCGGATGATCGGCGCCCTCATGGCTCTGGTCTGCATCGGCGCCATCCTGTGGGGTGTGTTCCAGAGCAAGAAGGAGGCCCCCGGCCTCCAGGACGAGTAGGGGGCTTGGTCTCTCTCGAACGATGAACCTTTCCGGGGAAGGCGGGCTTCGTGCCCGCCTTCCCTTTTGTCAAGCCAACTTGCCCCTTGATTGGCGGAGTGCGATAGTCAATCCCCTGCCCGTACGGGCGGAGTTTCCGAGGTGTGCCCTTCGGGATCCGTCCGACCCCAGGAAGGAGCGCCCATGCCAGCAGCGGAACAGAGCCTGCCGATCCCCCGTCCCACCGCATTCCTCGCCTCCTCCGTGGGCCGCAAGCTCGTGATGGCGGTGACGGGCATGGCGCTGGTGGGCTTCGTGGCCATGCACACCCTCGGAAACATGCAGGCGTACCTGGGGGCGGAGCCCATGAACAAGTACGCCGAGCTGCTGCAGGGCATGATCCACGGCATGGGCATCTGGGTCTTCCGGGGCGTCATGGGGGCCGCGGTGGCCCTCCACGTCTGGGCCGCCGCGAGCCTCACGCTGGACAACTGGAAGGCGCGTCCCAAGGGCTACCGCGCCCAGGCCTACCAGGCCGCCTCCTGGTCCAGCCTCACCATGCGCTGGACGGGCGCCTTCCTGGCCGCCTTCGTGCTCTACCACCTGCTGCACCTGACCACGGGCCAGGCCCATCCCGCCTTCGTGAAGGGCGACGCCTACGCCAACTTCGTCCACGGCTTCCAGAGCGTTCCGGCGAGCCTCTTCTACATCGCGGCCCAGCTCTGCCTTGGCCTGCACCTGTGGCACGGGGTGTGGAGCTTCACCCAGACGCTCGGCCTGGCGCACCCGCGCTACGACCGCCTGCGCCGCGTCCTGGCCGCGGGCGTCACCCTCTGGGTGGCCGGCGGCAACATCTCCTTCCCCATCGCCGTGCTGACGGGCGTCATCCACCTCTGATTCAAGGGGGCGGCCAT
>CAXYVC010000194.1:0-2502 GCA_964292295.1 uncultured bacterium
GACCCCCAGGCCCTGGTGGCCCCGGCGCAGGCCTGCGGGGGGCTGACCGCCCTGATCCTGCCGAGGCCCGCCGAGGTCGGGGCTTGCGTCGCCGTCCTGCCATGCTGCCACGACCTCAAGGGCGGCGATCTCGGGGGCTTGGAGGGCTGGATGGATGGCCCGTTGGCCATGGATGCAACCCGCGTGGCCCGCCCGCGCGCCCACGGATACCGGGTGTTCACCCAGCTGATTCCGGGAGATATCACGCCGAAAAACAGGTTGCTGCTGGCCGAACCAGAGAGCCGGATCGGCTCCTGATAAGGCCATGACACATGTCCTTCCGGGGCTTGTCATGATCGATACAGGCTTGCATCCAGGCGCCCTCGTGAGCCGCCACCGAGGCTAAACCAGGCGGATCGTTCCCCGCAATGCACCGGCCATCCTGCCACTCCGGTCCAACAATAGGCAGAGGCCCCCGTTCCCGGGGGCTTTTCTGCGCCGTCTTGGAAATGAAAACGGGAAGCGCCGTGGCGCTTCCCGTTGGATGGCAGGGGTGGCGAGTGCCTAGCTGTAGCCGCCCATGAGCTTGGCGATGAAGCGGCTCACGAACATCCAGAGCACGAGGCAGGCCACGAGGGCGAGGCCCGCGCAGAGGATGAAGATGTGCCACAGCTGGGTGCCCGCCATGGCGCCGGCGATCTTGCCCGCGGCGTAGGAGCCCAGGCCCGATCCGAAGAACCAGATGCCCATCATCTGGCTGCCCAGCTGCTTGGGGGCCAGCTTGGACACGTAGGCGAGGCCCACGGGGGAGAGGCACAGCTCGCCCAGCGTCGCGAAGACGTAGGTGCCGAAGAGCCAGCCTAAGGACACCTGCTGCACCTCGGTGAGGTTCGGCTGGGCGAGGTAGGCGGCGCCGGTCATGGTGAGCAGGGCCATGGACACGCAGAGCAGGCCCAAGGCGAACTTCACGGGGCTGCTGGGCCACTTGCCGCTGCGGCGGCGCCACAGGGCGGCGAAGAAGGCGCCCAGCAGCACCACGAGGGTGGGGTTGGTGACGAGCACGAAGACGGGCGTGATCTCGAAGCCGCCCTTGGCCTCCATCAGCGCCACCTTCTGCTTCTCCAGCTCCTTCTCGCGCTTTGCCACGGCGGCGAGGGAGGCCTCGCTGGCCGTCAGCTGGTCGAAGAGCTGCGCCATCTCGGCGGCCACAGCGGGGTTGGCGGCGCTGGCGGCCTGGGCCCGCGCTTCCAGGGCCGGGCGCTCGCCCTGCAGGCGGGCGATTTCGGCGGCGCGCTGGGCGGCCTGCTTCTCGGAATCGTGGGCGGGCTTCAGCTCCTGGAGGGTCTTGATCTCCTTGTCCAGGGCGCGGAGCTTCAGGGAGCTGTCCACCAGGGCCTTGTCCTTCTGGCGCAGGGCGTCGAAGCGCTTGTCGAAGGCCTTCACGGCCTTGTCCGCCGGGGGCAGCTCGTTCACGCGGATCTTGGCCTGCTCCACGGCCACGGCCTGGGCCTCGGCGTTGCCGAAGACGCGCTTGCTGTAGTCCCGGGCGAAGAGGTTGAAGGTGGAGCCCGCCTGCTGGAAGAGCATCCAGAAGATGAGGCTGAAGGCGATCATGAGGCCCACCACGCCCATGCGCTTCCAGTCCTCGCCGCTGAGCTTGTGGTGCTCGGCGTGGGCGGCCGATCCCACGGGCGCCAGGGCGCTGGTGCGGGTCTTCACGAGGCCCTTGTTGATGGCGGCCTGCACGCCGAACATCAGGAAGACGGCGCCGCCGATGCCCGCCACCAGCTGGACGATCCAGTTCTGGCTGGCCACCACGAAGTAGGCGAGGGCCACGACGATCGCCACCTGGAAGGCCACGAAGCCGAGGCCCGCGGGGCGCGGCTCCTGCTCGCCCTCGGCCAGGGTGAGGTCCTGGATGAGGCGACGGCGCAGCACGAAGTTCACGAGGCTGAGCAGCATGCCGAAGCCGGTCATGCCGAAGGCCCAGGCCCAGCCGTTGGGGCTGTCGAGGCCCACGGCGCGCAGGATGGAGACGAAGCTCGGGCTACCGGCCATCCAGCCGCAGATGATCACGGCCGCGATGGAGCCCACGTTGATGCCCGCGTACTCGATGGTGAAGGCGGCCTCGCGGCGGGGATCCTCCTTCGCGTACATCTTGCCCACGGAGGCCGAGAGGTTCGGCTTCATGAGGCAGGTGCCCACCGCGATGAAGGTCAGCGAGAAGAGCAGGGCCTGGGTGCTGTGCACCTGGAGCAGGAGCTGGCCCCCGGCGATGAAGAGGCCGCCCATGAGGATCGTGCGCTTGGCGCCCAGGAAGCGGTCGGCGATCTGGCCGCCCGAGAGGGCGAAGACGTAGAGACTCAGGTAGTAGCCGGCGAAGATGGCCGTGGCGCGCCCCAGGTCGAGGCCCAGGCCGCCCATGGCCGCGGAGGCGGTCATGTAGAGCATCAGCAGCGGGCGCGTGCCGTAGAAGGACATGCGCTCGAAGGTCTCGGTGATGACGAGGACCCACAGGCCCTT
>CAXYVC010000195.1:0-2392 GCA_964292295.1 uncultured bacterium
AAGACCGAAGCCAAGGGCTGGCCCCGCATCCTGCGCTTGGAGCACCCCGCCCCCGCGAGGGGGCGGGCGCTGCTGCATCGGGCTACTTGAGCGCGTCCTTGTAGAGCTGGCCGTCCTTCATGATCACCCGCAGGCTGCGCTCGGGCGTCTCGAGGAACGCGAGGCTCGCCAGGGGATCGCCCTCCACCAGCAGCAGGTCGGCCAGGGCGCCCTCCTCCACCACGCCGAGCTTCCCGCGGTAGGGCGTGCGGGGACCCGAGAGGGCCAGGAGCTCCGCGTTGGTGCTGGTGGCCATCACCAGCACTTCGGCTGGGCTGTACCAGCGCGTCATCTTGGCCAGCTGGGCGCCCTGGCGGGCCGCCAGCCTGGCGTCGAAGAGCACATCCGTCCCCCAGGCGGTCTTGAGCTTGTACTGCTTGGCCAGGTTGTAGGCGGTGTCCGTGCCGCGGTTCATCTGGAGCTGCTTGGCGCGGTTCTCGGAACCCGGCGGGAAGGGGGCGGCATCCTGGTCGTCCAGGAAGGGCTGAAGACAGAGCCAGACGCCCTTTTCCGCCATCAGCCTGGCCGTGGCCTCGTCCATCAGCTGGCCGTGCTCGATGCAGCGCACGCCGGCCCGGACGGCCGCCTGGATGGCCCTTGGGGTGTAGGCGTGCACTGCCACGTAGCTGCCCATGTTCTCGGCCACCTCCACCGCCGCCCGGAACTCGGCCTCGCTGTACTGGCTCGCGTCCAGCGGATCGTAGTTGGAGGCCACGCCGCCGCCCGCCGCCAGCTTGAGGAACACCGCCCCGCGCATGAACTGCTCCCGGGCGCGCAGGCGCACCTCGTCCGGGCTGTCCGCGATGGCGGAGCTTCCGCCCAGCTCCGCGTGGGTCAGGACACCCGTGGCCTTGGGCACCTCGTAGGGAAGGCGGAAATCCCCGTGGCCGCCGGTCTGGGAGATCATCGCCCCGGAGGGCCAGATGCGCGGGCCGTCGACCACGCCGGTGTCGATGGCCTGCTTCAGGCCGAAAACGGGGCCCGAAAGGTCGCGCACGGTCGTGAAGCCGCGCATCAGGGTGTTGCGCGCCTCCCTCCCCGCCACCAGCACCAGGTAGCCCGGGTCGGCGGTGAGCATCACGGTCTCGGGCAGCACGGCCATCATGGCGTGCCAGTGGGCATCGATGAGGCCGGGCATCAGGGTGCGGCCGCCCCCCTGCAGGATCCGCGTGGTCTTCGCGTCCACGGGGATCGGCGTGCGGGAGATCCGCGCGATGCGGTTGCCCTGCACCAGCACGTGGGAGGGCGCCGACAGCGCGTGGGAGCGGCCGTCGAAGACCCGCACGTTCTCGAAGAGCACGGCGGAGGGCGGCGCACCCTGGGCGAAGGCCGCGAGACCGAGGAGCGCCGCGAGCACACGGGCACGGGAAGGCAGAAGCCTGCAACGCATGGGACCTCCTGGAATCGGGAACGGATGCGGGCAGTCTAGCGCCTCAGGCCTGCGCGCGCGCCACCACACGGTTGCGCCCCAGGCGCTTGGCCTCGTAGACCCCCAGGTCCGCGGCCTTGAGCAGGCTTTCCGCGTCCTCCGCACCGGGGCCGAGGGCGGCCACGCCTGCGCTGAGGCTGCCCTGCCAGGCCCCCTCCCCGGCGGGCACGCGCAGGGCCGCGATGGAGGCCCGCGCCCGCTCGGCCACCTGGAAGGCCGCCTCGAGGGGGGTGCGGGGACAGAGGACCAGGAACTCGTCCCCTCCCATGCGGCAGACCAGGTCCCCGGCCCGGAAGCCCTGCTTCAGCGCGGCGCCGAGGGCACGGATGACCGCATCCCCCGCATCGTGCCCGTAGGTGTCGTTGACGGACTTGAAGCCGTCGGCGTCCAGGAGCACCAGGGCAAGGGCGTCGCCGTGGCGCCGGGCGGACGCGATCTCCGCGGCCAGACGCTCCAGGGCGTAGCGCCGGTTGAAGAGCCCCGTGAGGGCGTCCGTCATGGCAAGGGTCTCGAGCCTGGCGTTGGCCTCCGTGAGTTCCCGGGTGCGGGCGGCCACCTTCTCCTCCAGGCGGCGGTTCATGTCTGCGAGCTGGCTGTTGCGCGCCATCAGCAGCTCGAAGAGGCCGTTCAGGGCCTCGTGGAGGGGCGTGCGGGCCGCGTCCTCCTCCGCGCGCACCGCCTCGAAGGCGGGCTCCGGAGAGGCTCCGCCCTGGATCGCACGGATCTGGCGGGCCATGTGCTGGTCCAAGCCCAGGATGTGGAAGGCGAGCCAGTGGATGAGGAAGCGGAGCAGCGGCCTCGCCCCCTCCACGAAGGAGCCCCCCTCCTCCCGGCGGACATCCCCGACGGCCGCCAGGAAGGGGGCGTGCTCGTCGTGGTGGGCCTGGACGTGGCGGGCGTCCACGCCCCACCGCTCCCCCCGGC
>CAXYVC010000196.1:0-2350 GCA_964292295.1 uncultured bacterium
CGCCTGTGTCCCGTCAAGACGCTCTTCCCTGGTTTGGGGCACCTCATGAGATGAAAGCCCACCAGCGTCGCGGAGATACCACAGCGGAATGATTAATCTGGCCATGAGGCCACACCGATGTCCCACTCGGGGGTGGGTCGAACGTGGCCGACATCGCTTTGGAAGCCTTGTCTCCGGTGTCAAGACTGGCCCGCTCGGTTTGCGGTACCACGATGTGTTACGCCCGGAGACGGGCTGTACGAATGACAGTGTCTGCATTCTCACTGCTCCGAGCTGACCCACCTCCCCTTTTTCGAGAGGTGGTCACATGGACCTTGAAGTTGTCCACCCGGTGGCGTGCGGACTGGATGTCCATGCCGCCGTCCTCGCCGCCTGCATAGTCCGCACAGATCCAAAGGGGAGGCCTCGCTACGAGGAGCGGAGTTTCCCAAGCACCCTCCGGGGCCTGAACGACCTGAGGGATTGGGCGCTTGGGGCAGGCTGCAGCGTCGTTGGAATGGAAGCCACAGGAGTGTATTGGATGCCGGTGTATGCAGCACTGGAGGGGCATTTCGCCGTGGTGGTTGGCAATCCCCAACACATGAAGAACCTTCGAGGCCACAAGACGGACCGGAAGGATGCGAAGTGGATCGCAGGGCTGGTCAGGCATGGCCTGATCCGTTCGAGCTTTGTCCCCCCACCTGTTTTCCGTGAGGCCCGAGAGCTAACACGGTTCCGCCGCCAACTCGTCCAGGCGCGGACCTCCATCAGGAACGAAGTCATCAGACTCCTGGCCCGTCAGGGCATCACCTTGTCGGATGTCCTCAGTGACGTGTTCGGCGTATCCGGGATGGCCATTCTGGAAGCATTGACTGAGGGTCGAAGCGTCCTCGCTGACCTGCCGAAGCTGATTCACTATCGGTTGAGGCCGAAGCTGGCTGCCCTCGGGGCTGCCCTCGAATCCCCCCTGGCATCGGTGCCCCAGCGGCTGTTACGCATCCAGTTGGATCGGCTGGAAGAGCTGGAAGAGCGCCTCCAGGAGGTCGTAGGGCTGATCCAGCAGCACATGGAGCCCTATCAGGAGCAGATTAAAACTTTGCTGAAGGTTCCCGGGGTTCACACCACCGCCGCCTATGTGATCCTCGCTGAGATTGGGGTCCAGATGGAGGTTTGGCCCACGGAGCGACATCTCTCCGCGTGGGCAGGGCTGGCCCCCGGAAGCCGGGAAAGTGCCGGGAAACGCCTCGGGGCTTCTGTGAGAGAGGGGAACGTCCACTTGGCCACGATTCTGGTCGAATGCGCCTCGTCAGTGGTGCGAAAGAAGAACTGTCACTTGGCGACGAAGTTCCGGGGACTCCGCACACGACTTGGGTACACCAAGGCTTTGGTGGCCATCGCGCGGAAGCTTCTCGTCATCATCTAACGCATTCTCGGAGGTGGAGGTGACTACCGAGAAACGAGCCCTCGCCCGCAGTCTGAAGCGTCCAAGATAAGGATAATCCATAAGCGGATCAGAGAGATTGAGTTGTTGGGATATCAGGTCGCGCTCGCCCCACTTCCAGCGCCCGCATAACCCAAGGCAGGACAAGCGAACGGGTTTGCTTTCATGACAGTGGTGTAGGAAGTCCGGCGTAGCCGGATCCGTAAGGTTGTCAAAGCACTGCTGCTGATCATTAGGCTGTGGGCGGTGTGGAAAGGCCGTAGGGCTTTCCAAGGGGCTGTGGGCAACCGCAGGTTGTCCATGGCCCCGGCACCGTCCATGGCCGGGTTCAGGGCGGGCGCTCGTACCTGTTCTGCTTCATGCATCCATCCGGACATAGGCAATGCGGGCGCTGACCCACTCGGCGTGCTGGTCCAGGAGCAGGCTCCCCAGTAGGCGCAGCACAGACGCCCGGTTTGGAAAGATCCCCACGACATCGGCGCGGCGGCGCAATTCGCGGTTCTCCCGCTCCAACACGTTCGTCGAGTGGATCTTCCGCCAGTTGACCTTCGGGAAGTCCATGAAGGCGGTGACATCTTCGACGGCCTCATCCAGCAGAGCCGCGAAGCCTGGGTGCTTCCGCTCCGTATCCCGCGCCAAGGCGGCGATCAGGGCCTGGGCCTCCTCCTTGGTGGGCGCCTGGAAGGCCCGTTTGAGGCGGTCCAACACCTGCTCCTGCATGGTCTTCGGCAGGCGCACGGCGGCGTTGCGCATGAAGTGGACCCGGCATCGCTGCCAGGTCACCCCGTTCAGCACCTTCCGCACCGCGGCCTTCAGCCCGGCGTGGGCGTCCGAAATGACCAGTTCGACGCCCGACAGTCCCCGCTGGATCAAGCTCTCCAGGAATGCCGACCAGGCGCTCTCCATCTCGCCTTCCGCTACGGTCAGGCC
>CAXYVC010000197.1:0-2335 GCA_964292295.1 uncultured bacterium
CCAGACAGGGCGGGCGCATCGCCCAGATGAAGGTCAAGCAGGGAGACAACGTCGACATGCGCCAGCTCCTCTGCCTGATCGAACAGGAAGCCTGAAGGCTCTTGGGGTTCTCATGGTCTGTGATACGAAAAGCCTGTTCCAGGCAATCGCTGCAAGGATCGTCCAGAAGCGGCGCGAGCGGAACTGGAGCCAGCGGGAGCTGGCGGAGCGCTCCCGGGTGAGTCGGCGGATGATTGGCCTGATCGAGGGCGGGGAAAGCAACGTGAGTCTGGCCACCCTGGGATGCCTCGCGGCGGCCCTGGGCGTTCCATGCTCCGAGCTGGTGGGGGGCGGCGAGCCGCCACCGCCCGGAAGGGGCTGAGGCCCAGCTGTGCCGCCCGGCGCCGCTACCCGATGCGGAAGGCGGCGCGGCTGCCGCCGGGGCCGGGGCTCACCTCCAGGCGGGCCTGGATGCGGGTCTTCACCTCGTCCAGGTGGGAGATGATCCCCACCAGCCGGCCGCCCTGGCGCAGCTCCTCCAGGGCGCGCATGGCCAGGTCCAGCGCCTCGTTGTCCAGGCTGCCGAAGCCCTCGTCGATGAAGACCGTGTCCAGGCGCACGCCGCCCGCGTGGCGCTGCACCACGTCCGAGAGCCCTAGGGCCAGGGCGAGGCTGGCCTGGAAGCCCTCCCCGCCGCTCAGGGTGCTGGCGGCGCGGCCGCGGCCCGTGTGGGTGTCGGTGACCTCCAGGTCCAGGCCGTGGGCCCGCCGCAGGTCGCCGCCGGGCGCGGCGCGGCGCAGGGCGTAGCGGTTCCGGCTCATCTGCATCAGGCGCTGGCTGGCGGCGAGGAGCACCTCGTCCAGCACGGCGCCCTGCACGAAGCGCTCGAAGCTGACGCGGTCGCCCTCCTCGCCCTTCGCCGCCGCGGCCAGGCGCCCCAGGCTGCGGTGCCGGCGGTCCAGGGCGGCGATCTCCGCGTCCGCCTGCTCCAGGGCGGTGCGGGTCTCCCGCAGGGCGTCCAGGTCCCGGCGCGCCCGGGAGAGGCGGTCCCCGGCTTCCGTGAGGCGCGTCTCCGCCCCGGACACCTGCGCAGCCAGGGCCTCGAGGTCCGGACGTTCCAGGCCGAGGGCGGCCTCTCGGGCCCGGGCGAAGCGCTCCCGGGCGGCGGCGAGGGCCTCGCCGTAGGCGCGCACCCGCGCCTCCAGCGCGGCCTGGGTTTCCCCGTCCCGGAAGGCGGCCTCCAGGTCCGCGCGGCCCTGGAAGCGTTCCGTCGCGAGCGTCTCGTCCAGCGCGTCGGCACGCCGGGCGTGGTCCTCCCGCTGCTCGGCCATGCGCTCCCGGTGGGCCTCCAGGCGGAGTTCCGCCTCCCGGGCCTCCGCGTCCGCGCGCTCCTTCACGCTGCGGGCCTCCTGGAGCGCGCGCTCCAGGGCGGCCAGGGCCTCTTCCGCCTGGGCGAGCCGGGTGGAGAGGGCGCCCGGAGCCCGGAGCTCCGCCAGGAGCTGGGTCTCCAGGAGCTGCACGCGCCCCTTGGCTTCGGCCTCGTCGAGGCGCGCCTCCTGGAGGGCCTCCCGGGCCTCCTCCCTTGCCTTGGCGGCGGTGGCCCCGCGCTGGGCCAGGGCCTCCCGGCGCGGGCCCAGCGCCCCCAGCTCGCGCTCCGCCTCGCGCGTGCCCTCCAGGGCGCGCTCCGCCTCGCGCTCGGCCTGGATCAGGGCCTCCAGGGGCGCGTCGGCGTGCTCGCCCAGGGCCTCCCGCAGGGTCTCGTAGCGGACGCGGAAGCCCTCCAGCTCCTCCCGGCGGCGGGCCAGGGCCACCTCGGCCTGTTCGAGCAGGTTCTCGGAGCTGGCGAGACGCTCCTCGGCGTCCTGGATGGCCTGGGTCTCGGGCAGGGGGCCCGCGGCCTGGGCCGGGTGGGGGTGGTGTGTGGCGCCGCAGACGGGGCAGGGCGCGCCGGGCTTCAGGTCCCGGGCCAGGAGGGCGGCCTGGGCCTCGCTGCGCTGGCGCAGCAGGGTCTCCAGGGTCTGCCGGGCCTCGTCCCGCGCGCAGCGGTGGCGCCGGGACGCCTCCTCGGCAGCGGCGCGGGCCTCCTCGGCCACCCGCGCCTCGCCGAGCACCCGGACCAGGTCCTCGCCCCGGGCGCGGTGCTTGCGGGCCTGCTGCAGGGCGTAGGCGAGGGCGTCGGCCTGGCCGCCGTGCCGGGCGAGCTCCTGCATGCGCTGCTCCAGCTCGCGCCAGGCGGCTTCCGCGTCCTCCGCGCGGCGGCCGCGGTTCACGCAGAGTTCCTCCCCGTCCCGGCAGCTCCCGGCGGCCCTGCGCGCTTCCCCCCCGCGCCCCTCCCCCTCCTCGCGCCGCGGGTCCT
>CAXYVC010000198.1:0-2327 GCA_964292295.1 uncultured bacterium
TCAAAGCTTGCCGGTGTCCCTTTACCTCACGCTATCCCGCGAAGAACCTTTTTTTCAGGAGGGCAGGCGAAGCTGGGCCAGGGCCCCCCCCCCGGGGCGGTTGGCGAGGAGCAGGCTCCCCCCGTGCCCCTCGGCGATCTGCCGCGCCAGCACCAGCCCGATCCCGCTGCCCCCGGGTTTCGTGGTGAAGAAGGGCACGAAGAGGTTGCCCCCTTCGGGAAGCCCCGGCCCCGCATCCTCCACCCGCAGCTCCACCCATCCCGGCAGGCGGCGCCAGCCCACCTGCACCGCGCCCTCCCGCCCCTGCATCGCCTCCGCCGCGTTGCGCAGCAGGTTGATGAGGGCCTGCTCCAGCTGGTCCGGGTCCGCCTGGAGCTCGACCGCGGGTCCCTCTTCCAGGTGCACCGGCACCCGGGATTCGAGGCCCGCCACCTTGCGCATCAGGGGGCCGAGGGCCACCTCCCGCCGCGTGGGCGCGGGCAGGCGCGCCAGGCGCGTGTAGGCCTCCAGGAAGCGGCCCAGGCCCTGGGCCCGCCCCTCGATGATGGCAAGCCCCTGGCGCGCGTCCGCCTCCCAGTCCTCCCCCCGCCGCTCCAGGAAGGTGGCGATGCTGCCCGCCAGGCTCTGGATGGGCGCCAGGGAGTTGTTGATCTCGTGGCCCAGCACGCGGATGAGGCGCTGCCAGGCCTGGCGTTCCTCCTCGCGCAGGGTGCGGGTGAGGTCGGAGAGCACCAGCAGGCGGTGGGGGTGGCCGCCCTGGCGGAAGACGGCCTGGCGGCACTCGAAACGCCCGGAACGGCCGGGCAGCGCCAGGTCCACCAGGCGCGCGGCCGGGTCGTCCAGCACCCCCTCCAGGCCGAGTTCCCCGGCGGTGGCGCCCAGGAGGCCCTCCGCGCCGCGCCCCAGGAACTGCTCCGCGGCGCGGTTCGCCAGGCGCAGGGCTCCCCGCGCATCGAAGGCGAAGACCGCCACGTCGATCTCGGCCATGACCGCCCGCAGCAGCGCCGTGGCCTCCATCGCCTTCAGGCGCTGTCCCTGCAGCAGCTCCGACAGCGTGTTCAGCTCGCCGAAGACCTGCCCCAGGGCATCCTCCCGCTCGGGCACCCGGGCGCGGAAGGAGTAGTCGCCCTCCCGCAGGGCCGCCAGCAGGTTCGCGAGGGTCTGCAGGGGACGCAGCACCGCGCGGCGCAGCGCCCGCGCGGCCGCCAGGGCCAGGAGCGCCGCCATGAGGACCCCAAGCAGCCAGGGCCACGCCGGCGTGCGGTCGCGGAAGAGGATGGCGGCCGGCGCCAGGAGCAGCGCGGGAAGGGCCCCCAGAAGGGCCAGGGCCTGCAGGCGGCGCTCGTGGGGAAGCCTCACGACACCGCCAGGCCGTGCTTCTGGAGCCGGCGGTAGAGGGCGCTGCGGCTGAGCCCGAGGGCCTCCGCCGCCGCCGTGGCGCTGCCGTGGCGGGCCAGTGCCTTGCGGATGAGCTGCGCCTCCACCTCCTCCAGGCTCATGGCATCCAGGTCCCGCACGCCCCCGCCGGAGCCCAGCAGCAGGTCCGAGGGCCCGATGCGGGGCCCCGGGGCGATGAGCGCCGCGCGCTCCACGGCGTGGTCCAGCTCCCGCACGTTGCCCGGCCAGGGGTGCGCCTCCAGGGCGCGCAGGGCCGCAGGCTCGAAGCCCGCAAGCGCGCGGCGGTACCTGGCCGCGTGGCGCTGCAGGAAGGCCTCCGCCAGCGGCTGGAGGTCCTCCTTCCGCTCCCGGAGCGCCGGCATGCGCAGCTCCAGGGTGTTCAGGCGGTAGCGCAGGTCCTGGCGGAAGCGTCCCGCGGCCACCTCCGTCTCGAGGTCCGCGTTGGTGGCGCTCAGGATGCGGACGTCCGCGCGCTGGGTGCGGCTGGAGCCCACCCGCTCGAATTCGCCCGTCTCCAGCACCCGCAGCAGGCGGGCCTGGAGGCTCAAGGGGGCGTTGCCGATCTCGTCCAGGAAGAGGGTGCCCCCGTCCGCCAGCTCGAAGCGCCCGGCCCGCGCCTCCCGGGCGTCCGTGAAGGCGCCCTTCACGTGGCCGAAGAGCTCGGACTCCAGCACGCCCTCGCCCTGGCCTCCCGCGTTCAGGGGGAGCAGCGGGGGCTCCGCGCGCGGGCTGCGGGCGTGGAGGTGCCGGGCCAGCAGCCCCTTGCCCGTGCCGTTCTCGCCGGTGATCAGCACGCTGGCCTCGGAGGGGCCGACGCGCGCCAGCAGCTCCACCAGGGTGCGCATGGGACGGCTCTCCGCCACGAGGGGCGGCAGATCGTCCGCCCCCAGGGCGCGGTTCTCGGCCTCCAGGCGCCGGGGGCGCCGCAG
>CAXYVC010000199.1:0-2256 GCA_964292295.1 uncultured bacterium
GGGATCAGGGGCGGCAGGACCTCGTTGCAGAGGTGGGCGGCACCGTCCTCCATCCGCCGAGCCCCACAGCTCGGGCAGAAGCCCCTCCCCTTGCACGAAAAGGCTACCAGCCGGTCGTTGCTGCACTCCGGGCAGTGGACGCGGGCGAAGCCGTAGTCCAGGATGCCGCAGCGCAGGAACCCCTCGAATTCGCGCTGGACGAACCGGGGCACATAGCGGTCGAGGTCCTCGCAGTGCGACAGGAACCGCGGCAGGTGCTCGGTCACGCACATGTGGAGGACCAGGTGCTCGGGTTTCCGGCGCTGGTAGGTGGCAAGGCAGGACATTCAGCTATATTCGTCTTTTTTTCGCTCATGACAAGTTCTCCTGGGACTCTCTTCATGGCCAGCCTTTCAGGAGCCAGGGCCTGGCCACCCTCGGCTTCCAGGTGATCTCAACCAGATGGCCTACCCCGCCAGCCCGATCCCAGCCAGGGTGTCCGCGTAGTTCCAGGGCATCCACTCCTCGGGGTTCTCCTCGACCAGGGCGTGGTACCGCTGAAGGGCGACGAGGTACTCGAAGGGGTTCACCTTGTTGAGTTCCGCGCTGTGGATGAGGCTCATGAAGACATCGCCGACATGCGCGCCGTTCAGGGTCTTGTAGAACAGGCTGTTCTTGCGGTGTAGGATCGCCCGCTTGAGAGAGCCCTCGACCTTGTTGGTATCGAGGGGAGCCTCGGGAACCCGGAGGAAGAGGGTCAGCCGCTCCCAGTGCTTGAGCATGTAGGCGATGGCGGATCCCAGGCCGGAATTCGGCTCCACCCGTTTCTGGTCGAACTGCTCCTGGAGCCAGGCCCGAAGCCGTTCCATCACAGGTCTACTGTGCTCCTGATGGAACCGCAGGCGCTCTGGAGGGGACATACCCTTGGTCTCGGCATCATTCCGGTAGACCTCCCGTAGGCTTTCCAGCAGATGGAGGCACTCCTCGGGGAAATCCTCCGCCACGTCCACGAACCGCCGCCGGGCGTGCGCCAGGCAATGGGCCACGATGGTATCCAGGTCCCCCGCCGTGTTGGCTGCGGCGGCGTCGCACATCTGGATCGGCCTGCCGAGTTCACCCTTCCGGCGCCGAAGCACCTCGGCCAGGTTCTCCCCGGCGTGGTTCATGCCCGTGAGGAACAAGGCCACCCAGTTCTCGCCTGCCTTCGAGATGAGCCCGGAGGTGTAGACGCCCTTGCGCTGCTTCGTGCCCCTGGTCATGAGGTCGGGCCGGGACAGCACCTTCATGGTGGTGTCGTCCTGGTAGATCACATCCCCCTGGGCCGCCCAGGTGATCAGTTCCTGGAAGGCAGGCTCCAGGAGGCCCGCCGCCTCCAGAGCCAGCTTCCATTGCGTTCCCGCCGGGAGGGGAATGCCCAGGCCCGCTTGCAGCTTGGCCAGGCGGTAGAAGGGCGTGCCCGCGCCATACCGGAGCATGGAGATCATGCTCGTGGCGGTCTCGTCATACTTTTCCTCTCCCATTCAGGGGACGGCTTTCCCGCCATTGCTGCCACCCGTTTCCGGAGGCCGCCGTAATCCAGTTCCACGGCGCGAGCGATCCTGCACACCCCGTACTTCACCGCGAGCGGGACAGCGGCGTCCCAGAACGCGCCAGGCGTGAGCGAGAATTGACCGTCCTTCGCCTGCCGCCATTTCTGGACCTGCTGCTTCAGCCGATTCACCGCTGGTGGCAGAGGTTCCTGTTCAGGAAGTGTCATGGGCCCTCCTTGGGACCCACGAGGCTACCGGCCATCAGCCAGGGGTTTCACGCACGCTTGCCGTCATCTCACGATGTTTCGCGTTTCCGGTGCGACTTTCCCTTCGTTCGACATAGCAAGGAGTCGAGGATTGGTGGGTCAGTATGGGCTTGTCCTTCTCGTGGAAATCCTCAACCATCGCGGAGAACCTCCTTCCGCCACCGCGGCTCCTACGAATCCGGCGAGGAGCAATTTTGCGAGGAAGGGGCGACCTCCTCTAACGGGCAGCGGACCCAGCTCTTCACAACTACCAGTCACCCTTGCCTTTCTTCGGGCTCCTCGGTGTCCTTGGAGACCTCCTCCCGAATGATTCGGTCAGTGGCCTCGTTGAGGTAGGCCATCAAGACTTCGGCCAACTGGGTGAACTCGGGCCAGAGGATGTCCTCGGCGAAGCTGGGAACGACACTCAGCATCACGGTGGTCCGGCGGGCCGCGTCCCGGGGCGTGGTGTAAGAGCGGCTGAGAGATGAGGAGGCCACCAG
>CAXYVC010000200.1:0-2167 GCA_964292295.1 uncultured bacterium
GGGTTCTTCGCCGTTTCACGTGGGTAGTGGGGCTGGGCTCAGCGGGTTATTGAGGTCGAGTTTGCCTGCGATGAGGTAGGCGATGGAGATGAGGTTCTGGGGGTTCCGGTAGCCTCTGGCCTTGGCGATGGCGGCCTGGATGAGGCTGTTGATGCCTTCGATGAGCCCGTTGCTGATCTGGCTGCGCCACCAGTTTAGGATCCCCCTCCGGTGCTGCTGGAAGGTGGCGGCCACCCGCATGAGCGGCGGGATTCCGCTGGTCTGGGCCAGGGTGCACCAGTCGTTGAGGAAGGTCGCGCTTGCCCGGCGGTTGGGCTGCTCAAAGAAGTCCTGGAGCAGGAGCTTCATCTGGTAAGCCTGCACCGTCTGGAGGTTCATGGCCTTCAATTCCTGGAGGCGGGCCTTCTGGGATAGGGTCAGGTCGCCGGGGTTCCGCAGCCAGTGGTAGCGGGTCTTCTTGAGGCCCGGCGTGCTGGGCGATTCCGAGCGCCGCACCGCATCCAGGGCGTCGTTCATCAGCTTCATCAGGTGGAAGCGGTCGAGGGTGATTTCCGCCTTTGGGAGATGAGCCCGAATGCCCTTGAGGAAGGCTGGCGACATGTCGCAGCAGGCATCCAGGATCTGTTCCGCCGTTCCTCCGTGCGCCTTCAGGTCCTCTGTGAAAGCGCCCAGCGTGCTGCCGTCGCGCCCCTCTGTTCCGAACATCAGCCGCCTGGCGTCCAGGTCCATCACGAAGGTCAGGTAGCTGTGCCCGCGCCGGAAGGACTTCTCGTCCACGCTGACGGTCCTGACCTTGGAGAAGTCCTGGCGGGCGCGGGCTTCCGCCACGTGATGACGCAGCACCCGCCAGATCCGCGTGTCATGTTCACCCACCAGCCGGGCGACCGCGTTCACGGGCATCTCCCGGACGAGCACCATGATCAGAGCCTCGAACAGGAGCGTGAACCCAGAGCCCGAGCGACCCCAGGGCACATCCACGGTCCTGACGCCATGGCGCTCGCACTTGCAGCGAGGCACGCGGGCCGTGAGATAGGCCGCGTGCTGGAAGAAGTCCAAGTGCCGCCAGGTGCGCTCGACCGTGTCGTGCGCCTTGCTCGGCGCACCGCATTCGGGGCAAGGAAAGGAGGCGCCCCGCTCGAAATCCACCAGGATGTCCAGCCGACGCTCGCCGGCGTTGAAGTCCAGCGACTTCACCTCCCAGGGAGGCTGAAGCCCGAGGGCGGCCGTGAAGAGCAGCTTCGAATCCATCCCTCTATTGGATCAGACGACGAACCGCGCTCCCGCCCTACCCACTGGAATCAGCGAAGAGGCGGATTTTGTCGGAGACGAGGCCATCCCCCACCGTGTCTATACCGTTCCCGAGCGCCTCGGTCTGCACATGCCCGTGGACATCGTCCCGTTTGGTCCCATTGAAGCCCCGGCTGGCGCCATCCACTGGCCGCCGAAGGGGGAAACCTTCATGGATGTGCGTGGGTTCGAGGTCGGCTTGAACAGTGCGCTGCACGTGGAAGTCGAGCCCGGGTTGGTGGTGCTGATTCCCCGGGCCGAGGCCATGGTGCTCATGAAGGCGTTGGCGTGGAAGGACCGGGGAGCTACGACCCATGGACGTGATGCCATCGACTTGGTGGAACTACTGGAGCGTGGCGAAGACCTGATCGGTCTGGACGTGCTCTACGAAGCGCACCTCGAAGTCGTGGAGCGGAACGGGGGAGATCCGCGACTTGCTGGAGCAGAAGTCCTGGGTATGTGGGCGCAGCAGCGCTTGTCCGGTGGTCTGAGGGCTGAAGTCGCGAACATCCTGACACAGGGGCTGAACGCCAACTTCGTCGTCCAGGTTCTCGCGGGCCAAGGTGGGAGCGGGAGTGCAGAGCGTTACGACGCCATCGAGGCTCTCGTCCGAGCGTTCCTCCACGGCCTGGGGAGCAGTCAGAGCTGAAGACAGACTGGGTTGGGCACGTCATCGAGCCGACCATGCCGAGCGCACCACCCCCCGGTGGTGTACTCGGGAAGTGAACGTGAACGTTCAGGGTGGGCAAGGATGGTTCGGGAACGTGTTTGCCCGATCATTGCCCGATGAGGCCGACTTCGCCCAACGTGATGCCGGAATAAAACAAAGGTTCTTCGCGGGATAGCGTGAGGTAAAGGGACACCGGCAAGCTTTGAGACC
>CAXYVC010000201.1:0-2084 GCA_964292295.1 uncultured bacterium
CAGCTCCGTCCCCGGGACGGTCTGGCCCGGACACGCTCCACGCCTCCCTCTACCGGGGGAGGCTGGCCGGGACCGCATCATCCGGACTGAAGCCGCGTTCCGGGGCCTGCGGGGCAGGGGCGGGGATGGGGGCTGACGTTCCCGCCAGGGCGGCGCAACGGCGGTCAGGAAAGGCGGATGCCTTCCTGGAACAGCATGAAGCGCAGACGCGCCTTGATGCGGGAACCCAGGCGCTGGAAACCGAGGCGGAGGGCCATGCAGCGCAGGAACTGGTCCTCGTCGAGGGGGCTGGGGATCGAGGCCAGGACCTCGCGGTGGGCCTGGAGGATGGCGTCAAGGGTCAGGTCGGCCAGGGCGGGGGCTTCACGTTCCGGGGCCTCGTGGACCTGGGCGGGGGCCGCTGGGGCCACGGGCGGGCCAGCAGGCTGAACCCGAGGGGAGCGGCCCCGGCGTCGGGATGGGGCGGAGGCCTCGGCTGGGGTGGAGGCGAGGCGGCTCAGGAGCGCGTCCGCAGGCTCGTCGCCCGGGTCCTGGGGTACGAGTTCGCCCCGGAAGGCCTTGGCGAGGATGGACTGGGTGAGGCGGTCCACCTGAGCCTTGGCCTTGGCGTAGCGGGCTTCGATCTGGTCGGCGATTCGGTTGAGGTCTTTGATCCTGCGGAGGATCTCCACCTGCTCCTCAATCGAAGGCAAGACGACTGGAACAGAGCGAAACACGCCCTGATTGAGATTTGCCATGGTGGATCCGACAGCGCCCTCCGCGAGGAAACGCCTAGTCTCCGGAGAAGATATGAGCGCCTGGATGTACTCGGGATTGGCATCGCCACCGACGCGGATCAGGGCAGAACCTGTTCCACAAAGCCAACCAGCCTCATCACGTCCCACAACAGCACAGCGCCCCATCTCACCCCTGCGAGCGATGATGATGTCACCTACTCGGAGGCTGTAATCAGCAAGTCGCTTGTGTGTCTCCGGTGAAACACTGACATCCGGGTTGGGGACAATCGCGCCATCAACGATGTTCGTGGGATTGATTACGGGCACCCCTCCCGAAACGTAGTCGGACTGGTGGAGGGCGCTTCCGAATGGTCCCGTTCGGAACTCGACTGCGATTGTCCCGAGCGTGATTTCAACCCTCTCCAATTGAGGGTTAGAACGCCTAACAAAACGCCCAGTCCTTGGCGTACCAGCAGATGAGGATGCACCCGAGGCTGAGGAAGGCCTGGTGAATGTCGGACCTGCGTTCATAGCGCACGGCAAGTCGTCGGAACCGGTGCAGCCATGCGAAGGTGCGCTCCACGACCCACCTGTGGATGCCCAGCCGCTCCTTCGACTCGACGCCACGCCTGGCGATCCGATGCTTCATCCCGCGCTGACGGCAGGCATCCCGGCAACGCCGGAAGTCATATCCTTTGTCCGCGTGCAACTTCTCTGGCCGCCTGCGAGGCCTTCCGCGCCGCCCGGTTCGCACAGCCGGGATCGCATCGATCAGGCTCTCGAACACCTTGGAGTCGTGCTGGTTCGCCGGTCCGACCTGCGCAGCCAGTGGAATCCCGCGGCGTTCCACGATCAGGTGGTGCTTGCTCCCAGCACGACCTCGATCGGTTGGATTCGGCCCCGTCTGCAAGCCCCCCTTTTTGCCGGAAGGCTCGAGGCATCCAGCGAAGCACGCGACCAGTCCAGCTTTCCGGCCTCCTGCAACTCGTCCAGCAACAACCGGTGGATGCGGTCCCAGACCCCAAGCTCGTGCCAGCGCTTCAGGCGGCGCCAGCAGGTCATGCCGCTGCCGCAGCCCATCTCCTGGGGCAGGAACTCCCACTGGATGCCCGTCTTCAGCACGAACAGGATTCCCCGGAGCACGTCCCGATCAGGCACCCGCGGCCTTCCCGTCCGCGCCCGCGGATCCAGCTCCGCGATCACCGGCTCGACCTTCTTCCACAGCTCAGATGGCAAAATCTCTCGGACCATCCCTCTATATTCTGCATCTGCTTGTACAAGAGGGTTTTGTTGGCATTCTTAGTCGATAATAATTGGTTCAACGTGAAACTCCGGGGAAAGCGGCTCGGATCTTGAGGAAGAAGTAGT
>CAXYVC010000202.1:0-2069 GCA_964292295.1 uncultured bacterium
CGGCTTCTGGCCCCGGCGCACCTGCGGGTGCTCGATCGGCGCAAAGAGGGGCGTGCCCTCCCAGCCCGCGGCGGCGCCCTCCAGCAGCAGCACCGTGTCGCCGCTGCGCTGGGTGTCGGGGAAGTCGAACTTGACCCGCCGGCGGTCCCGCAGGGGCTTCTCCAGGCGCTGCAGCTTCGCCAGGTGGGTGCGCCGCCCCCGGGCGATCTTGGTGTTCTGGCCCGCGATGTTGCGCCGGATGTATTCCTCCTGGCGCTTGATGTAGCCCTGCTGCTGCTCGAAGTGCTTCTCGGCGATCTCGAGCTCCTGCTCCTTCTTCTCCATGAACTCGGTGTAGTTGCCCTCGTAGACGCGCGAGCGCCCCAGCTCGATCTCCAGGATGGAGGTGGCCACCCGGTCCAGGAAGTAGCGGTCGTGGCTGATGACGGCCACGGTGGCCTTCGCGCCGTTCACGAAGTCCTCGAGCCAACGCAGGGAGGGCAGGTCCAGGTGGTTGGTGGGCTCGTCCAGCAGCAGCAGGTCCTCCCCCTGGAGGATGGCCTTGGCCAGCATCACGCGGCTCTTCTGGCCGCCGGACAGCTCGTGGACGTTCCGCTCCAGGTCCTCCTTCGAGAAGCCCAGCGCGAAGAGGATGCCCTCGGCGCGCGCGCGGATCGTGAAGCCGTCCAGCCGCTCGAAGGCCTCCTGCACGGTCTGGTAGCGCGCCATCACCGCATCCAGATCCGCGCCCGCCTCGCTCATGCGGTGCTCCAGGTCGCGCAGCTCGTGCACGAGGCGCTCCACCTCGCCGAAGGCGGCCAGGGCCTCTTCCAGGATGCTGCCGCCGGTCTCCGGCTCCAGGTCCTGGGCATAGTGCCCCACGCGGATGCCGCGCTCCCGGGTGGGCCGCACCACCGTGCCCTCGTCCAGCTCCAGCCTGCCGAGCAGCACCTTGAACAGGGTGCTCTTGCCCGCGCCGTTGCGGCCGATGACGCCCCAGACCTCGTCCTCCTCCAGGGCCCAGGTGACGTCCTTCAGGACTTCCTGGGGTCCGAAGCTCAGGTGGGCGTGGTTCAGGCTTGCAAGCATCGACGAGGCTTCCCGGGTCATTCCGCTGGGCGGACCTTCCAGGTTACCGCGGCGCAGGCCCTTCCGCGCCCTCCATGCGCCACCAGGCCGCCACGATGCGCCCGGCCCCGGCGATCACGCGCTCCCGTGCGGCGGCATCCACCCGTGCGCCGGTGAGGTACACCGCCACGAACAGCGGCGTTCCATCCGGCACCGTGACCACGGCGATGTCGTTGGTGGTGCCCTGGTCACCGCTGCCGCTCCTGTCCTTCACGCCCCACCCGGAAGGGAATCCTGCCCGCAGGCGGCGGGCGCCCGTGGTGCTGGCGGCCATCCAGGCCGCCAGGCGGGCCCTTGACGCCTTACGGAGGGCCGGGCCTTCCAGGAGCCGGCGCAGCGTGGCGGCCATGGCCTCCGGCGTCGTGGTGTCGCGGGGATCGCCGGGGCGGGCCTCGTTCAGCTCGGGTTCCCGGCGGTCCAGCCGCGTCTCCCCGTCCCCGATCGCGCGGGCGAAGGCCGTGACCGCAGCCGGGCCGCCCAGGCGCGCCAACAGGAGGTTCGCGGCGGTGTTGTCGCTCACCCCCAGCGCGGCTTCGCACAGTTCGGCGAGGCTCATGCCGCCCTGCGCAAGCCGCCCGCGGCACACGGGCGCGTGGGCCAGCAGGTCCTCCGCACCGAAGGCGACGCGCTCCTCAAGGCGCAGGGTGCCGGCATCCGCCTGCGCCAGCACGGCGCCCGCGATCAGCACCTTCACGGTGCTGCAGAAGGGAAAGCGCTCACCGCCCCGATGGACCAGGCGCGGCTTCCCTTGTGCATCCAGCACGGCCACGCCAAGGCGCCCTCCGCTGTGCTGCTCCAGGATCCGGAAGGCCTCCCCGGCCCGGGGAGGGGCGGCCAGCACCAGCGTCAACGCGCAGGGAAGCAGGGGAAGCATGCGTCGATTCTACGCGGTACGCAGAAACACCGCCCTTGGGGGGGGGTTTTGGTGGGGGTAAGGGGGGGGGGGGCCCGGGCCTCCTTCT
>CAXYVC010000203.1:0-1897 GCA_964292295.1 uncultured bacterium
CAGGCTCGCCGGGGCCCCGTGGCCTCTGGCGCTGATGCCCCTGTTCATGCCGCCATCCGCGGGATAGAGGGCACCATCCCGGGCCCCCCTGGGCACGAAGGCATCCCCCTCGGCCTGGGGCTCCGAGGCGGGATCGATGCCCCGGTCCTCGAACCAGCGGCGCAGATCCGCGAAGGTGAGGGCCACGTCCAGCAGCTCGGGCCGGGCGTCCGCCTCCAGCTTCTTGGAGATGCAGGGGCCGATGAAGACGATGCCGATGTCCTCGCCGTACTCCCGGCGGAGCAGCTTGCAGTGCGCCATGAGGGGCGAGAAGAGGCGCGTGAGGGAGGGAATCTGGTCGGGGTGGTAGCGCCGGATCAGCTCCACCACGGTGGGGCAGGCGGTGGAGAGGTAGGCCCCGGGCTCGCCGTTCTCCAGGGCGACGGCGCAGGCCGCGGAGACCTCCTCGGCCCCCAGGGCCGTCTCGGAGACGGCCCAGAAACCCAGTTCCTTGAGGGCGTGGATCAGGCGGCCCGGCGGAAGGTCCGGGAACTCCGCCACGAAGGAGGGGGCCAGGCTGGCCACCACCTTCGCCTTGCGCTTGAGCACGAACTTGGCCCGCCCCAGGTCGTCGCGGACCTTCTTGGCGCCCACGGGGCACACGTTCACGCAGGTGCCGCAGTAGACGCAGCGCTCCGGCATCACCGCCGCGCTGTCGTCCACCACCTGGATGGCCTTGACCGGGCAGGCCCGGACGCACTTGTAGCAGTCCTGGCACTTCGCCTTTTCCGTGAAGATCGGCTGCTGCGAATTCATGGCGGGGGGTCTCCGGCTAGCCCAGGTGTTCTGCCAGAAGCTCCGGCAGCGTCGCGGGCTCGACCCCGCAGAGGCACTCCCCGTCGATGCAGAGATTGGGCCCCTGCCTGCAGTGGCTCTGGCAGAGGGTTCCGGTCAGGGTGACCGAGTCTTCGAGCCCCTTCGCCCGGAGGAATTCCTGGATCACCGGAACGGTGTCGGCATTCCCCCGGGAGAAGCAGGCGCTTCCCATGCAGACGACTATTTCATGCGTGGGCGCAGCCATCGGAGACCTCCACCGCGGGTAGTTTACCCGCAGCGGCGGCGGCCAGGGTGTCCCGGACCATCTCAAATGTGGCGTGGCGGAGGACGTGGCCGTTCACCCGCACCGTGGGACCGTGATCGCAGGATTCCATGCAGAAGGTCGCCCGGATGTCGAAGATTTCCCCGAGATCGGCCTCATCCACGTGGCGCAGGATCCGCTTGGGGAGATCCTGGGCGCCCTTGAGATGGCAGGCGGTGCCGAGGCACACGTTGACGGGGATCTTGGCCTGGCCGGTGATCTCGGAGAGGGCGATGCCCTCGTTCTCGATCCGCTTGCGGCTGTGGTAGTGGGTGTGGAGGAGGCGGTGGGCCTCGTGTCCGTTGGGCTCGCCCAGGCGCTCCTTGTAGAGCTCCTTGATGACGTGGTTCTCCTGGGGACAGTGGGTGTCCTGGGTGGTGTCCACGTCGCGGATGACCTGGGTCCGCTGGTGGCGGGTGCCCGCGGAATGGGTGGTGGGCTGGCCGGCGCCGCCGATGCAGCCTCCGGGGCAGGCCATGACCTCCACGAACTCCACGTCGCTCTTGCCGGCCTGGATCTCCCGCACCAGCTCCTTGGCCTTGGCCAGGCCCTGGACCACGGCCATCTTGATGTCGCCGAAGGGGGTTGCGGCCGTGAACTCGCGGCGGTTCTGCTCCAGGCGGACCTCCTCGATGACTGGGTTGTCCTCGCCCAGGTGGCCCGCGGCATACCGGATCACGGCTTCCGTCACGCCGCCGGAATTGGCGAAGATGACGCCGGCGCCGGTCTTGGTGCCGAAGGGCTGGTCCAGGCTATCCACGGGCAGTTCGGGGAACTGGA
>CAXYVC010000204.1:0-1871 GCA_964292295.1 uncultured bacterium
GCCGAAGGTCAGAGGCACGAGAAGGACGAGTGAGAGACTCCAGCGCCGATCCATCCTCAGCATCATGCGGGATTCAGGAGCCAACCGGGAAGGCGCCCCCTTGTCAGTCCCCCATGATGGAGGAGCCGCCGTCCACATAGAGCACCTGCCCCGTCACGCCACGGGCCATGGGGCTCAGCAGGAAGAGGGCCGCATCGGCCACCTCCTCCGCCTCCGTATCCTTGCGCAGGGGCGCCCGGTTGCGGTGGTGGCGTTGCATGGAGCCGAAGCCCGAGATGCCGCTGGCGGCCAGGGTCTTGATGGGCCCGGCCGACACCGCGTTCACCCGCACGCCGGCCGGGCCGAGGTCGGAAGCCAGGTAGCGCACCGAGGCCTCCAGACTGGCCTTGGCCACCCCCATCACGTTGTAGTGCGGCACCACCCGCTCGGCCCCCAGGTAGCTCAGGGCCAGGATGCTGCCCCCCTCCCCCATGAGGGGCAGGGCGCTGTGGGCGAGGGCCGTGAGGCTGAAGGCGCTCACATCGTGGGCCACCCGGAAGTCCTCCCGGGTGGTGGCCACGAAGGCGCCGTCCAGCGCCGCGCGCGGCGCGTAGGCCACCGCGTGCACCAGGAAGTCGAGGCGCCCCCACCGCGCCTTCAGCTGCTCGAAGGCGAGCAGGATCTGCTTGTCGCTGGTGACGTCCAAAGGCAGCAGCAGGGGATCGGGCAGCTCCAAAGCCAGCTCCCGCAGGTTCCGCCCCATCCGCTCGTTCTGATAGCTGAGGGCCAGGGTGGCCCCCTCCTGCGAAAGCCGCCGGGCGATGGCCCAGGCGATGGACCACTTGTTCGCCACCCCCACCACCAGACCGCACGCACCGTCCATGAGCATGGGCACCTCCCTCCGGCCGATATACTGGCCCGAGCCTAGGACGCCTCCATGCTGCCCCTCGTGCCTGCCCTGATTCTTCTTGCCCCCAACGGGGCCTACGCGCCCCGGGCGGACCTGGACGCGGGCCGCTACCTGAAGGCCCACGCCGAGGCCGAGGCCCGGCTGCGCGCCGACCCGAAGGACGCCCTGGCCTGGGCCACCAAGAGCCAGGCCCTGAGCGCCTTCCAGCGCTTCTGGGAGGCGGAGCAGGCCGCCCGGCAGGCCCTGGCCCTCCAGCCCAACCTGGCGGACGCCCTGCTCGCCCGCGGCCTCGCCCGGGCGGGCACCGCCGTGCAGCAGCGGAACTTCAGCAGCCTGAAGAAGGCCTCCGGCGCCCTGGACGACCTGTGGGCCGCCGTGGGCGCCGACCCGCGCCTGGAGCGCGGCTGGCTGAGCCTGGGCCTCGCCTACCAGCAGCTGCCCTTCGTGCTGGGCGGCTCCACCCGCAGGGCGCTGGACTGCGCCGCCCGCCTGCGCGCCGTGGCCCCCGCCCGGGGCGACCTGCTCGAGGGCATGGTGCACGCCATGGACGGCGACTGGGCCAAGGCCGAGCCCTACTTCGGCCGCGCCCTGGCCCTGCCCCCCCGGGACCCGGAGGTGGTCTACGCCTACCTGGACAGCCTCTCCAGCAAGGAGACCCGCCGTTCCTTGGGCGAAGCCGTCCAGAAGGCCCGCCTTGCCGCCGAAGCCCGGCGCCTGCTCCCGGCCGTGAACCGCAGCGCCAAGGGGGTGGAAGCCGTCTGCGACGCCCTGCTGGACGCCGGCCAGCCCGAGGAGGCCTGGCGCGTGGCCCGGGAGGCCCTGCCCGGCGTGGACGCCCCCAGCACCGTGCGCCTGCAGCTCGGGAAGCTCGCCGCCCGCTCCGGGCTGCACCTCCAGGAGGGCCTCGCCTTCCTGGACCAGGCCCTGAAGGCCCCCATGGAAGGCGGCAGCGGCGGCCCCCCTGCCGCCCACTGGCGCCGCG
>CAXYVC010000205.1:0-1813 GCA_964292295.1 uncultured bacterium
AGTGCTGGCGCGGGTCATCGGCGAGCGGGGAATGCCGAAGTTCATCCGCGGCCGCGTCCCGGGGCGTGGTGTAAGAGCGGCTGAGAGATGAGGAGGCCACCAGTTCCGTAGAGTGGGTTTGTTCAGGACTCATTCAGACGGAGGAGCTGGTGGCCATAGTGAGTGTGCCTGGGGCGGAGGCCCTGGGGAAGTTGTTGGAGGACGGGAACGGGGACTTCCTGCGGCAGGTGCTGCTGGCGGGTCTCCGGGAGATCATGGACGCAGAGGTGGCATCGATCTGCGGAGCACCACCAGGGGAGCGCTCACCGGAGCGGGTGAACCACCGGAACGGCTACCGGGAGCGGGACTTCGAGACGCGGCTGGGGACGCTGGACCTCCAGATTCCGAAGTTGCGGAAGGGGAGCTACTTTCCGTGTTTCCTGGAGCCGCGTCGGCGCTGGGAGGAGGCGTTCCGGAATGTGGTGACGGAGGCCTTCGTCTGCGGGGTCTCGACGCGCAAGGTCGAAGCCCTGGTTGAAGCCATGGGGGCGAAGGGTATTTCGAAGTCTGAGGTCTCCCGGATCGCGCAGGTGCTGGACGCGGAGGTGGAGGTCTTTCGGAATCGACCCCTGGAGGCGAGCTATTGCTACATCTGGCTGGACGCGGTGTATCTGAAAGTGCGCGAGGGTGGTCGGATCCGCAGCCTAGCCGTGCTGATCGCCCTGGGCGTGAATCCGGAGGGCCGCCTGGAAGTGTTGGGCGTAGAGGTAGCGGAAAGCGAGATGGGTGAAGCCTGGAAGTCATTCCTGGAGGGCCTGGTGACACGGGGGATGAAGGGCATCGAGCTGGCGATCTCGGACGCGCACACCGGGATCAAATCCGCGCTACGCAAAGTTCTGAACGGAGTCACCTGGCAGCGATGCCGGGTCCATTTCATGCGGAACGCGGGGGTGAAGCTGCCCAAGGTCGTCCAGGCGAAGTGGCTGGAGAGACTGAAGCTCTGCTTCGCGGCCGAGAGCCAAAACGAAGCCCTGGTGCGGATCCGGACGCTGGCCAGGGACACCGAGGGCAAACATCCCGACTTCGCCCGCTTCCTCGATGAGGCTGCCGAGGACGTGACCGCCTTCATGACCTTTCCACACGAGCACTGGCGGAGGATCCACTCGACGAACGTGCTGGAACGGGAGAACCGCGAACTGCGCCGGAGGACCGACGTGGTGGGGATCTTTCCGAACCGGGCCTCCGTGCTGCGCTTGGTGGGGAGCATCCTCTTCGACCAGCACGCCGAGTGGATCAGCGCCCAGCGGCCCTATCTAAAGGTGTGAGCATGAGGCGGAACGAGCAGGACCGAGGGCCTCCTGGCATGACCGCGGGCAGTGCCCAGGCATGGAAAGCCAGATGGATTCGCCGCGGAAAGCCTGCGGCTTCCCACAGCGAACGGACCTTCGGCCCGCCCTGCGGGTCCACAGCCTTCCCACACCTGGGGCCTACGGCTGGAAACCGCTTCGCGCTTTCCACACCGCCCCCTGCCGGGTAGCATCAGCAGCAAGGTTCATTGCAAAGATCTTTCCCACCCTACGGAACCGGCCTCGCCGGAACTCTTACACCACGAGATGGGACGCGGGCCAGTACATGCGGGGCGAGGTGGCAACAAAGAAGCAAAGATTGACCTGTTGCTTCTGCCGGCTCAAAGGGTTTCCGAAGACAAATCCTTCTGTGCGTTGGTCGAGGCGAAAAATATTTATTCCTCGAAGCAATTTGGGCAAGTATCAACAGATTTTGAAAAAATGAATAAATTTGATGGTAGACATCTCAAAGGTGGCATGCCTTTCCC
>CAXYVC010000206.1:0-1768 GCA_964292295.1 uncultured bacterium
CCGCCCCCTCCGCCGCCCCGACCCCCCCCCCCCCCCCCCCACCGCCCCCCCCAGGTGTTCCTGCTGGAGGCGCCCGGTGAGCAGGAGCCCGCCCTCCACCGCCACCTGGCCTGGAGCCTGATCCACCAGGGGCTTGGCCTCCTGCACGGCCGAGCCCGAGAAGTGCTCATCCGTCGCCACGGCCTCACCGGCCAGCGGCCCGAAACCCTGGCTGCCGTGGCCGCCTCCTGGGGCTGCTCCCGGGAGCGCGTCCGCCAGATCCAGATCCAGGCCGAATCCCGCCTGCGCCGACTCCTGGCGCGGCTTCCCCTCCACCCCTGATCGTCCAAGTCGGAGGCCCCATGGCCATTCTCGCTTGTGATCGTCGCCGGCAGCGCCTGCTGCCGATCATTCCTCGATTCCTCTACATCCCGCTGCCGGACCTCTGGGAGCGCATCCTGGCGCCCCGGCTCTTCGGAGGCCGCCCGTGGGCCGCCGGCCTCACCTCACCGCCGCCGACAGCTCCGCGCGCCTGGAGCGCCTCCTGCTGCGCTGGCCCAAGTCCCCCCGCCTGCGCCGGGCCCTGGCCGACGCCAAGGCCCGGGAGGAGCGCGAGGCCCGCCGCACCCGGGAAACCCTGGTCCGGGCCATCCGGGACGGCCTCTCCAGCGCCGACCTCCCCACCCTGCAGCGGGTCAGCGACCTGCTGATGGAGGCCACCGCATGAAGCCCGGAACCTGCCTCCAGGCGCCCGATGGGCGCCGCTACAAGCTCCGCCAGGAGACCGGCCTCGACGGCCAGCAGGTCCCCGTCGTGAAGCTCCACCGCCTCGACCGCCAGCCCCGCGAAGCCCTCGTCCTCTGGCGGCCCGCCGCCGAGGTCGAGACCTGGGAGGTGATCCATGGCTGAGCCCATCGCCTGCAGCGGCTGCGGCGGCAGCGGATCCACCCTCGCAGGCCTCAGCGCCCAGCGCCTGGTCTGCCCCCTCTGCCACGGCAGCGGCCAGGAGGAGCCCGCCCAGGGCTCCCGCCTGGGCCGCGCGCTCACGATCCTCGCCTGCCTGGCCCTGGGCAGCCTCCTGCTCTGGAGCTGCCTGTGACCCGTCCCCTCCCCCCCGGCTGGCGCCTCACCGGCTGGGGTCCCCTTCACGAAGGCGTCGAGGCCACCGGGCCCGACGGCCAGACCCTCACCGTTCCCGACTTCGAAGACCTCATTCCGGCCATCCACAAGGCCCCGAAAGGACACGCATGAGCCTCACCAACCAAGAAATCTCCCAACGTCTCTTTGATGGCACCATCAGGATCGAATCCATCCTGTTCCTCGGTGGCATGGAAGAGATGGAATGCTCGTCTGACGCCGTGGAAGAGTTCCTCCAGGGTTTCGACGAACACACCATCAAGACCCTGAGCATCGGCCTTCCCTGGTTGTCAGACCTGAATTGGGAAGAAGCGCGCGAGGAGTGCTGTGCCGAGGATGACGAGGAAGACGGGAAAACCTTCGTCTTCACTGCGCGCGACCGGGGATGTTTCGGCTTGCTGGTGCAGGCGGCCCATCCCGTCATGGAGTTCTTCTCGGACTGTAGCGGCGCGTCCTTCTCCTGGGGCTACTACAGCACCGGCTGGTTCTACGGGGAAACCATGGCCGAGGTGCTGCCTGCGATCGAGGCCTGGGCAGAGGCACTGGATGCAGAACAGAAGGCGAAGGTGGCCGCCCCGCAGATCGAAGGGGGCCAGGCATGACCTTCATCCTCACCGCCAGCGGCCGCATCTTCGACTACCGTTCCCCACGG
>CAXYVC010000207.1:0-1717 GCA_964292295.1 uncultured bacterium
GTATCGATTCACCCCCCAGCGCGAAATGGCGAATCGCATGAATGATTTGGTTGTACTTTGGGCATAATCCGGTCAGCTTCAGGAGGATGGAACCTGATTCCCTGCTGAGCGACCCCCGGCACTTGGCTCTCTTGGCCGAGAATGCGACGCTGCGGGCCGAAATCGCAGGCCTCCGCGAGATGCTCGAGGCGCTGAAAGCCTCCGCGGAGCGCACGGAGAAGCTGCTGGTGACTCTCCAGGAGCGTCTGGGAAAGGACAGCCGCAACAGTTCCAAGCCGCCGAGTTCGGACGGACCGTCCGCGCCGCCGCGGCCGCCCTCGGCTCCCACGGGCCGGAAACGCGGGGGGCAACCCGGACGCAAGGGCTCGGCGCGGGTACTGCCCGCGGAGGGCAGCGAGGACCGCGTGGTTCCAGTCCCTCTCACCTGCTGCCCGCATTGCAATGTGGAGATCCCGCCCGATCGCATTACGGGTTCCACGATGCATCGAGTGGTGGACCTGGCTCAGAAGCTCACGGAGGTCATCGGCTATGCCCTGGAGCAGGGCACGTGTCCGCACTGCCAGAGGAAGGTTCAGGCGCCGCTTCCCCCGGAGGCCGCGCCAGGCGGGATCGGGCCGCGCCTCCAGGCCGCGGCGGCCTACCTGCGAACGGAAGGTCGCATGAGCCTGACACCGCTCCAACGGTATTTCTCCGAGGTGCTCGGCGTCTCCGTTTCCCGTGGCTGGCTCCACGAGAGTGGCGTCGCCCTGGGCAACCACCTCCGGCCCGCCTGGGAGGAGCTCGGCGGCCAGATCCGCAGGGCGGAAGTCCTCAATCTCGACGAAACGGGCTTCGGCCGGAAAGACCGGGACTGGATCTGGGTGGCCCTCTCCGCCCGGACGGCCCTCTTCCACTTCAGCGACACCCGCGGTGCGAGGGCCCTGACCGCGCTGCTTCCCGAGGACTTCAAAGGCGTCATCGGAACGGATCGCTACGGTGCCTACCGGGCGATGAAGTCCGCGATCCGCCAGTTCTGCTGGGCTCACCTGCGCCGCGAGTTCGTCGCCCTGAGCGAATCCCAGAAACCCGACGTAGCCGCTCTGGGGAAGCGCCTGCTCGCCGAGCAGGAGGAGGTCTTTGCGCTGTGGCACGCCTTTCGAAGCGGCGAGATCACCCGCAAGGATCTGCGCGCCTGCACGGCCATCAATCTGGCGCGGCTCAAGCGCGGCCTGCTCCAGGCGAGCGGCATGGACCACAAGGCCGCCCGGAATCTCGGGAAGGACCTCCTCCGGAACTGGGACAAGCTCTGGGTGTTCCTGAAGGTCGAGGGCGTGGAGCCGACGAACAATGCGGCCGAGCGAGCCCTGCGCCCCCTCGTGATCCTCAAGCGGATCTTTCAGCGCCTGCCCAGCGCGGACGGGAAACGATTCTTCGAGCGCCTCCTGAGCCTCGGCGCTACCGCCCGCATCCGCGGCGTGCCCTACTTCGACTGGCTGCTGAAAGCCATCCGCGCCGCCAAGCTGAATCAGGCCCTGCCGGCCTTGGAACCGGCCTGAGGGTTCAATGACTTCAGCCTAACATCCCAAACCACTCACGAGGTGGTTGCCACCGGCCTATTCAACCGCGGGACATGTGGGGTGAATCGATACCATCCTGCAGTTGCATGGGTGAAATCGTCCCCAACCGGCCCCACATCACGGCAGTTGGAGCCGCGGCGGTTCACAGTTTGGTGCAAGCC
>CAXYVC010000208.1:0-1630 GCA_964292295.1 uncultured bacterium
CTCGCGGGGCTTTCCGGCGCCGCGGTCGGGACCGATGATGCCTTCCTCCTCCATCCGGTCGATGAGGCGGGCGGCGCGGCCGTAGCCGAGGTTCAGCTTGCGCTGGAGGAGGCTGGTGCTGGCCTTGCGCTCGCGCTTCACCACCGCCACGGCGCGCTCGTAGATGTCGTCCCCCGCGGGGCCCGCGGCCTCGCCTTCGTCCTCCAGGGCCTCCTCGTCCTTCTCCATGGCGGAGAGGAGGGCCTGGTTGTAGGCAGGCTTGCCGCGCTCCTTCAGCCATTCCACGAGGCGCAGGGTCTCCTCCTCGGTGAGGAAGGGGGCGTGGATGCGGCGGGGGCGCGCGCTGCCGGGGGCCAGGAAGAGGGCGTCGCCCTTGCCGAGGAGCTGCTCGCCGCCGCCGCTGTCCAGGATGGTGCGGCTGTCGATCTTGTTGTTCACGCGGTAGCAGAGGCGCGCGGGGAGGTTGGCCTTGATGACGCCGGTGACGATGTCCACCGAGGGCCTCTGGGTGGCGAGCACCAGGTGGATGCCCACGGCGCGGGCCTTCTGGGCGATGCGCGCGATGCTCTCCTCCACCTCGCTGCGGCAGACCATCATGAGGTCCGCCAGCTCGTCGATGACCACCACCACGTAGGGCAGGGGCTCCAGGCTCAAGGGGCGGTCGGGCCAGCGGGGGTTGGGGGTGCGGTCGCTGAGGTCGATGCTGCCGCCCGCCTCCAGGATCTTGGCGTTGAAGCCCTCGAGGTTGCGCACGGACATGAGGGCCAGGCGCTTGTAGCGCTCCTCCATCTGGGCCACGACCCACTTGAGGACGCGTCCAGCCTCCTTCATGTCCGTGACCACGGGCGCCCAGAGGTGGGGGATGTCCTCGTAGACGCCCATCTCCACCATCTTGGGGTCCACCAGGATCAGCTTCACCTCGTCGGGCATGGCGCGCAGGAGGATGGAGCAGATCATCGCGTTCACGCCCACGCTCTTGCCGCTGCCCGTGCTGCCGCCGATGAGCAGGTGCGGCATCTTGCCCAGGTCGGCCACCACCGGGTGTCCGGCGATGTCCTTGCCCATGGCCAGGCACAGGTAGCCGGCGGCCTCCTTGTTCACCGCCGGGTCGCGGAAGACGGGGCTGTCCACCACCTCCCGGAAGCTGATGATCTCGCGGCGCGCGTTGGGCACCTCGATGCCCACGAGGTTCTTGCCGGGGATGCGGTCGATGCGCACCTTCTCGGCGCGCAGGCCCAGGGCCAGGTCCTCCTCCATGTTCAGCACCTTGGAGAGGGGCACGCCGGGGTCGGGCTGGAACTCGTAGACGGTGACCACGGGGCCGGGCTGGAGGCCCGTGACGGCGCCCTTCACCTTGAACTCGGACAGTTTCTGTCCGATCAGGGCGCGGGTCTCCTCCAGGAGGCTCGGGTCCAGCCGCTGCTCGGCCTTGGGCGGGTCGAAGAGGCGGCGCGGGGGCAGGTCCAGGCGATCCGCGGGGCCCATGGAGGCGTCGCTCCGCGGGGGCTCGGGCAGGCGCGCCGAGGGTACGCGGGGGAGGCTGGGAACCCTGGGGACGCTGGGGCGGCTGTCCAGGATGGGCGTGGGATCGGGCAGCGGACGCGCGGGGGTGGGCTCGGTGAGGCCCAGG
>CAXYVC010000209.1:0-1595 GCA_964292295.1 uncultured bacterium
CGGGGGAGGAGGCGCGGGATCCCGAAGGTCCTCAGGGGCCCGGAGGCGGTGCGCGCCTCGGGGTGGAGGTGCACACCTTCCTGCAGGAGCTGGATCCCGCCACGCTGGCGGGGCGCGATCTGCGGGCCTGGAAGGCCCACCCCGAGGTGGCGCGCCTGGCGGAGCGCTGCCTCTCCCCCGGGGCCCGGGAGGAGGTGCTGGCCTGGGCGCACCGGGCGCTCGGAGGGCCGCTCCCCCTGCCGGAGGGCGGCGCCGTGCGCCTGGCGGAAGTCGCGCCCATGCTGCGGGAGCTGGACTTTCTGACGCCCTACCCGGGACACCCGGACCTGCTGGAGGGCTCCATCGACATGCTGTTCCGCCACGGGGGGAAGGCCTTCGTGCTGGACTGGAAGACCAACCGCCTGCCCGCCTACGACGCCCCCGCGCTGGAGGCGGCCATGGCCGACCACTACGCGCTCCAGGTGAAGGTCTACACCCTGGCGGCCTGCCGCTTCCTGGGCCTGGATTCGCCCGAGGCCTACGCGGCGGGCTTCGGCGGGGTGCTGTACGTGTTCCTGCGGGGCTTGCCGGAGGGCGGCGTGTGGACGGCGCGCCCCGACTGGGAGACGGTCCAGCGCTGGGTGCGGGAGCTGGAGGCGCTGCCCCTGGCGCAGCTCATCCCCGCCCACGCGGGAGGAGGCCTCGATGGCTGACGGCGCGCTGGCCGCCCCCGGGCTCGCGGAGCTCCTGCGGGCCCACGGCCTGGATCCCCGGATCCTGGCCTACGCCCGGGAGCTGGCGGAGCTTCCGCCGGATCTGGACGAGGCCGGGCGGCGCGGCCTCCTGCACCTCGCCCTGGCGCTCCTGGCGGCAGAAGGGCAGGGGCACACGCGCCTGGCCCTGTCCCCGGCGCCGGGCAGCGCGGCGGCGGCCCTCCTCGAGCGGCTCGGGCTGGAGCTGCCGCCCCTGCTGGAGCGCCTGGAGGCGGCGGGGATGCTGGGGGCGCCGGGGATGGCGCGGCCCCTGCTGCGGGAGGGCGCCTGGCTCTCCACGCACCGCATGCACGCGGCGGAGGCCTCCCTGGCGGCGCGGATCCGCGCCCTGGCCGCGGCCCCGGGGCAGGACGCGGCCTTCCCCGAGGCGATCCTGCGGGAGCCGGTAGCCCTGAACGCCGAGCAGGCGGCGGCGGTGAGGCTGGCCCTCGCGCGGCCCCTCGCCCTGCTCACGGGCGGTCCCGGCACCGGCAAGACCTCCATCGTGGTGGCCATCCTGCGCGCCCTCCTGCACCAGCCCGGCCTGGAGGCGGCGGACGTGGCCCTGGCCGCCCCCACGGGCAAGGCGGCCCAGCGCATGGGCGAGGCCATCCGGCACGGCCTCAGGCGCCTGGCGGAAGGGGACGCCGCCGCCCGGGACCTGCTGGACAGCTTCCCGGAGCCGAAGACCCTGCACCGCCTCCTGGCCTGGCAGCCCGCCGCGGAGCGCTTCCGCCACGATGAGGCGAACCCCTTGAGCGCCCGGGTGGTGATCGTGGACGAGGCCTCCATGGTGAGCCTCGTCCACCTGGTGCGCCTGCTGAGGGCCCTGGCTCCCGGGGCACGGCTGGTGCCCCTGGGAGA
>CAXYVC010000210.1:0-1518 GCA_964292295.1 uncultured bacterium
CGTGGGGGTCAAAAGGGGGATGCAGAAGAGCCTGCCCAAGGGACCTCCATGGGCACATGGATTCTCGTGCTTTCCGCTTCTTGACAGTCCCTGGCGTGAACCTGGTGATGACCTGAAGGGCGTTCGTCACAGAGGTGTTTGAACTCCGTCGCGAAACGGGAACGCCTTCTCCACATGGGGGCGGGAGGATGGAGGAAACAGGGCGGAGAGCCACCCTCGCAACCCACCTCCCGGCAGGGGCCGGAACTTCCATGGAGGACTTCATGTCCCATCGTCTTCGTTTGCTCGCGGGCACGGCCGTCGCGCTGGCGGGCCTTTCCGCCGCCCAGGCCCAGGAGGTGAAGCTCAGCGGCCTGGTGCAGGCCTGGTACACCCAGATGCTGGACAGCAACCTCCGCCAGAACGGCGTGGCCAACTACTACAATCTGCGCTCCGAGTTCAAGGAGAACGGCTTTTCCATTCGCCGCACGGAGATCAAGGCCTCGGGCAAGATCCTGGACGGTGTCAAGTTCGAGGTGATGCTCGATCCCAGCATCAAGACCGAGGACAAGAATCCCATGATCCTCCAGGACGCTGCCCTCGAGTTCGAGCTCATGCCGGGCCTGGAACTCAAGATCGGCCAGTTCAAGACCCTCCAGACGATGGAAGGGCTCACCTCCTCCTCCGAGATTCTCTTCGCCGAGCGATCCCAACTGGGTCGCGCCTTCGGTGATAAGCGGGACCGGGGGGCCGTCCTCGGCTGGGCCTTCGGCGATCCCAAGGGATTCGGCGCCAGGCTCTCCCTGGGGGCCTTCAACGGCATGTCCGACGCCATCTCCGGCAAGGGCGGGGACACCAACTCCGGCAAGGACCTGGTGGCCCGCCTGGACATGAACGTCGGAAGGGAACACAGGCTCGGCCTCTACACCCTGCAGGGGACAACGGACGTGAAGGATACGACGGGTTCAGCCATCGCAGCCAATCCTGGCGCCCCCTGGCCCAGCCAGGAAGCCATCTACGACACCAAGGACAAGACGACCAACATGGGGGCGTTTTACGAGTTCCAGGGAGAATCCTGGATCCTGAACGCCGAGGTCATCACGGGCCTTCTGGGGCGCCGCTATCCCACACTGGCGGCCTCGGGGGCCACGGTCAAGCGCCAGCACCTGGACCAGAAGTTCACGGGCTACTACGCAACCGCAGGCTACAAGCTGGGCGCCCACACGTTCCTGGCCCGCTATGACCGGATGAACTTCAACTCCGGCGACGACTGGTACACCGCCACCAGCCCCTACGTCACCGCCGCCACAGACTTCAGTCCCGAATTCACCGAGATCACCCTGGGCTACACCTACGCCTTCAACCCCGAGAAGGTGTAGGCCGCCAATATCAAGGTGAACTACATCGCCCGCAGCAAGAACTTCCTGAAGCCCAATCCCGCCACCCAGAGCGCGGAGCAGGGCGGCGACACCCTGATGGTGGCCCTCCAGGTGGCGTTCTGAAGTGAGTCCGAACTGCACCATGCACGAAGAAGCGCCC